>CAZEKG010000002.1:81127-90432 GCA_964512625.1 uncultured Gammaproteobacteria bacterium | reverse complement strand
CACAGGCCCAATGGGTTACGGTCCCCTTAAGGCCGGTTGCCTTGTCGACACACTCCGTACCTAGTTTTATTACCAACAACTCTCTCATAATCGCATCCTCTCCTTTCCGACTTTCTGATTGGTTTCTGGCAACACAAACTGCCCTCATAAGATATCATAATATGAGGTTTTTGTCAACTTAGAAAAAACCTATGATTTTCCACCCAAATATTTACCGGCAATACTAAGAGCAAATGAAGGTAAAATGATAAAGACAGCAATGAATAATAGCCTGATCAATAACTCACTTAAGGGTGAATCCGCCTTATCAGGACCGGAGCCGGTCAAGACGACTAAGATGCCAATGATACCAAAAGCTATTGACGCATAAATGAAAACCCGAGTAGCGATTTTTTGCATACTTTTTTATATTATTTATTGGATAATTGTTTTACTAATTACGAAATGATATTTCCTTGTTACGTAGCATGCTACGTAACAAAATTACTTCCAATCCTTGATGATAATCGTCTTCCCCTTCGTTGTAATGATTAGCTTCTGTTTCTCTTTAATTTTAAACTCATCGACGATTTCAGACGGGATGATGACTGAAATACTTCTCTTTCCGGCGCGAGTTGCTTTGCGAATGTATTTTTCCATATTTTTTTTATGTACGTAGCATGCTACGTATTTAATTTAATATTTAAAAATTCTAAACCATTTTTATCTAAATATTTACCTAGAACATAAAATAAAAATTATGTTTTTTTGATTTATTAATCTTTTCATATTTATCACACAATCCAATCGCGGCGTAGTAAATAGACATAAATTATAATGGTTCAATATTTTTTATACAATGATTTATAGTTTTCATTATCCAACTTTTCCCGATGCATTGCAAATAATACCATATCAACCTCTCTCGGCGTTACATTATTTTCTTTCGCAATCTTTCTCATCACGCTTATAAATTTAATCCAGGTATTGATATTAGAATTTGTTGATATTCTTTCTCCCAAAATATTTAACATCTCTAAGCATCTTATATCTATTATTCCATATTTTGTCGGATACACCACAGTAAGGATTGCCGAGGCTACTGGAACAGAAACTCCCGATAGTCCGCATAATATTTCCATTCTTTTTATTTCATCTTTCTCTTTTAAAGCTAATTTTGTTATTCTCGAGACGGATGATATATTTTTTAGATATAAATTTTTTGGTCTTCTCGATTTCCACATGCAGATCTTATAAAAATCATCAAAAATTAAGTAACCCCTGGATTTAATTTCTGGACCCAATTTATTAAATAAAAAATTCTCAGTACTATAAAGTGAGAGATATTTATTGATATTTTTAATCTTCATACTTTATTTTAGGATAGTTTTTTCTTTCTTTGATTTTTTTAATAACTTTTCTAAATCTTCATGCGGAATGATCGGACAGAATTGGCCCCAAATCCACTTATCTTTGGCTCTGCCAATTTGCCCTACAATAAAATAACCAAAGCGATATTCTACTCCTCCTTCTTCCCAGCCGTCATAAGCATGCTCACCCTCCTTCTTTTCCTTAATAAATCTTTCAACCACAAAAACCTTCTTGTCTAAATTTGTCTGGGGCATAAATGTCCACGCCACTCGCCTAAACACCAATTTGCCTTTTCTGCCAATATCTTTCATTCTAATTGGTTGGCTTTTTTCTTTTTCAAATTGTTTTTCCTTGCGGTAAATAAATTCGGCGGATGATTCCATATTTTTATATTAATTACCACTCAAAAATATCCACGATATTCTCAATCGCCGACTTAATACGGCCAAGGATTCGATTGCGTTCCTTGATTTTCGGCTGGACCGGCATCAAATCGGCAATCGCCTGTTCCTTGGGCAGTTTCTGGGTATACAAATACTCTCCAATTAGTTCCTCTAATTTATCCAGCGGGATATCACCCTCGACCGCTACGCTTTTTAATTGATCCAACCGTTCGCTATTCCAAAAATTCTCAAACGCTTTTTCAACCTCATCGGCGTTCTTTACTTTCGGCAGATTCTCTTCGATAAACTTACGAATCAAATCTTTCTTCTTGCGCAGCTTAACATCGCGATCAAATAATTTCAAAATATCTTCAGTCTTTTTATCGCGCGCCGCTTTGGAGCTGATATTTTTCAAACCGGCGATCAACTGAATAATATAATCAAAATTAACCACATCGCGTACCGTCAACTCCAGCTCAAAATCAATCTGATCCAAAATCGACTCAATCTCGCTGTGATTTTTCCGATCTTCGTGAATATCCAAATATTTGCTCTGATAATCATAAAATTCCTGCTCGGAAATCCCCAGATCGGCGAAAGAAAATTCGGCGAAAGTCTCAAGCGACGATTTAATCCGCAATAAATCCCTGAACGATTTCACGAATTCCGCTTTCTCTTCCTCGCTTCGCAACCCGTCAACTGCCCCGACTGTCGGCGATTTAGCGCGCAACTGAGCCAGCTTGTCCTCAAACTCCTTCTTCTGCTCCTCGAACGGCTTCTTGAAAACTATTTCCTTGGCATTCTCATCGCCGAATAGCGCCAGTGCCTTATCGGTCGCCAATTTCAAATTGCGGAACGAAACTATATTGCCATGCGGCTTGTCGGAATTAAGCAAACGATTTGTGCGCGAATACGCCTGGATCAAGCCGTGATAGCGGAGATTCTTGTCGACATACAGAGTATT
This sequence comes from uncultured Gammaproteobacteria bacterium, assembly GCA_964512625.1. Lineage (GTDB taxonomy): Bacteria > Patescibacteriota > Patescibacteriia > 2-01-FULL-39-33 > 2-01-FULL-39-33 > CAZEKG01. Next base: position 87,735 of record CAZEKG010000002.1, on the reverse strand, counting down.
AAGCCGCGGACTGTCAAAGCCGGTCAAAAACATATTGACCACTAAGACCAAATCGACCTCTTTGATTTTTATCCGCTTCTGCAAATCGCGGTAATAATCATAAAAACGATCGGTGGAAAAATTCGTCGCGAACTCCTTGTTGTAATCCTTGATGCAGGCTTCCAAAAAATCGCGCGAGTGCTTGTTGCCCGCCGTCCCCTCGCCGGCGAAAACATCAACATCCAGCATGTCGCCACTCTCGTCCTCATTGGCTTGATAGGTAAAGATTGTCGCCAACTTAAAGCCGTCCGGCTTTTTCTTTTTCAAAAGCGAGTAATATTTTCTCAATACCTCAACGCGGGAGACGGCAAACAGCGCGTTAAATTTGCCGTCTTTGGTTTTCCTTTTCCAATCGGCCAAAATATAATCAGCGATTTTCTCCAAGCGGTCAGCGCTTTCCAAAACCTCCTTGGTATCAACCCCTTCGACCAGCGTCTCGGCAAAAATATCAGCGTCCAAAGTGTCGGGATCTTTTTGCTTGTAGCGGCCGACATACTCGACGGCAAAACCCAAAACATTATCATCAGAAATAGCGTGAGTGATAATATACTTATGCAGGCAATCGCCAAAGACATCGGCCGTCGTTACGCCGCCGACATTGTTTTCCGCAAAAATCGGTGTGCCGGTAAAACCGAACAGCTGGGCGCGCTTGAAAAAACTCTTGATGCGCGCGTGCGTCTGGCCGAACTGGCTGCGATGGCATTCGTCAAAAATCACCACAACTTTTTCGTCCGCCAAGTATTCAAACTGCTTCAAATATGACTGCCGGCCAATGGCAATATCTAATTTTTGAATAGTCGTGACGATCAACTTGCGATTTTTGTCTTTTAATTGTTTGACCAGCGCCTGAGTGTTGTCTGTACCGTCAACCGAACCGTCAGAAAATGAATTGAACTCCTTAGTTGTCTGGATATCCAAATCTTTCCTGTCCACCACAAACAAAACTTTCTTGACTTCCGGCAAACGGGAAATAATCTGGCTGGCTTTAAACGAAGTCAAAGTCTTGCCCGAGCCCGTCGTGTGCCAGATATAGCCGTTTTTCTCCGATTCGCGGACTCTCTGCTCGATCGCATTAACCGCATAATACTGATAAGGGCGCAAGACCAGCGGAATCTTGAGCGACTCGGCCAAAACGATATATTCGGCGATCATCTTGGACACGGCGCACTTCTCCAAAAAAGCGACGGTGAACTCATCCAGTTTGGTAACTTTTCGGTTTTGCTCATCGGTCCAATAGAAAGTCTGCTCAAAAGACTGACTGGGATTGTTGGAAAAATATTTGGTATTGACGCCGTTGCTGATGACAAAAATCTGAACGAACTCAAACAGCGTGCCACTGAAAGAATGACGATGATAACGCTGGATCTGATTGAAAGCCTCCTTCATTTCTACGCCGCGGCGCTTGAGCTCGATTTGTACTAAGGGCAAGCCGTTGATAAGCAAGGTAACATCATAGCGATTCTCGTAACGGCCGGCTTGAGTAACCTGCTGAGCGACTTGGTATTCGTTTTGGCACCACTCGTCCATATTAAAGAATCTCGCGAAAAAGACGCTCTCATCGTCGCGCTTGAGAGCAAATCTGTCGCGCAAAGTTTTGGCTTTGGCAAAACGATCGCCCTTGTTGAGATGATTTAGTATGCGGGAAAATTCCGCGTCAGAAAAAGCCGTTTGATTGAATTTCTCCAATTGCGTCCGTAAATTTGCGATTAACGCGTCAGTATCGTCAATCTTAACACTGGCAAATCCCAAGCGGTTCAGCCATTCAATGAAATTATTTTCTAATTGTTGCTCGGATTCATGGGGCATAGGTTATTTTACATCAATAATTTTAAAATTAAGTTGATTCTTCCAAAAAGTTCATCATAAGTAATTATTTCAACATCTCGTAGAGAATTTCTATAAATATCAAAAGACTTTTTTTGCCCAACAGATAAATCATCTAACTTTCCTCCTATAAAAATACATTTGAAATTTGTGTGTTCCTTTTCATTTTCTTCTAAAGAGTCTTTCTTTTGAATAAATAAATTTCTTTGATTCAAAATCTCATTGACTCCCCCTGATAATTCCGAACTCATGGAATAAATGGCATTATTATCTAAATCATCTCTACCCAAATAAAGACTGTTGTTAACTAATTTTGATTTTGGAGTCTTTATCTCTATAAATGCCGTATTATTTGTTAATTTATTTTGATATATAAAATCTGTCTCAACTCCACCATTATTATTTCCTTTTTTCCCACCACAAAAAAACTGCTCCTGAATAAAAATAAAGGGGCAAGCAAATATCTGGGAAAGAATAAAATTATTTTCTTTAAACAAATTTTGCCAGAAATCTTCATAACTATTTTCTTTATTCGTCTCCCATTTTTGAATAATTTCTTTAATCTTCACTACACTCACTAAGTCATTAATATTTTCTAATTCATTTTTAGACAGCCTTTCCAAATTATCTATAACTCTTTCTTTATTTTCAATATCTGCAATTTTTGATAAGACAGTTCCCAAATTTTTATCAGTTAAAGAAAAATAGTTATCAAATTCACAAATATCAACTAAATCCTTAAATCTACGCAAAAAAGCGATCATTTTCCAAAACTGTTCACATCCATCATCTGAATTTGAAAAACTAATCCTAACAAACTCTTTATTAGTTGTTTTTTCTTCTAAATTCTTTTTATTAACCTTTTTGAATTCTAATCTCGGTAAATATTTTCCTGAACTACTGCTACGATAAAAGCTAACATTACATATAGTTTGCACCTTATTCATATCACTCAAAATAAAACCAGAATAGATTTTATACTGATCATTTTTATCGGCTATATAACAGTTATCCTTTTTATGAGTCTCAAGAATAATCAACTCATCAACGCTGTTTTTTATTAAACTAAATAATTCGGTCTTAAATGTATTTACTAGCATAAAATTATTTCCAAAAGGACTATTATCCATAAATATTTTACACAAACAACTCCTGCATCAAGCCGGATTTCCATTGCTCGGCCTGAGTGATTTGTTGTTGTTTTAGTTCCATTAAATTATCAATCGAATTTAAAAAATCAGCTATTTTTTGCTGTTCAAATAACGATGGAATTCTAACTTTTATTTTTTCGATTGTTGTTTTAGATAGACTGGGAACACCAGAGGCTTCATTATACTTCAACCAATTAATACCCTGAAAAATATAACTCAAAAATTTAGGTATAATATTTTTATATCCATAAGTATAAAACAAGGTGTCAACTGTCCAAAAATCTCCTTTATAATAAAATGGCTTATCTATAGACCCCTTTCTGCCAATCAATACAGACTCTCCACTATGCAATGCTTTATCAACTGAAAGCATATATCCTCCAGTTCCAAAAACTGGAATATTACCCGGCTTAAGATTTTTATAATCTTTCCCGCTCCCAATTTTTAAGATCTCCCCCAACTTCTTCTCCTCCCACTCCGGAAAATCTTTACCATTATCGTCCTTGAAACGAATTTGTTGAGAAAAGATTTTCTGCATCATTCCTTTTTTGTAAGACTCCAAAGATTCTTTTTGCGCTCGTAAATTTTCAATCCATTCGTCTGCCGTTTCTAGAAACTCCGCAATTTTTTGTTGTTCGGGTAAAAAAGGGAAATACAACCTTATTTTAGAAAAATCATTCTTATTTATAATTGGCACCGCTTGTTCACCCGCAAGCAATTTAATTTTTTTTGCTTTTAGAGAGAGTAAACTGTAAATAAAATCATTACTATTTTCAAAATTAGCTATCAAAGAATTAATTTGTTGATTGGTGGCACAATCTACCCCCGCTTGTGCCACCTTACCAATCGTCGAGCCAATACACACAAACAACACGGCATCTTTAGAAATTTTTCTACTCTTCAAAAAACCTTTTTCTGATAAACTTGTTTTGGTCGTGTTTATATAACGACGTTCCTGAATATCAAACGGGGAAACAAAACAATGATTTCCGTCATAAAAATCTCTTTGGGATGTTGGCGGCGTATTTCCTGTTATAATCTCACAAATTTCCCCCAACCTCTTCTCCTCCCACGCACCGGAAAAACCCGGAAAGCGGAGTTTCGGGATTTGAGCGGTTTTAGGTTTTGAGGTTTTGGCCGGCATTTATATTATTTCTATTTTCTTACTCCGCCCCTTGGCTCGAATTCATCTTCTGCTAGTTCTTTGCCGGACCAGCGACCAATTCTAACCCCGCAAGCAAAGCATTTTATTTCACTAATACCGTCATAATGATCGGGATGATCATGATCATATTCGACCATGACAATGTTACTACTGCCGCACTTTGTACATTTATCCTCCATATTTTTAAGATTATTTTTTATTATGCATCACATCAAGCAGGCGATGATTGATGTATAAATGATATGTGCCCAATTTTGTTTCTCTTAATAAGCCTTTGGCCGTCATTTCTTTTAAATATCTACTAGCAGTAACTCTATGAACTCCCAATTCTTCGGCCAATTTCCCCGGGTTAATGATCGGGTACTTAAACAGCGCATTTACCAAGTCAGCTGAATACAAATTCGGATAATCAATTTTTAACAATTTTTTGAAATTGCTATGCTCCTCCCGAGCAGACAAAACAACACGCTTTGTCTCTTTTGCTTGATGATAAAATGCTTCAAGCATAAACGATATATACCCCTCCCATTGATTGTTCGCTGTCACTTCGCGCAAATATTTGTAATAAGCAACCCTATTTTGTATTAAATACCCACTAATAAAAAAAGTGGGTAATCCTAACAGTCCCTCATTTACTAACTGCAATACCACTAATATTCTCCCAGTTCTGCCGTTGCCATCCTCAAAAGGGTGAATACATTCAAATTGATAATGCGAAATAGCGCAACGGATTAATGGATCGAGCTTATCATCTTTGCTGTTCGTGAAGTTTTCCCAATTATACATCAGTCGATTCATTTCTGTCGGACTTGGCGGAGTATAGATTTTTTCCATAGTCAAGCCATCCACAATAAAATTTTGGTCTCTTTTATATCCCTCCCTTTTTTGTGGCAGCAACCTATGCTGGATTCCCAATATCAATCTAGTGGACAAACCATACTCTTCTAAATGTTTAAATCCCCACATCAAGGCGTCACGATATCGCAAAACCTCTTTATCTGCCCCAGATCCCTGCTTGACATCTTCAAGCAAAAGCTGTGCCTGCAAGACATCAGCCAAAGTGGTATGAATATTTTCAATTTCTGAGCTGGCCAACGATTCACGCAAGATTGACGGTGATATTATTAACATCGGATCAATCGGCAAAGAATGAAGATACCCTTTTAACTCAGCTATCTCGGCTCTAGCCTTTATTAGTTCCGAAGAAAAATCTTCAATATTTATTCCTTCAGTCGGCGGAATCAGTGGCAAATCATTAAATGGATAATCTTTATTAAATGTCATATTTTTTATAAATTCATAACTTATTACCATGCTTATGTTATGAATGTTAACATATTCATCTATATATGTCAACAAAATAGCAAAAAGTTGACATATTACTAAATAAAATATCTAAATTTAGATAATTTAAAACGGCTTATTTAGCCCCAATTCCTTACAAAATTCGGCCAATTTGGCCTGCAAACCAACCTCGTCTTTGGCTAATTGCTTTAATTTACCGGCAACTTCATTAACGTCAATCGGCGCTTCCTCCTCAAAGGCATCCACATAACGCGGGATATTCAGATTAAATTCATTTTCCCTAATCTCATCTAAACTGGCGCGATGGGAATATTTCTCTATTACTTTCCTGTCTTTGTAAGTCTCGAAAATCTTCTTGATATTTTCGTCCGTCAGCTTATTCTGATTTTTGTTTTTCTCAAATTCTTTGGAGGCGTCAATGAATAAAATCCCCTCGCTATCGCGGCGACATTTCTTAAAAACCAAAACCGTCGCCGGAATTGATGTGCCATAAAACAAATTAGCCGGTAAACCGATTACCGCGTCAAGATAATTTTGTTTTTCAATGATGTATTTCCTGATCTGGCCTTCGGCGCCGGAACGAAACAGCGCGCCATGTGGCAACACAACCACCATTGTCCCATTATCCGCCAAATGATAAAGCATGTGCGTGACAAAAGCGTAATCAGCCGCGCTCTTGGGCGCCAAACGACCGTATTGCGAAAAACGATCATCATGAGCCAACGCCAGATCTGCCTCGCCTTTCCACTCCGCGGAAAACGGCGGATTAGCAACAATAGCCTCAGACTTCAAATCAGGAAACATATCTTCGGTCAGTGTATTGCCTTGCAAAATCCTAAAATGGTCAAATGGTACGCCGTGCAAAATCATATTCATGCGACCGAGATTGTAAGTGGTCGGATTCAATTCCTGGCCGTAATAATCAGCTACTTCAACATATTCGCCAATTCGCAGCAACAGCGAGCCGGAACCGCAAGTCGGATCATAAACCGAGCGAACACGCTTCTTGCCTTCGGTGACGATTTGCGCCAAAAGCCTTGAGACTTGCGCCGGAGTATAGAATTCGCCGCCTTTCTTACCGGCGCCGGCCGCAAATTCGCCGATCAAATATTCATAAGCATCAC
>CAZEKG010000002.1:71125-81117 GCA_964512625.1 uncultured Gammaproteobacteria bacterium | reverse complement strand
ACTTTTAGTATCTTCCAATTTAAAATCAATGCCGCTAAGTAAGCTCAGAACTTCGACGATTGTCTCGTTTTTCTGATTTTCCCTCGCGCCTAGTTTGGTGGAAGTCAAATCAACATCATCGAACAAACCCTTGAAATCATCCTCGCTGGCCGTCCCCATTGAAGTCTGCTCGATAGTGTTGAGAACATTTTTTAGATCTTCGATAATAAAATTACTTTGATCTTTAATTTCACCTCGGCCCTTTTTAACTAAATAAGAAAACAATTCCGTGGGCTTGAGAAAAAATCCCAAGTGGCCGATGCAGGCGCTTTTAATCTCGTCTAAAATTTCCTTGCCGTCTTTGGTTTTTTCTTTAATCTCGGCAAACTTAAAATCCTCACTAGCTAACAGCTTATCATTGACATACTGCTCCAACTTTTCCGATAGATACTTATAGAAAATAAAACCGAGGATATAATTCTTGTATTCATCAGCATTCATTTTGCCACGCAAGGCGTTGGCCACGTTCCAAAGCTGTTTTTCTAAAAGCTTTTTTTGTTCTTCTGACATATTTTAATCTTTTTAAACGAAGTTAATGCTTTAATTTTCCCACTTTTCGACTTAAAAGTCAATCTGTAAAACCTTTTGTTACGTAGCATGCTACGTAACAAAAAAAACGCCTTTCGGCGTCTTTTTTATGAAAAACAAGTTTAAAGCTCAGCGGACTGGATTCGAACCAGTAACCTACCGGTTACACTTATTCCTAACTTTCGTTAAGGCGTGGACTATATCATTACCATAGTCATTCGACTTTAGGTATCAGGCGCTTCGAACCGACCTAAGCCAGCCCTACTCCCTTGCGGGATAGTCTCTGCACGTTCCTTCTGATTACTCGGAAGGCTTCGCTCAGGATTACCTTAACCTCCCCCTAACCCCCTCCTTCGTAAGGAGGGGGAAGCATTAGGCTTCCCTGAATTCACCTGATTCTTCATTCCGGAGTTTCCTCCGAAAGCTGCGTATTAATTCACAGCCGGTTGCTCTACCATTGAGCTACCGCTGAGCTTTGAACTTGTTTTAATGATCAAAATATCTTAATCATATTAGCAAAAATAACGGCCTTCGTCAAGATGTGTATGGGACCAGAAACTAGGGACTAGGGACTAGTAAAATAATTCGAAACCTTAACTAATCTTTTTACCAGTAACTCTTATTAATCCATTTATAAGCTGCATTGAATCTTTAGCTTTTTGACCAATAAGAGCACAATCATTATTCGATACTAGCTTCAAATCCCTTGATAATATAATAAAATTCTGAACTTCAGCAGCTGACCCCCTTGCCTGATAATAAAACTTAATTTTGTCTTTATAATGATAGCGCTCAAACCCTTCGGCGATATTAGCCGAAATTGAACTAGCTGCTCGCCTTAGTTGACTAGTTAATCCAAATAATTCTGATTGTGGAAATGATGCTGTTACCCTATAAACTTCCAAGACTAATAAATGAGAATTTTTCCAGGCATTTAAATCATAAAAATTCTTAACGCAACCCTCCATTGCCTTATATTATTTCCAAGTTACCAGTCACAAGTTACTAGCCCAAAAAAAACTTAATAATCCCTCAACTTCTCAATCCCCTTAATCTTCTCAATCTTCTCGAGCGCTTTCGCCTCGATTTGACGGATACGCTCACGAGTAACATCGAACTCCTGTCCGACTTCCTCAAGGGTATGCGCCACGCCATCCTTAAGCCCGAAACGCATCTCAAGGACTTTTTGTTCCCTTGGGGTTAATTCGGAAATGACTTCCTTAACGTAATCGCGAAGAATTTGCAGCGCCGCTTGGCGATCCGGACTGACTGTCTTTTGATCCTCGATGAAATCCTCAAGAATGCTGTCTTCACTATCATCGCCGACCGGCGTACCGAGGGAAATGGTTTCCTGAGAAATCTTAATAATATGATTGATCTTATCGAGCTCCTCGCCCATCTCGGCAGCAATCTCTTCCGGCATCGGTTCGCGCCCGAGATCCTGGACGAGCCGTCTTTCAACCTGTTGGAACTTATTGATATTCTCAACCATATGAACCGGGATACGGATAGTACGCGATTGATCCGCTAAGGAACGAGTAATCGCCTGACGAATCCACCAAGTCGCGTAAGTCGAAAACTTATACCCCTTGCGATAATCGAATTTATCAACACCGCGGAAAAGCCCCATGTTGCCTTCCTGAATTAAATCAAGCAAGGAGAGATTCTTACCGGTAAACTTTTTCGCAATGGAAACGACGAGTCTTAAATTAGCCTTGATTAAAAGCTGGCGAGCTTCAAGATCACCTCTTTCAATCCTTTTCGCAAGGCTGACTTCTTCTTCCGTCTTAAGAAGAGAGACCTTGCCGATTTCCCTTAAATACATCTGGATCGAATCGGCGGAAATTTCTCCAAGATTGATATCGGTTAAATCTTTAACCTTAGCTGTTTTCTTTTCACTTTTCTTATCTACGGGCTTGCTAAGTTCGAAGGCGGTTAAAAGCCCTTTCGGCTCGGAAATGGCAATGCTTAAGATATCGAGATCAATTAAGAACTCCTCATAGCGATCAAGGTATTCCTCGATTTCCGGGAAGGCTAAAAGCACTTCTTGCTCAGTAACAAAACCGCGCATCCGGCCTTTTTTAATCAAGGCGGATATCGCTTCTTCGTCTGCTTTAACTATAACTTTGGGGATCTTTGTTGCTCTAACTTGCTTTTTGGCCGCCTTTTTGTTTTTTACCGGCGCTTTGGCCGGTTTTTTGATGGCTGGCGATTTTTTAGGTTTTTTCAAGTTAGTTTTCTTGACCGGCGCCTTTTTAACTTTCGTCTTTGGCTTGGCCACAGTTTTTTTTGCTTTTCCCTTTTTAGCTATGCCCTTCTTTTTTAATGTGGACATGTTTCTAAAAGGTAAATTATTTTTAAGAATTATGGCTTTTTTGGCTGATAAGATGACTTAACTCAGATAATACTTTTTCTATTTCCTCATTATTCAAATCCCGTTCAGCAATTTCCAAATCACCTTTCAATTTGTTGATCCTGGCGCTTAAGTAGTTGGCGCTTAAAATCCTAAAAAGATTGTTAGCTTCGTCTCGCGCTTCTTTATTATCAAGCGCGCCAAAATCTTTTTGAGACAAAAGATAAGCCTCATTAAGTAATCCAAGGGCTTCTTCAGCCGACGACTCCTCGCCCAAGCCCTTTAAGACGGCTTGATGCAAGTCAATTTCCGAATTATCGAAATCCGGCTTAGTGAACAAATTGATGTTTTTAGTATAGTATAATACCAAAATTTTGTAAAGAGTCTGGGCAGTTGGATCAGGAATTGACTCTAAAAGTAATTCTTGGGCTATTTTAGGAAGATTCTCCGGAAAAGCCAAAAGTAAGGCGAGTAGCCTTTTAAAAATCAAGTAATCCTTGCTTTCCAGTCTTTTTACGACCGGAGTTTTTTCCGCTTTATCGGCCTGAAAAAAGATTTTCTGCTTCTCTTTCGGAATACTTTCGCGCAAAGCGGCCTCGGAAACATTTATTTTTTGAGCCAATTCTTTTAACCAATGATCCCGTTCGATCGGCGAAGCAATCTTAGAAATCCGGCCGAGCAAGAAAGCAGCAATCTCCTTCTTATCTTGAGGCTGATTAACGTCTCGATTCTCAACGGCGCGTTCAAAAAAATATTCCATCGCCGGCCGAGCCCGCTTAATCGCCTCTTGCCAATCGTTAGGATTATTCTTAACGCACTCGCCAGGATCTTTGCCCTGAGGCAAGGTTACAACCTTAACATTCATCTCCGCCGCCAAGGCGAGATCAATACTGCGCAGCGCCGCTAACTTTCCGGCCGCATCCATATCAAGAGCCAGCGACAAATTATTAGAATATCTTTTTAAGAGCCTGACCTGTTCCTCAGTTAAAGCAGTTCCGGAAATGGAAACGACATTCTTAATCCCCGCCTGATGCGACGGGATAACATCCATATAGCCCTCGACTAAGATCGTTAAGCCTTCTTTACGAATAGCATCCTTAGCCTTATTGATTCCAAAGAGGACTTCACTTTTATTATAGATAGCCGTCTGGGGCGTATTGATATATTTCGCTGGTTCGTCTTTTTTTAAGGCGCGGCCGCCGAAACCGACGATCCGGCCGTGATGATCCCAAATCGGAAACATGATCCGGTCTCGAAAACGATTATAGAAACCACGATTACCGCTCTTCTCAACCGAAAGCCCGGAGAGAAATATTTCTTTATTATTAAAACCTTTCTTAAGTAAGAAATTGATCAAGTCATCCCAAGAATCGACGCTATAGCCGATATGGAAATTCTCAATCGTCTCGAGGCTTAATCCCCGATTTTTTAAATACTCCTTGGCATGTTCCGCTTGGGAAGAATCGAGCAGGATCTTATGCCAATAGCGCGCGGCTAAATCACAAAGATCGTAAAGCCTGGTTCTTGAATCATCTTCCTGTTTTTTATATTCGCGTGAAAGTTCGACGCCAGCTCGCTTCGCTAAAACCTTTAACGCCTCGGGGAATTCCAGGCCTTCGATTTTCATCAAAAAAGAAAAGATATCACCGCCCTCGCCACAACCGAAACAACGCCAAATCTGCTTGGCGGGACTAATGACTAAGGAAGGCGTTTTTTCGTTATGAAAAGGACACAGCGCTTTATAGCTGGTCCCGGCGGGGATAAGCTTGATATACTCCCCAAGGATCTCCGCCACTCCGATTTTATTCTTAATTTGTTCTATTTCCGGACTCATTAGAGAAATAATTGATAGTCTTTTGGAGTAGGTATCTTACCACAATTACGGCGATAAACAAGAGAGCGATAAAAACCGGCCCGTATTTATAACCTTCTAAATAGCCCCAAGACCGGCTGATTAAATAGCCGACAGTAACTGGAACGAGGAGCCAAAGAAAGCTGCCTAAGAAATTAAAGCTGAAAAAGCGAGGATAAGCCAGCCGCTGTTCTCCGGCAAGGAGTAGGACCGCAATCCTCATACCGTAAACGAATTTACTCAGGACAAGATAGCGATCGGGAGCAGTATTAAAGCGGCCGCGAACAAAGCTTAATGACCGTTTAAGCCAAGTTGGGTAAAATTTTTTAAAGCCGTTTTTCATTGTCGGCTGGAAGCGATGTCCGAGAAGAAACCATAAATTATCGGAGATAACTAGCCCGGCTAAAGCGACGCCGGCAATACCGAAGATATTGAAAAATCCGAGGAAAGCTAAAAATGAGCCGACGAGAATAATAGCATCGCCGCTGATTATCGAACCGATGAAAACGACTAAATAACCATACCTTAAGATAAAGTCACTTAGGATTTTAAATTCTTCCGTCATAAGATCTTAGCTTTTCCAAAGCCCGTGCAAATTACAATATTCGCGAACCGTTATCATCTCCCCTTCGACTAAAAATTCCGCTTCCGGCTTATCGCCTGGCTTGAGGAATTGGCGGTAAACCTTACCGTCAACAATAACTTCTATCCATTCAATATAATGGGAAGCTTCCATGGGATGCTCGACTTCGCCAACTTTGACTTTAATTCCGGTTTCAGTTTTTTCCATGACCGGCACATGCTTTTCTAATGAGGCGTCAACCGTATTCTCCGCTTGAAGAACCATCGGCTGATCGCAACAAGAAAGCGTTCCGCCGCCGACATGGATAACTTCGACGATATTGCCGCAAACCGAGCATTTGTATATTTCGTTTAGTTTCATAAAATTAGTTAGATAGTTGTTAGTTAGGAGTTGGTAGTTAGGAGTTATTAGTTAGGAGTCGGTAGTTGGGATGTCATTTTGTTTAGCATTTTTAATATCTCATCAATTAATCGATCCAAATCAATATAGTCATGTTCAGGATAGACGCTTTTTGCTATCTGAATTTGAGTTTCCAATTCGGAACCAGAACCATAAGCAATTAAATAAAAATGCCTTGATTCTTTTCTAGTTCTGCGACTACCCTCTGCAATATTTGACGGAATAGAAACAGCACTTCTTCTCATCTGAGATGCTAAATTATATTGTTCGTGCTTAGGAAATTTGTCAGTTAAATCATAAATTAGTTTAGTTAAAGCCATAGACTTTTGCCAAACAATAAGATTTTTATAAATCATATCTCTCCTCCCATTTATTTTTGTCATTTAACTACTAACTCCTAACTGCCAACTAACTACTAGAAATTAATATTCCTCACACTTAACCTGATAAAAAGCCTGCGCATGATCGCAAGACGGACATTTCCCTGGCGCCTCCTTACCAGTATGCATATAACCGCATTCGCGGCAAACCCAAGAAACTTCCTGTTCCTTCTTAAAAATCGTCCCAGCACTCACATTATCCAATAACTTCTGATACCTTTCCTCATGATGGATTTCCGCTTTCGCGATATTGCGCATCCGATTAGCAACCTCAGGATATCCTTCTTCATTAGCGATCTTAGCGAATTCCGGATACATGGTCGTATGCTCATAATTCTCACCACCGATGGCCGCCGCCAAGTTTTCTGCCGTTGTTCCAACAGTTGTCGGAACCGCTGCTTCAACCATGATCTCTTTCATTTCCTCAGGAGTTAATTCCTTTTTTAACTCTTGGATATGGTCAAAAAGCTTCTTAGCATGCTCTCGCTCCTGATCAGCAGTTAAAAGAAAAATTTCGGAAATTTGCTCAAATCCCTCTTTGCGAGCGATACTGGCATACATAGTATAGCGATTCCTTGCTTGAGACTCGCCAATAAAAGCCTTAGCTAGGTTTTTTAAGGTTTCTTTCATGGTTTTTAGGTTATTAATTACCCTCTTATTTTATCACCAACGACCAAAAAAGAACAATACAAGCAAAAGGGGCTTTTCCGCCCCCCCCTTCCATTCCGAACAAACATCTTGCTCATTTTAATAATCAGACCTGAACAGCTTTACATCCCTAAAGTAGCGTAGCGGATTAGCCTTAACCGGATGTCTCGGGCTAATCTCTTTGACTATCGGTAAAAAGAATATCATCGCCAATAATCTTAAAAGACCGGAAATGATAAAAATCAAAAGAAAGATATTTAGGCTGTTTAACTTTACGAATTGCGAAATTATTCCGCCAAGTCCGGCGCCGAGAAATACGCCGAGGCCGTTAATAACATTATAATAAGCGACACAAATCCCCCGCCGCTGTTCGCTAACGGAATCATAAATAAAATTAGAAGTCGAAAGAGTAAAGCCGGACCAAGCTAAGCCGAGAATCATTTGAGGCACTAAGGCGAAATATAAAGGCTGATTGGAAAACAACCAAAGAAAGGGCGCGGGAATAAGGATAAAGCTAGAAATCTTTAGAGCTTCCCTATTACCGTATCGATCGGCGAAGCGCCCCCAAAAAGGCATAAAAAGAACAGAAAAAATACCCGTCGAAGCGCTGACAATTGTAAACCAAATCGGATTAAAGCCGAGATCCTTCCACATATAAACAGCATAAAAAGGCCCCGCTAAGCTTATAGAAAAATTCATCACCGCCACGTAAATCGTAAAGCGGCCGAAGTTATTATGAAGCGATTTCTTAATGAAGCTGTAAAAAGAAAAATAATAATCGGGCTTAAGTTCGATCGGCCTGACATAATGCTTAGAAAAAAAATAAGCCGAAATAAAGCGAGCAATGGCGGCAATAAAAAATAAAACCATAAAGCCGATAATAATCTTCCCATAGTCGCGAGTAAAAGCCAGCCAAAAAGAAGCGAGAACCATCGAAGAAATATTGATGAAACCGCAAATTCGATTACGCTTAGAAAAATAAACGCCTCTAATATTAAAAGGTACGGCTTCGCCGATAAGCGAGAACCAGGCCGGACCAGGTAAAGAACCGATCGCAACATAAATAAAATAAATCGCGATAAAAGCGTAAACCGCTGAAATATTCTTATCTCCCAATAAGTACCAAAGACCTAAACCGAAAAATAAAAGCCAAGAAGCAGCATGAGCTAAAACAAGAAAGAAAACAATTTTCTTCCTTGAATAAGTTTCTATAAGCCGGCTACCGATAACTTGAATTAAAGGGCCGAGTAGTCCGGCGACGCTAGATAGGAAACCGACTTGGATATTCTTCGCTCCCAATTCCAAGGCGTACGGAATAAGATAGGAATCACCTACTCCGCCCATGACCGAAGCTGCCACACCCTCCTTAATCGAATAACGGCGAGTCTTAGCATAAAGCTCCGCTTCTAATTTTTCCTTCTCACTTTGCATTGTAGTATCTTAAAGTAAAAATCGCCTCGTAATTACGAAGCGATTTTATAAAAACTTTTTAATTTTTTGTTGAAGTCGCTTTCGTAGTCGTATTATTTACCGGAAGAGCCTTAGCGGTTGAGGTTGCTGGAGTCGCGATTACCGGAAGAGCTTGGCCGATTTTTTGAAGCGCCTTTAGAGCATCAGCCGGAAGACCAAGGAAATATCTCTTACCGTCTTTCGGATTAACATACCAAGCCTCGCCTTTACCCTCGACTTGAAGCAAGATCTTGCCTCTATTTTGATCGGCGAATTTCTGATCAATCGACAAACGACCGGCGCCGAGCGGACTATAACCGGAAAGAATTTCTACTTTATCACTATGACTATCGCCATCAGTATCTTTCTTTGTCATATCCGTTCCAAAAGCTCTTTCAGCAATATCGGAAAGACCGTCACCATCAGTATCGGGACCGTTAAAATTATAATCGGCAACCGGAATTCTCATTAGGTCTTTATTAGAAATACCGACGCTTAACTTCAGTAAGGCATCAAAAGTACTAGCGTTTTCCGTTCCCAATTCCGCTTTAAAATTTTCATATTGAGATAGTAAGTCGGTCTGTTTCTTCGTTTGATCAATTAATTCCTGGGTTTTATTATCAAGATTCCTTTGAGCCTCGGTTACAGTTTGTTGAAGTTGGTCGATTTGTGTTTGTTTTTGGCCAACCTCGCCTTCCTTAGCGGTTAGAGCAGTTTTTACTTGGCTTAAATCCTGATTAACCTTGTTCAATTGCTGATTTAGAACATTGCTTTGGCTATAGACAAAAAGAATATAGCCGAGCATAGCGATAAAAACTGCAATCAAAAGGATATAAAATACCCAGCGTTGCCATCTTCTCGCTCGAACCTCGCGCACTACCTGGATCGGGCCGGAAGTCGGTGCCCCGCAATTAGGGCAATTGGAAATGCCGTCCGGGATTTGTTTTTTACAGTTGAAGCAAATCATATTTTTTAAAATAAATTAGAAGCGTAATAAATTATTGATTTTATTATACCATATTTTTAAGTTCTTAAAAAATAAAAGACCGAGATTCCTCGGTCTGATCAAGTTATGACAATCTCGGCCCTAGCCAAGATCGCCGCTCCGCACTTATTGCAAATTTCTCCTTCGAGAGCTTGACGGCTTTCCGCTTCGCCGCTTTGGCCGCACGGACAAGTCCAAGCGACCTTACCCTCCTCTTGATTCTTCATATCGTAACACCTCCAAGGTTTCTAATGACTGTCTTCGTCAATTCCAAGGCGTACTTCGGCTGTCTTTTCAGGGATTTTATTACGCCCTGATATGTCCTCCTGTTGGGATACTCCAGTTGACGCTTCAATTGAGTGGAATAGTAACGATCGGCTCCGATAAGCATTTCGAATAGTTGCCACTCCTCTTCTCCGGCTAAGGACTGATAGAGTTCAACGACGCGAGACTTCGAGTCATCGGTCAAGTCAGCTCCAGCGAGATCTAAGAGCTTACGCGCCAAGTGAATTGGAAATTCCAACGTTTTTTGAAGTAAGAGATGGAGCCTTTCTTCCTTTAGTTCGTGAAGTTGGGCCAGTCCTCGTTCAAAGGCTTCCAGTTTGTGAACCAAGTAATAATGAACTTCCTGCTCCAAAGAAATGCCAGACGGCTTAATCAGTGCCTTAGGATCATTCTTAATTCGTCCACCGTTTTGAGAGCATTTCTCGACGTGTCTCATAAAACTCGGACCCATGCCATGAACCCCGAAACCGCAAGGCTCAGAATCAAATGGT
>CAZEKG010000002.1:35822-71115 GCA_964512625.1 uncultured Gammaproteobacteria bacterium | reverse complement strand
AAAGTTACATGCTTCTCGTAGGCTAGAAGATTCACTTGCTGAATAACCCCAAGCGCCAGCCACATCTTTTGATTATCATAGATGTAAAGACAATCGAGATCACTCCTTGGATTCAACTCAAGACTATCGTCTTTGCCGGTATGGCCGACAAAAGTCCCAAGAAAAGTCGCCGCCAGGATAGAGTCATCCTCGAAAAGCTCCCGAATACGATCAGCTACCTCTCGGAAGCCTTGAAGATCGGGAATTCGCTTTTCAGCAATTTCATCCCAAGAAAAAACCTTGCCCATAATAACCTCCCCCCGTAGTTGTTAGTCAAAATGTACGTAAAAACATCCTAACTCTTTAGGCTAACAATGTAAAGAAACAAAAAATTAACTAATATCGGTCGAAGTAATACTTAGTGCATCCTTGTTTTGACTTTATATTATTTTCTTGCATATACTGCTTCAGTATTCCCCGCATCGGACCATGACGCAACCATACCTCATTCAATCCGGTCGCATCAATAATCCACCCGGCAATCATGATTACAGCAATGAAGCCGATAATTATCGTCCAAAATTTCCTCTTATAAGAGAAATCATACCGGCGAAGAAGCTTTATTCCGATTATTAAACCTGCAATAGCAAGTACTGGCGCCCACCAAGGAAAGCTGGAAAGCAATTGCTCCAATCGATATGTTCCCATCGGGCCATGAGTGCGCAAGACAAACCTGGTCAAGCTAATAAAAAACACAGAAACTACGACGGAAGACGCCAGCCCGATTATGGTAAGCAATGATCCTAAAATAAAATACCATCTTGAATGCATTTTCAATTTTCCCTGACGAATTTGTGCCATGACATCGCTAGAGATATCCCTCAATTCTTTCGGCATATGTTTTTCATTATTTTTTTCGCTCGACTGATGCGGGTAGCGACAGTGCCCATAGGCATACGCAATATATCACCTATTTCCTCGTATGATTTTCCTTCTATATAAAAAAGAATAAGTGGCTCAGAATAAAGTAATGGCATTTTTTTCAGACATTTCTCTACTCTAGCAATGACTTCTTTCTGATCAAAATCCTTACTTATATCTTCCTCGCTTTTAAAATCAACATCATCGGGAAGCCTTATTTCTTTTTCGTATTTTAAAAAGGAATTTACCGCTTCATTATGGACGATACGGTATATCCAGCTAGAAAACTTTTTATCCACATTAAAACTCTTTAAATTAATAAAAGCTTTAATAAAAGCCCCCTGAACCACATCAGCAGCCTTATACTCATCCTTAACTAAACTAGTCGCATACCTCATAAGCTTATCCTGATATCTTTCCATGATCACAGCATAAAAATCCTGGTCAACTGACCGGACTTTTTTAACTATTTCCTCATCAGATAATTTTTCATTATCATCCATGCTGATATTCTACCATGAATTACATTTCAAATATGCCAACACCCGATAATAATCGAATGTTGGCGTATTTAAAATCTATAATCTTTAACGATTCATTCCGCTACTAAAACCCATTCCACAACCTGACTTGCCAGAACCATTGCGCAAACCTAATCCGAGCTCTTGACGGATCTTTTGCGCTTCTTCTGTTTTGCCTTGTAATGACAATTGATGCGCTTCAGCGAATTTCGCAAAATTATCCTTATTTATAATCTGTGTCACTCTACCCTTTCCTTGCATAATGCTTTTCCAAGCTTCATAATCAAGATTTTCAAAAGCCTTGGTCATTGCTTCGTGACGTTCTACTGAATAATTAGGACCTTTAATATTGGAATCGCCTTGATATGCCATAACTGTTCCCACTGACAAAGCGCCGACTCCTGTAATTAAAGCTAAAGCCACTAAACCCAATGTTGTTTTTTTCATATTTTATCCTTTTTAATGATTTAAGAGATTAATCCGACCTTTCTCCCCTTAATACAAGGCAAGAAGGGTTTTTCTTTCATTTGATTTAACCTCATTAAAAAATTAATACGGATGTCAATATGCCATGATTTCACAAAAAGTGAAAATTGGCGGAGAAGGGTCATTCGGCTTCGACTCATTTCGCCTTCCGGCGAAATGGTCTAGCCACCGCCTCGCGGTTTGTCTCGTCAGAAAAACTCGACAAACATCGCTCCGGCGTTCGAATCTCCACGCGAGCCAAGCAGTTGGCTCGCTCCTTCCCTCACTTCACTTCGTTACGTTCGGAGAAGGGGAGATTCGAACTCCCGAGGGTTTTTACACCCTACTCGCTTTCCAAGCGAGCGCACTAGGCCACTATGCGACCTCTCCAAATAAGATTTCTTAAAATGATTCTTAACTACTCAATACTCTATCCTAATTAAGACTTTTTGTCCATAGCAAAAGCCCCGTCTTTTTAAAGATCGGGGCTTTCATGAAAATCTTATTTGATTAAATCGTCAATTGCCGCTTTAAGCTCGGCTGCTTCCGCGTTTAAATCATTCTGGCTCTCATGGCCATTACCAACTCGGAAATATTTGCAACCAAGAACATAAGTCGGGATCGAACCCTGAGGATTGAATTCATTATAAACCGCCATGGCGCTATCTGGGATTTTAGTTTCTTTATCGGAAGTTAAAGTATTATCTCCAGTATCAACTTCCCAATGATAAGCTACAATCTTGCCGGCTTTTACATATTCCTGAACCGTCTTATCGAAAGTCGCGGCGACCCATTGGCAATGAGGGCACCAAGTGGTTGAAAAAAGATAAATTACCGGCTTGCCACCTTCTTTACAAACCGTAGCTGCTTTTTTTACTGAAAAAGTAGTAACTCCGGGAGCAGTTGGTGTTTCCGTCACCGGACCGGCAGCTTGTTGGCCAGCCGGAGCTTGAGTCCCCTGTTGAACAGCAGCTTTATCGGTCCCGTTATTGGCCGGCTGATTCTTTCCGACATAAGCAATACCTAAAACGATTAAGCCGATAATGCTAATAACCGCGATACCGGCGAAAAGACCGAGTAGGAATTGCTGATTTTTTCCTGAATTTTGTACTTCTTCCATATTTTCTTTGATTATTTATTATTTAAAGACTCTTAAATATTAACAAATTATCAAGTTTAAAACAAGACGAAAACCATCTTAAAGCGCCGGGCGCTGTTTATGATAATCAGTAACGAGCTGGAATTGATGTCCAGCACGAAGAATAGTTTTTTCATCGAAACGCTTGCCTAAAAGCTGGACGCCGACCGGCATCTTGTCTGAAAAACCAGCGGGAAGAGAAAGACCGCAAATACCCGCCAAAGAAGCTGGAATAGTAAAGACATCGGCTAAATACATCTTCAGCGGATCATTTATATTCTCGCCAAGCTTAAAAGCTGGCGTCGGAGCAACTGGCGTTAAAATTAAATCAACTACCTTAAAGACCTGATCAAAATCAGCCTTGACTAACGTTCTAATTCTCATCGCTTTTTTATAGTAAGCATCATAATAGCCAGCGGAAAGCGCGTAAGTCCCGATCATAATTCGACGCTTCACTTCCCGGCCAAAGCCTTCAGCGCGAGAGTTTAAATAAATATTCAAAAGGTCGCTATCTTTATTATTTGAATGGCCATACTTAATGCCGTCATAACGCGCCATATTAGAACTTACCTCGCTCGGACAAATAACATAATAGGCGGCGACAGCCAAATCCGTATGTGGCAAGCTGACATCAACGATCTCAGCGCCCATTTCCTCATACTTCTTAGCCGCTGCTAAAACTATTTCCCTAACCCCCTCGTCCATACCATCGATAAAATATTCTTTCGGCAAACCGATTTTAAGGCCCTTAATATCCTTATTAATTTCCGCCGAATAATCATCCACAACGATATCGGGAGTGGTCGAATCCTTTTCGTCCCGACCAGCCAAGTATTTTAAAACGAGCGCCATATCTTCGACAGTCTTGCCGAATGGTCCGATCGTATCAAGAGAAGAAGTCATCGCCATTACGCCATAACGAGAAACCCGGCCATAACTAACCTTTAAACCGGAAACGCCGCAAAAAGAAGCCGGCTCACGGATCGAACCGCCAGTATCGGTACCGAGAGAATAAATACACATATCGGCTGCCAAAGACGCCGCTGAACCGCCAGAACTGCCGCCGGGTACTCTTTCCAAATCCCAAGGATTCTTTGTCGGAAAGAAACCGGAGTTTTCCGTTGAGCCACCCATGGCGAATTCATCAAGATTAGTCTTGCCAATAATAACAGCGTCCTCATTTTTAAGCTTCTTAACCGCAGTCGCATCAAAAGGTGGAACATAATCCTCGAGAATTTTTGAAGCGCCGGTTGATTTTAAATCTTTAGTACAAAATAGATCCTTAATCGCAACCGGAATACCGGCCAGAGGACTCAAACTCTCGCCATTAGCTAGCTTATTATCAACCGCCTTAGCGGACTTAATTGCCCCTTCGCTATCTACAGTAATAAAAGATTTGACGGTTTCATCATATTTTTTTACCTGATCAAGGCAGGCCTTAGTCAATTCCTCGCTAGAAAACTTTTTCTCCCGTAAACCGGTAAAAGATTCCAACAAAGTTAATTTATGAAGCTCAGACATAAAATATTAATTTCTAATTTCAATCTAATAAAGTTCTGACTCCTACCTATTTATGCTCAAAAACTTTAGGAATTTTTATATAGCCATCGCCATTAACCGGGGCGCAAGCCACTAACTCTTCATGAATTTCCGACTCAATAACTTCATCCTCCCTCATAACATTAGTCAATCCAGTAACCTGGGAAGTTTCTTCTACTTTTTCCGTATCGACGCTTTGCATCTTTTCCACATAGCCTAAGATATCAGACAATTGTCCGCCATAAGTCGTTTTTTCTTCCTCAGTCAGGTTAAGCCGAGCTAAAACGGCAATATGTTCGACTTCCTCTTTAGTTAATTTCATAGCTTATCTTATTAATACAGAGTGATTTTATCATTTATAAGACTCTCTGGCAAGCTTAAACCAGTCCCTTGAATTATTTTAATATTTATCTTATCTAAGCTATATTTAACCATAAAAGTCCAATAACTTGACATAATTATGAAAATGTTATAGCATAGTAGTTGTCAGTCGAATTAAACGACTACGGACTTGTACCTTGATTACGATGTTGAGAGTAAGGAAAGTCGGCTTTGGAAGAGCGGACAACAGCATGAAACTCGCTGAAAAGCACGGTTAAAGACCTGAAGAGCTGGCGGATAACTTCTCGTTCCAGCTTGTCTAACCCGCAGCCTACGGCTCGAGGAATGCTGTTTCAGTCTACGCCTGGGTTTGTTTACATCCCCATGTGAACGACCCTTCCTAGCCTTCTGAACCGACCCTGCCGCGGCCGTTTTGTAGAGTGCGAACCTCCTTCCGACTGGAGACAAGAAGCACCAAACAGAACCAACTCCTCCCTTCTCGAGGCCTGCCGGCACCTTACTCTCAATCTTTCTAAGTGGAAAGAGCGCTTTTCCTACTCGTTCCCCCGCGAGAAAAGAAAAAGGCTATATGCCTCCAACAACACCCCGTACTCCTCCCCCAAGTAAGTTGTTGTGCGCTCTTTCCGCCCATAAAACACAAGGCTCACCCTAAACAGGTGAGCCTTTTCCTTTTTATAAAATTTTTCCTTTCTCGTTAGCCTATCAACTCCAAGAATTCTTTTTCTTCAATAATCTTTACCCCTAATTCCTTCGCCTTAACATACTTAGATCCTGGATTGTCACCGATAACGACGTAGCTAGTCTTTTTACTGACTGAGGACGAAACATTACCGCCAAGATTCCTAATCTTTTCCTTAGCTTCATCGCGCGATAGGGTTTCTAATTCGCCAGTCAAGACGAAAGTCAAGCCGGATAGCTTCCCATTGGTAAAATCCATCGGATTATTAAGTTCAATTCCGACCTCATTTAATTTATTAAGTAATTTTATATTGTGCTTTTCCCTTAGCCACTCATAAATACTCTTAGCGACGACCGGACCGATATCGTCGTTCTGCTCAAGATCTTCAATGCTAAGCTTAGAAAAAAATTCCTGAAAATCTTTAACCTTGAAATGCTTCTTTTCATTTTTGAATTGCTTAGCGAGTGTTAGGGCCGTTTCCTCTCCGACATGCCTAATCCCTAAAGCATAAATAAATCGGCCTAAGGTCGTTTGCTTCGCTTTACTAATTGAGTTTATAAGATTAGCGACCGACTTATCAGCAAACCGCTCCAAGCCGATAAGATCCTCCTCTTTTAAAGTAAAAATATCAGCCACATCCTCGATCAAACCGATCTCATTCAACCGATCCATAATACTAGGCCCTAAACCGACAATATCAAAAGCATTTTTAGAAACGAAATGATAAAGATTTTCCTTAGTAACCGCAAAACAATTCTTATTGGAACAATAATAACCAACCTCCCCTGTTTTTTGAGCGACTGGACTATCGCAAACCGGACATTTATCCGGCATCTTGAATTTCTTTTCCTGACCGCTTCTCATTAATGGTAAAACCTCTACGATATCGGGAATAATGTCACCAGCTTTTTGGATAATAACCGTATCCCCGATTCTTACATCCAAGCGATCGATTTCATCCTGATTATGGAGCGTCGCTCGTTTAACAATACTGCCAGCTAAAGCGACCGGCTTAAGATGAGCAACTGGAGTTAAAATTCCTGTTCGGCCAACCTGGATAGAAATATCCTCAACAACCGTCGTTACTTGCTCGGCGGGGAATTTATAAGCCGCCGCCCAACGAACATGCTTCGCTGTCCGGCCAAGCCGTTCTTGATACTCAAGATTATTAACCTTAATGACAATGCCGTCGATTTGATAAGGGAGTTTCGAGCGATTATCCGCCCAATGCTTAAAATAAGAAAGCGTCTCTTTAATATTTTTTACTTTTTTATAATTAGGATTGACTTTAAAGCCGAGCTCCTTCATTTTTTCTAAAACCTCATCCTGATTTTCTAAGCCGAAATCGCGGTAGTTATAAATCGTCCACATAAAAGTATCGAGATCGCGAGCCGCGGCGATCTTCGGATCAAGTTGACGGACAGTTCCGGCGGCGGCGTTTCGCGGATTAGCGAAAGCCTGTTCACCCCGCTTCACCTGTTCCTTATTCAAAGCTTCAAAGCTTTTTTCCGGCATATAGACCTCTCCTCCAACCTCGATATTCAACTTATCATCCAGCCCGAGAGGCACACTGCCGATAGCGCGAACCGTATGAGTAACGACTTCGCCAACAAAACCGTCGCCTCGAGTTACCGCCTTAACTAATAAGCCGTCTTCATAAATAAAAGACATATTGAGGCCGTCGATTTTTAATTCGCAAACATACTCCAGCTCCGCAGAAGAGCTTAAACCTAAAAACTTCCTGATCCTTTTATCGAATTCTTCGACTTCTTCGAAAGAAAAAACATCATCAAAAGAATGCTTCGGAATCTTGTGGCGATACTTGCCAAATTTCCCAAGCGCCTTACCCCCAACTCTTTGGGTCGGAGAATCGGAAGTGATCAATTCGGGAAATTCCTGTTCTATTTTTTCCAATTCATCCTTAAGCGAGTCGCGAACGGCATCGGTCATTATCGGCTTATCTAAAACATAATAAGCATAATCAGCCTTTTTAAGCTGATCAACGAGTTTCTTAATTCTAATTAAAGCGTTTTCTTTATCCATTTTAATAATCTTTAGTTATATCCCTTTCGGAAAATAAGACGAAGCTGAGCAGTCCGGAAACCGGATCGGTCGGCGGAATCGAGGCGAAAATTTCCTGCTTCGCCCGGCCGAAAGAGCCGATTGAACGGACAGTCATATTATTAATCGCCTTATTGTAATAAGTCCCGCAACCTTCATTAGAATAACCCCGAACCTCCAATCGGTCAATATAGTCGCTGCCAGAGCCGAGGGATTTTATTTCCACTACATAATCAATGGGATTAAGTAAATCAGTGCCATCTAATTTTTTATCTAAAAATTTATAACATTTTTCAATTGGCGAGGTTTTAGAATCACTAACTTCAACATTGCTTCGATCAGTATAATAAATATAATTATTGTTAGAATTCTGCTGAGGACTTAATTGAGTAAAAGAAATTTGCATTTTCGATCCGGAAGTCCCTTCATTCCTATGCCAAGTAACGCCAATAGACCGGACTAAATTACTAGCACTGCGATCCTTAAAATAAAACTTGACTCCCTGACCAACATAAAGCCTTTGCCTTAAAGCCGTCGCTTCAAAATCAGTTGAGCTAGCAATACTCCAACTAGCCGAGCTACTGGCTAATTTAGTCGAGTTAGTGTTCGTCATGTAATCAATTCCTAAAAGCTTAGTAGGATCAGAAGTTCCATAAGTTCCGACATACTTAATCGTTTCATTCTTTCTTAAAAGATAAAGCGACTTCTCCATTCCGGCTTCCGCGCCGTAATAAGCGCCGACAGCATCATCTATCGTATCCGCTTGCCTAATATCGGAAATAATAATACTGGCAAAAGCCATAGAAATCGATAAAAGAATGGCGAGAATAATCATCGCCGTAATAAGAATAACTCCGCTAGGTTTTTTTCTTGATTCAATCATCGCTTGTAATTTTTACTGGAAATAGTGGTTTGAATAGTTAGGGTTTTTTGATACTCGGCTCGGCCGTCTAAATTCTTGATTTTCAACATCATAGTAACTCGCGGCTGGATATTGGAAAACGGAATTAAGCTAAAAGGATCAGTAGTCGGATAAATCGAAAACTTAGCGTCTAAAACCGCGATCCCTAAAGAATTCAGGGTTGAAGTCGCTCCGTTTAAATCATAAACTAAATTATTATTATCCCAATAAATCCTAACGAGATTATCTTCTTCATCTTTATTGAAAGCTAGCGTCGAAGTCGGATTAGTTAAATCATAATTGAGCTTTATTTCCCGGCCTCTGATTTCTCGGGCCATTTTTTCCATCATATAGCGTCCCTCATTTTGAAGCTTTTGAAGATTAGAAATCCTTTGCTGAAGATGATTGGCCTGGATATAAATAGAAGAAACAATAACAGAGAGAATAGCGAAAATACTTAAGGCAATTAAGGTCTCAACTAGCGTAAAACCGGGTTTTTTAATATTTATTTTCATTATTTCCAATTAAATAATTGATCCTCATAAATAACTTTGCGCGGCTTGCCGGCAACGATCCAGCGCACCTCGGAAGTCACATCAATTCCTACTTTTAATAATCCAGAAGAACATGATTGATCAATACTACGAGTAAAATCATTATTAAAATTATCACATTTTAAATCTGGTTCTGTATCGGGACAACAAATCGCTCTCAAGGTTATCAGTCTTGAATAAGGCGTTGAAGAACCAGACGAATCATGAGTATAAAAACCGTCTTTTAAATAAAGTCTAGCGGTTTCCCAGGTAGCTTGATTAAAAACGAGTTCTTGATCAGTTCCTCCTGACAATAAATTTTCAATTTTTCCTTGATGTATTAATGATAAACCGCTATCCCAAGGAATTAAATTGCCCGAAGCTACAGTCACATTTTCATCAATTTTCAGCCAATTACTATCCCTTATATTTTTTACCGCCTCGATCCCTTCTCGGCCGAGATTAGCGCCGAGACTTCTCATTTCCGCCTCCTGTTCCGCATTAAAATTAGCTAAAAATAAAGCCCAAACACTAAAAAGGCCGACCGAAATAACGCCGATTGCGATAATCAGCTCCAATAAGCTAATGCCTTTTATTTTCTTTTTATTTTTCTCCATTTTTAAGGACAAGTAATAATCTCCATTTTTCCAGAAACCGACTCAATTTTAATACAGCTTTTTAAGCTACTACTATTTTTATGACTAATAGTGATAATTGTTTGACTTATAGGACTAATAATATCTCCCCTGGGAATCTTAAAAGTAATCTCGACAGCATTAGAAATCGAAGATTTAGTTAGGGCTTGAGTAATCATCGTCGTCGGAGGCGTGCTACTGGCAATAATATTATATGAGCAGGCGGAAGATTCGCAAGCACCTATCTTAAACTTATAACTCTCGGTTACTAAGCCGTTATTTTGCTGACCTGATAAAGCGAGGGTTTGCGTTTGCTTAAGACCGTCTAAAACTTTTAAAGCCTCATTAGCTAAATCGCGGCGCTGACTATTAACGCTAAAATTAATAACCGCAAAAGAAGACATGATACCGGTTATGGCAACAACAATCAATAATTCGATTAAGGTAAAACCGTTTTTTTTATCAAAACGCATAAAAAATAGAAAAATACCAATTCACTATATCCGTTCCGAAATATAAGCTGATTAAAGTTGCAACCGAAAGAAAAGTCCCAAAAGCCAATTCCGATTTCAAAGTCTTTTTCTTATTGATTAAAAGCCCAAGGCCGACAATCGCTCCCGAGATATAAGCCAGCATCAATGCCGTTAGGATTCCCGGCCAAGAGAGCGTAACTCCCATTAAGGCTCCCAAACGGATATCGCCGCTGCCGACCCATCTCCCTTTGGAAAAAATATGCTGAGCAGCGAAGAATAAGCCGCCGGTCAAGCCAGACAATAAGAGCAAGCTGGGATTGAAACCTAAAAAGCAGTTAAAAATAAAAATAACAGCGATAGCCGGAAGACTGACTTCATCTGGAATTTCCTGCCACCTAAGATCATAAATAAAAATAACCGTTAAAAAGCCGATTAAAACCCAATCCCTTAAAACGTTAAGCCAGCTGTTAAATTCCATAAAGGCCTGACCGCTCGAAAAATAACGATAAAAAGCGAAAGTAAAAAGAAAACCGACCGCCAATTCGACTAGCGGATATTGCCAGGAAATCTTTTCGCCGCAATTACGACAGTGTCGCTTAAGAAAAATAAAGCTTAAAACGGGAATCAAGTCTTTCGGCTTTAAAACAAAAGAGCAATTCGGGCATTTCGAACGGGAAAAAATCCAGCCCTCGCCGCTTCGTAGCCTTAAAATAACGACATTAAGGAAGCTACCGATAATAAGTCCGATGATGAAAATTAGAAGATATACTAAGGACATTAGAAATCAATTCATTATTTATTGAAAATTAACTCTCCCTATTTCCTAATCCCCTCCTTAGTCATTAAATACTCGCCTGAAGGCAGACCGGCCATTCCGGTTTCTAAAGAGAATTTAACCGCGAAATCGCCTTCATCGGTATTAATAACTAAGTATTGATAGACACCGGAATTCAGCGGATCGATTAAACGAGAAAAATCTACTTTCTTATCCCCTTGGCCAAGACAATAGTTAAGGGCTGCGTTAGCCGGACAATCAGGAATTAAAAAAGTATTGAATTTTCCGTAATAAGCTATCATGGCTGTTTGGAAAGATTTCATATCTTCGAGCCTTTGATAATCCCTTTTTTTCGCCTCTTGATAGTTAAGAAAAAAGATTAACATACTTAAAAGCAACCCGAAAACTAGGATATAAGCAGCAGTTTTAAAAATTAACCTTTGCCTCATACTGGTCTTTATTTTTATCTCTTAATTATACCAAGAAGTGGCCAAAACAAAAACCCCTCCGAAGAGGAGGGGTTTGGAAAATTAAGATTACTATTCTTGACACTTTCCTAAGGTACCAGCTCCAGCTAAAGCAGCAGTAGTAGTTCCTCTAAATCCGCTAGTATCTGAACAGAATACATCAGCAATGTCGTGATTGCCGGCCTGAGTAGAGCAAAACTTAGCATAAATAGCAACATTATCATAATTACCATCAGGATTGGCAAGCCAAGAAGAACCCTGGCAAGCCGGAGCTCCTAGAGCGTCTACAGTTGAGCTAACTATGGCTGCATCTATAGTTATACCATCAGCTCTTTTGAGCTCTAAATTAGTCGAAGCTGTAGTAACGTTTGACTGTACCTTTACATCATTAGCCTTGCCCCTAGCATTGTTTAAAGAAACAACCGCCAAAGAAGAAAGGACGCCGATAATAGCGATAACAACCAAAAGTTCAATAAGCGTAAAACCTTTATTTCTCATATATCTTTTTATTTAATTATTATTTAATCAATTTTTACCACTCGCGAGTGGATTAAATAATATCTTAATCGGGACACAGCTTCCGACCTTTTTAAAGTTAAGCTTATCCACAACTATTTCCTTAGTAATTATAGCACAAAATACCAAATAAGATAATTACATACTAGCCGATAATTGCCACATCGGAAGAATAATGGCCGCCACGAAAAACCCGACCGCGACACCAAGAACAACCATGATCAAAGGCTCAATTAAAACGGAAAGATTGGCAACCTTACTAGAGACTTCCCTAGTATAGAATTCCGTAACCCGCTCCAAGACTTCTTCCAGTTTTCCCGTTTCTTCTCCGATAGCAATCATTTGACTGACCATAGTCGGTACATATGTATTACGACTGAAGCTTTCAGCGATGGGGTTGCCTTCTTCAACCTCTTTAATCGTCTCTGTAATCATATCATAATAAATCCGATTATCAACGACATTCTTAACAATCTCTAGGGCTCGAGCAATTGGTACGCCGCCTTTAATTAAAGTACTAAAGCTTTGAGTGATGCGGACAATATAGATATAGCGGAAAATAGAACCAAAAATCGGCAGGTTAATTTTGATTAAATCCATCTCTTTTTTGCCCCGACTAGTTCTAGTATAAGAAATAAAAAGAAAACTGAGTCCGAAGAAAGCCGCAATCATCAACCACCAATAAGAAGAAAAAATGCCGGAAATGAAAATTAAGGCTTTAGTAATAAAAGGCAACTCCGTACCCGACTCCTTAATCATCGCCGTCATTTGAGGAACAACGAAGGTCATAACGATAAAGCCGACAATAAGCAAGCCACTAACGATAAAAGCCGGGTAAACCATAGCGCCCTTAATCTTCGATTGAAGCTCATAATCTTTCTCTTGCTGATCAGCAAGATAAGAAAGAACCTCGCTTAAACGACCGGAAGTTTCTCCGGAGCGAATAATATTAGTATAAAAAGGGGGAAAAATCTTGGGGAAAACTTCCATAGCAGAGGATAAGCTACCTCCCCCGTCGACATTATCCGTTATATCAGCAACAACCGTTTTTAAATAAGGATTTTCTGTTTGTTTGATTAAAATCCTTAGGGACTTAACGATCGGCAAGTTAGCCTCGATCATAACTGAAAGCTGTCGAAAAAAAATAACTAGATCTTTTATTTTTACGCTATGAAAAAAGCCGAAGGAAAAAGAGCCGAGATCACCCGCTTCTTTTCTTTCAATATCAATAATAACTAAGCCTTTTTCAGCTAATAAGCCAGCGACCACATCCTCACTAGGAGCGTCTATAAGACCTTTGAAAACTTGGCCGCCTTTATTTCTTGCTTTATAGGAATAAATAGACATTTATTCGTTCTTTAATAAATTTTCTAAGGTTTTCCGATCAGAGGAATTATCTAGAGCGTCTTCAAGGCTGATTTTTCGATCTCGAACTAAACCGGCGAGCGCCTGATCAAAGGTAATCATCCCCTCTTTTCTTGAAATTTGGATGATATTGTCAATCTGAGAAGGATCACCCTTAGCGATAATTGATTTAATCGCTTCGTTAACTATCATGATTTCCTGAACCGCCATTAAACCACCACCAATTTTAGGAACTAGTTTTTGACAAACAATCGCCTTCAAAGAAGAGGATAATAAATCGCGCACTCTTTCATGATCAAAACTTTGAAAACTATCAAGGATCCTGGCGATAGTTTTCGCGGTTGAATCGGCGCTCATCGTCGAAAGGACTAAAGCTCCGCCTCTCGCTATTTCTAAAATATTCGGAATAATTAAGGAGTTACGCATTTCTTCAAAGAAAAGCACATCACCGTCTTCTTCTTCGAAATAAGCTAATGCATCAGTAAAAGACCTCGTATCCCGCCCGACTTCTCGTTGCTCGATAATGCTTTTACTATTGGTAAAAACATATTCGATCGGCTCTTCAATCGTAATAGCGTAAACTTTCCTAGTTTGATTTATTTCTTCAAGTACCGCGGCGGCCGTAGTTGAACGGCCAGAGCTAAACGGGCCAGAAACAATGACCAAGCCTTTTTTGAATTGAGCGATCTCTTTCATGATCGGACTTAAACCTAAAGAAGAAATAGTCGGGACTTGAGTCGGAATATGCCTTAAAGTCGCTGAAAGAAAGCCTCTTTGATAAAAAATATTTATCTTGAAACGGAGATTACGATCGAAGTCATAAGTCAAGATGATCTCCTTATTGGTAACAAGCTTCTTTTTTTGCTCTTCAGTAAAAAGAGAATCCGTAAAAATATCCATGAACTCTTGCGTTACCACTTCCTGATCATCTAAAAAAATCAACTCCCCTCCGACTCTGAGAATCGGATAGTTACTAACGGAAAAATGCAAATCAGTAGCCCGTCTCTTGACTACTTCCATTAAAATATTCTTGATAATTAAATTTTGACTAGCTTGCATAGTTTAATTTAAGCGCCGTACTGCTTGATCTTATCCACAACTTCCGAAGGCATGAAATGAGCTTTAATGAGATAATCAACTGCGCCCATTTTTAATCCCTTGTCCACATCTGACTTTTGGCTTAAATTAGTCAAAAGAATAACTGGAATATCCTTTAGGGATGTATCTGCCTTCAATTTTTCCAAAACCTCGAAACCGCCCATTTTTGGTAGAATAATATCCAATAAAATTATTGAGGGCTTATTTTTAACAGCCAATTCGAAACCTTTTTCTCCGTCATAGGCAACAACGACATTATAACCCTCCAAGTCGAATTTTGTCTTATAAAGATCGGCGAGAAAAACATCATCCTCCACCATTAAAATTGTTTTTTTGTTCTTTGCCATAAATATCAGTTATTATTATAAGAATTAACTTTGAGCTACGCGCAATATCTCCTCAACGGTTGTCAGCCCTTTAAGAGCTTTAATAACCCCGTCTTGAACTAAATTAACATATCCTTCTTCCTTAAGCAATTTTTCCGCATCACTATTGGTAAATTCCTTAGAAATAAGGTTCTTCATTTTCGGACTAAGCTCTAAGACTTCGCCAATAACTGTTCGGCCGATATATCCAGTATTGCTGCAACTAGAACAACCTTTGCCTTTATAGAATTTCATCTCCCCTTTGAATTCCTCTAGTAGTTTTTTCGGTATCGTATCTATCTCTACCTTAATTCTTTGAAGTAAATTATCAGGGATTTTTTCTTCTTTCTTACAATCAGGACAAACTTTACGCACTAGTCTTTGAGCCATAACCATATTAAGAGTCGAGGAAAGAAGGAATGGTTCAGCTTTCATATCGATTAACCTAGGGATAGAGCCCCAAGCATTATTAGTATGAAGCGTTGAAAAAACTAAGTGTCCGGTCAAAGCGGCGTGAATAACTAATTCCACTGTTTCATTGTCTCGAATTTCTCCAACCATAATAATATTCGGATCTTGGCGGAGAATCGCCCTTAAACCTTGAGAAAAAGTGAATCCAACCTCAGAATTAACTTGAGACTGATTTATCCCATTAATATAATACTCGATCGGATCTTCAAGTGTCGTAATATTTGAATTCTCCCCGTTTAACATGTTTAAAATGGAATAAAGAGTCGTAGTCTTACCACTACCAGTCGGACCAGTTAAAAGGAATAAGCCGAAAGACTTTTTCATATTGCGATTAATGATCTCAATATGATAATCATTATAGCCAAGCTCGGCTAAAGTCGGGATACCGGCTGAATTATCGAGAACGCGAATAACAACCTTCTCAGCATTAAGCATGGGCAGAACGGAAATTCTTAAATCTACATCACGGGCATTGTCGAGCTGCATCCTAATTCTTCCGTCTTGAGGCACTCTAGTTTCGTCGAGCTTCAAGTTAGCCATGACTTTTATTCTTGAAACAACGGAATTATGTAGATAATTGGGCAGTGACAATGAGGTATGTAATATACCATCAACGCGATAGCGGACCCGGCTCTCTTCCCTTCCCGGTTCGATATGAATATCGGAAGCACCCCCCTCAATCGCATGGCGGATAATAACGGAAACAATCTTAGCGACCGGCGCAGTTTTAATCACATCGCCGATTTCCTCATTGCTCGAATTCAAGTCTAAGTCCCTTTCTTTTTCTGAGAATTTTTGGGCCGCCGATTCAAGCGCTGTTCCAATTTCTTTCTTAAAAGCGCTATACTGCTTATAAATGACTTTAAAATCCTCAAGAGAAATGGCATAATATGTGGCTTTCAAGCCCTGCTGGCTGGCTAAAAACTCGATGGCGTCGTGCGCCTGGAAATCATCAGGATTAACCATACCTACCTTAAGACTATCGGGGCTCTTATCGAAAACAACCATTAAATAATTACTGGAAACTTTTTGATTAAGTGAGTTTAAGACATCGTGATCCACAACAACCTCCGAAAGATCAGCGACGGGCAGGTTATAAACTTCACCTTTGATCTTAGCAAGCTTATCGGGCGTAATGATCTTTTGCTCTACTAAATAATCCTCTGGGTTTTTACCGGATTTCCTTATTTCATCTTCTAATTTTAAAACAAGCTCGTCGGTAAGAATCCGCGATTTGATTAAAAAATCCTTGAGTTTTGGGGATAATAATTTTGGCGACATGTTTTTATGGTTGGTTGGGAGCAAAAGGATTACCCCTATCAGTACTTGAAGTTACGCCGCTTATCGGCCAAGCGCCATGTTTTTCTAAAGAATTAATAACACCGATAACTGCCGTCCTAGCATCAAGGGCTTTAGCGACATCACTGCCGTATTTAAGGCCGGTTGAGCCAGTTGAAAAATAAGTGGCTGTCGTTTCGTTAATAATGGAAATAACGCTGTAACTAATAATAGCAATAAAAGCGACGAGGATTAAGCCGTAAATCATTAGCCTGTTTTTTACCGCTTGCTTCATAAGATTATTTAGTTTCTTGATAATAATAAGTCGTCATCTCCATACCGTATTGATTACCGTTACCACCGAAGCTTAAAGAATCGATATTTAAGATAACGATGCTCTTTTCGAGTGACTGAGCTAATTTCTTGAATTGATCATACCCTTCGCCGGAAAAATTGGCTTTAATCTTGACCTTCTTTAAATTGCTATTAACGGGAGCAACCGACTTGCCGTCTTTAGTCGCCGGAGCTTTTTCCTCCTCATAACTTATCCCTGTTACGACAAAACCATTGCTTTTAGCTAGATTACTAACTTGAATGACTAAAGAAGGAAAGTCGAACTTGGCCGGCAAAACAGTATCGATCAAGCGCCTTTCTTCCTTAGTAAAAGAAGTT
Source organism: uncultured Gammaproteobacteria bacterium (assembly GCA_964512625.1). Classification (GTDB taxonomy): domain Bacteria; phylum Patescibacteriota; class Patescibacteriia; order 2-01-FULL-39-33; family 2-01-FULL-39-33; genus CAZEKG01. The sequence continues at coordinate 53,921 of CAZEKG010000002.1, read as the reverse complement.
AAAGAATCAACGACTTTCTTAAGGCGATCGTTTTGAAGCTTTAAATCCTGGTATTGCGCCTGAAGTTTAGGAAGATCCTGACGAACAGTCTTAAGGTATCGACTAACTTGGCTGTTTAAGACAAGGAAATAACCGGCCAAAAGGATTAAGATGACTAAAAGAAAAATAATCAGCCTAAAATAGCGATCGATATAGACACTGATCATTTGCGCTGAAGAAATTTTATTTTTACTCTTTTCCATTTATTTTTAATTTCCTTTAACTATGATTTCTTTAAAAACATTATCCGCCAACTTCACTTTCAATTCGAAAGTCACTCCGGTTATCCCCTGTTTCTCGCTCGAAGAGACTTGAATGCTTTCAACCTTAACCTCTTTTACAAAATCAGGCGCATTATCCTTAAGTAGGACGATTTGCTTAGCGGCAGTATCATAACTATCAGCCTGAGCCGGAAGAGAAAGAGTACCGGAAGTATCGGCGGAGAAATTAGTATAATAAACAGTCTTTAAAGTATAAGCTTCGAGTAGCGTAAAGAACTTCGTCCACTTAACCCGCTCTTTAAGCAAGCTATCGAGAGTCACTAATTTTTTCGCTAAAGAAAGGCTGCCTTCGTAGCGCTTGATATTTATTTCATAAGCGCTTTGCTGCCTTTTAATCTCGGAAACTTTGATCGCCATTTCATAATCAGCCATGTCCTGAAAAGTCTTTAAGAGGAAAAAGGCGCCTGTAATCACTCCGACTGAAATAACTATTGAAAGAATCAAGACAAAAACCTGCGCCTTAAGGCTGAAAGTCCTGATTAGGGTCAACTCCTGAGGTAAGAGGTTAATATCGAAAGCGATCGCCTTATCAGTCTTCGCCTTTTTATCCTTATTCTTTATCTTTTCTTCTTTTTTATGGTTATTATTTTCCGCCGGCTTGAAGGAATTAGTTATAACCGTAGCTCGATTATTACTATTTTCCGGCGATTGATTAGCTGATCCGATTACTGTTTTTAAGACATCTACTTTTGAGCCGAAGATCGGATTGCTTTTTTTTGGCTTGAAAAAAGAAGTTGTCCAAGAATCTTTTTTAATCTTTTTCGGCTTAGGAGCGGCTGATTGCTTATCCTGATATTCTTTAGAAATAAAATTAGGTACTTTAAAGCTTTCTTTTCCGGCGCCGTTCTTTTCCTTAATCGGAAAACGGGATTGACCGAAGATGGAATCGCCCGGTTTAACTCCAGGTTCCGTTTTTATCGATCCGCTAAGCTTCGGCTCCTTAAACTCGATTTTTTCTTTCGGCATCGCTTTTTCAGAATAAGCGCTGTTAGGAGAACCGGCCATAAACTTATCAGCCTTGGGCTTTTTCGAGCTTTTATCAGTATCGCCAAAAATTCTTTGCCAAAAAGTCTTCTTCGGTAAATCACTATTTAAATTAGGCTTCATCTCGGCGACGGGAGAATTAAGCTCGATATCAAAAACCTTCGGCCGTTTCGCCGTCTTATCGAATTCTTTTTTTTCTTTGCCTCGGAGGTCTTCCGGCAGCAAATTGATGTTTGGCATAATTAGATTATTCGATATCCCTCATCGCTAGCCCTATTGCTACAGAAAACTTCGATCCAAGCCTATCAAGAATCGGCTTAAGCTCGGTCGGATAAATTACTCTCGCCCAAGGATCGCCTACATAAGTATTGATATTCAAAACATTGGAAAGATAAGAAGCTAAATGGCCAAGAAGAGAAGTACCGCCCGTTAAGATAACTTTTTCCACTTTCTTATTCGACTGTTCTTGAAAAAGAGTTATGGTATATTTTATTTCATTCAAGATTGAAGCAAAAGATTTTTCAACAGTTTGGGGTAAGGAATTTTCCGCCGTTTCCGCATCCATCATGATGTCCTGCTTGAATTGCTCAGCTCTTTCAAGATTGACGTTAAGACTACTAGAAATGGCTTGAGTAATCGCATAACCGCCAAGATCAATTGAACGACTAAGTACCGGAATGCCTTTTTCAACGATCGTAATATTGGAAGTCGTCGCCCCAAGGTCAATTAGCGCGATAATCGATTTATCATTGCCGATTAACGACCTGATAAGAGCGAAGGATTCCGTTTCAAGACTAAGAAGATTCAAGCCTGCCCGCGTAAAGATATCGATATATTTCTTAACAAGGTTCTTACTAGCTCCCGTTAAAAGGATTTTTAGATTTTCCCGAGGCTTAGAAAAAATCTTCTTAAAGGCCATAGCCTGTTGGGAAGTTTCATTCTTAAAGCCGTTATCCCCTCCGTTGCCGTTATTAAAATTATTATTAGCGCTATTTTCAGCCGCCGCTTCGCCTTTTAATTCTATCTTTTCCACAATCTTCCAATCAAGGATAATATCTTCTAAAGGCGTCGGGATAAGCTTTTTCGCTTCCCAAGTTACTGCTGAAGATAATTCTTTCTTCGAAAGATAAGGCAAGTTAAGTATGGAAGTAAAAACAGAAAAATTAGGTAAAGCGGTTATCGCTTTTTTAGAAAAAGTTTTTGATTTCTCGGTTATATCTTTAACGACCGCAGCCGCTTCTTCCGGTTTACTGACAAGATCCCCGGAACCGAGCTCAGAAATTTTCCTTTCGCTAAAACCGTAAGTTACCAACCTTGGCCGGCCGTTATAATTCTCCAATTCCACGATTTTAATCGAAGAGGAGCCGATATCTATTCCTAAATAACTTGTCTTAGAGGAAAACAATCCCATAGAAAATTTAATTTCAGTTTTAATTAAATTAAAACTCTTAAAACTTTAAAGCTGACTGATATATTATAACATTATTTTAAATGAAAAACTAATAAGAGAAATCTCTAATGATCGGCAACCCTTCCGCAAAACCTTTTAAGCCTGGCGGCGGATTAGCAATTAGGCGTCCGTCATAAATTATTCTCTCTGCGCCTTGAGTAAGATCGGCGTAACTCCTCCTAAAATCAAACGACTTAGCGGCAATCATACCTAAGACTGTTAAACTGTTTGAAGAGCTACCACTAAAGAAAATGCCGTAACCGTTATTTTTATACTTCGGATAATCAATAGCATTACTACTACATGAGGTTTCATTTTCATACTGGCAGGCGCCTCCCCTGCCTAAAACAATGAAAGCGCCGGCTGTAGTAGTAACATTAGGCCCAACTATAACATCTCCCAAAACTATCCAAGCAACGGAAGCTAAATTCTTAATGTCTGTGACGGCTGAATTTTGATATCTGATATTAGCATTAATAACTAAGTCGCCATCAACAATAATCGTACCGTTGCCCTTAATATCTCCAGTACCGTTCAATATAGTTAAGTTAGAACCTACGATCAATCCCTTAACATAATAAACCTTATTATTCCATGGCAGAATAAGTGAATCGTTTTTAAAAATTTCAACCTTATTCCCATACTTATTAATACTCGCTGTCGTTGTCGTTGTTAATAAGCCTTTAACATCGATCTTACCAAGAGCGTTACGATAAACTTGCTTAGTCTCTCCTGGATAGCTAATATTAATATTATTAATACTCGGACTTTCACAAGAAAGTGATTTGATATTAGAATTAATACTCTCAGCTAAGATGCAATAAGTCGCATTATTTCCGGTTACCGCCGCTTTTTGAGTTACTTTCTTCGTCGAATAAAGGGAGCCGTATTGTGTTTCTAACCAGGGGAAAACAATGCCAGCAGTATACGAATAAGGGAAATTGAGCCAGCCAACGGCGCCATCAGTTGTTGTTCCGTTACCATTCCAACCCCAGCCATGGATAATTCCCGATTCCATATTAGAGCCATACCGCTTACAAGAATTGCAAGCGCTACAAGCTATCCTACTTCCCGTACCTGAACGGGAAATAGTTGAACTGCAATTACTGCAAGTACTACAAAAAGCGCCATTACCTCCCCAGACCGCCAATCCATCAGGTGTTCCAGCGGGAATATTAGCATTATCAAATCTAGTAACTGTATAACAAGTTTTGCAAGATTCGAAATCAGTTTCAGACCATTCTGTGCATTCTACGACATCTTGAGTAATCTCCCCTTCCACTATTTGAATTGTCGTCGTAGCGACACACTTCTTAGCGCAGTCAAAGCATTGAGGCGCCGGAGAGGTAGGGCTAACTACATTCGCCACAGAAGATTCGGAACCTAATTTTATCCAGCCTTTATCCCCTAAAGATAATACCTTAGCCCAGCCAATAATCTCCCCTGTCGTTGAGGAAAAACTAGCTTCTTTAAGACCGCTAGGTGGATCAATATCACAATCAGACCCAAAACAAACCCAACCGATATTTGAAGACCAGGCATAACCAGTTATTTTATTATTGCTATCAAGTTTGACTTTATAATCAACTCCGTTAGGCGTACAACCGGGTATTTTACAATTCTTTGAAGATAAAGAAAACCAACCGTAATTCTCACTCCAAGCCCAGCCGAAAAATTCATAAGAGGGTGTCTGAGCGGATACTTTTATAAAGGTCGACCAATAAAAAAAGGAGAAAAATAAAATTATCGCGCCGAAGACAAGGATGAGGGCTATTTTTTTATTTTTTTCGGGCATTAGTAAAATAAAATTACTGTTCTACGCAAAGCAAGTTCCAAGGAAAAAAACATGACCATGTTGAATTAATATTTGATGCTATAGGAGTAGAAAACCCAGGGCTAGTTAATTTTGCTCCACCACCCCAAGCAATAGCATTAGCGCTAGTCCAATTAGAACAATCCACTTCGGGACCATTCCACACCCCCCCATTGGGACTATTTGTTTTTCTCCAAAAATGAGTATCTATTGTAGCAACACCATCCACGCTTTGAATCCCATATTTATCATTAAAATACATCGGCCTTATTGAGTCTTGAGTTTTGGTGTATGACGCGACAAAAGAATCGCTATTATCTAAAAATGCTGTATAAGTTCTGCCCGACAGCTTATTTACATCCGAATTACATTTTGCATTAGCCCCTGTTTGTCCTCCTAAATTTCCATTATAAGTAGCCTGTGTTATAAAATAATGCTTCCAGGTAAATGGCGAGAAACCTGATCCGACGGAAGCCGCTGTCGTCTGTTTGGTTCCATCAGGAAAAACGATGCCATTACCAGTTCCTGCGATAACTAAATTATCAACTATACCTATATTTTTTGAGCCCTCAACATCTAATGAAACATAATTATTATCAGCTACCCAAGCCGAACCGTTCCACATTTGTCCAGGCATAATTTTTAATCCGACAGCGCCGTTTGAGACTTCCAATTTAGTATTTGAAGCAGGAGATGTCGTTCCAATGCCGATATTTCCACCGCTTGCTATCATCATTTGAGTAACATTATTTTCTCTAAAATGAATACTATTACCAGTAGGACGATTAATATAAAGAGTGTAATCAGTAGCCCCACTTAAAATATTATAATTACCTGTACTTAAAGACCCATTGAGACTAATTCCCGTATAATTACCACTCGAGAAACCAGGATCTCCAATTCTAGCCACACCCGTTCCATCTCCGGGAACTACTAAATTAGATGCTCCACCAGAAACACCAATAGTAACCGAGCTTCCATTATCATAAATAATAGAATTACCTAAAGTGCTAGTTGCTGTAAATTTCGGTAAATAATTAGTGGTCCCAGATCCCCCTACTCCACCACCACTACCTAGAGATGCTATGCTTTGGCAATTAATCATATTTTGATCACAATATAAAGCAGCACCAACTTTACTTTGCACTTGAAGATTTCCAGCTCCTGGATTAGAATAAAGCGCTCCAACGCTAGCCGAGTATGAATTAAAAAAACCAGGCGTATGAATACCGCTAGTAAACTGACTATCCTGATTTAATCGCAACCATGTATCATTACCCCTGAAAGCATTCTTACTGTTTAAATCTATATCACCATTAAAATTAGCTACCGATGAGCCATCAATACTCATAGCCACTACTCCTCCGCCGCCAGAACCGGTAGAACTGTAAGTTTCTCTAAAAATCCTAAAACTACCGGCATTATTGTCAATGTTCCACATATTATAACTGCCTCCAGCATCAAAAGTTATGCGTGAACTGCCGTCGGATGAAGTAATTCTCATTCCTCTATTTGAGGAACCTTGGACTTGCAATGGAGAAACTGGATCAATAATTCCATTTAAACCAATAAAACCTGCTCTAGTCAATCCACTGGAGTTGGTTGCGCCAACAGGTAAAATAGTTAGTACAGGAACAGTCCAATTAGCTGGATTACTATTATCCTTGCTATGAATTTGAAAAGAGTGATCTACTGCTGTAATGCCAGGAAAAACTTTTCTTTGAGTAATTCTCCAAAGATAACCGGTATTACCGGGCGTAGAATCATATAAATCAACACCAGAATACTGATAACTATCTTGGCCGCCACTAAGCATTAAAAATGTCGCATTATTACTAGAAACAACATTAGGCCTTATATCTAATTCCTCTACTGGAGAAACTGTTGTTCCCATACCAATATTACCATTAGCTGCAATCCTCATTCTCTCGTTGCTAGCCTGATAACCATCTGTGGCAAAAACAATGTCGCCAGCAGTCGTTCCTCCAGTCAAATCTTTTCTAGTTACTATGGCAATTCCTCCTGGCAAATTTGATTGAAGAGAAACTTGATCGGCCCTAAAAACCCCCGTTATGGGATAATTCTTCCCTGTACCAATCATAAATCCAGAAATACCAGTCTCATTCACTAATTCAGTTCCATAGAATGCTAATGATGAGTTATTAGATCCTCCCTGATAATCTATTCTTTCAATTAATGGCTTACTAGAAGCATTAGAATATAAATGAAGACTTTCCTGGGGATTTGAAGTTCCAATACCAATATTACCAGTATTTCCTTTTATTCTTAACTTCTCTGTGAAGGCAGAAGTATTCATGAAAACAAAGTCTTCGCTAGCACCGTTATTATAAAATAAAGTATTATTAGGCCCTATACTCGAAGTTTCGCCATCACCGGTCCTAGATATACAACCATAAGAACTTCCAATAAAAGAACAAAATTGGGCTCTTTGACCATTGGCCCCAGAAGTATTAACTATTCTACTTTCAACTCGCTGTTCACTTCCTTGAATAATTAATCGCCGATCAGGATTTGTAGTTCCAATACCCAAATAACCATCAGCCGTAATGGATACTTTCGTGCCTATCCCACTTAAAGCCCCAGCATTTACCGTATTAGCATTTGTACCAAAAGAAATGCCCCCACTATTTGGATCCCATCTAATCTCAGAAGGTTTGCCAGTCATTAATGCGGTACCACTCGCCGGAGACCAGCCAAAAGCGATAACTTTATGACCTCCATTATGTAAAGATATGCCAGAACCGATTTGTAAAGCATCTAGTGGATTGTTAGTGCCAATTCCAACATTACCACCACTATTATTATTATAAATATTATTGCTGCCATTTTTAGTCCAAAAACTAGTCAAACTTGATAAATTAGAGGTGCAATCACCCACTGAAGTACCTCCAACACAAAGCTTACTAGCGTACAGACCCAAACCTCCATTAAAATAACCTGACCAACCAGAAACGCTTGTCCCATATACACCTATACCCGATTCTAAGCCATTAGCATAAATTCCTGTATTTTTTCCCATAGTCCAAATACCGTTATTTAAACTATTAGATACCATACCCCAAGTTGTTGAGGTATCAGGAGAATAAATATATAAACCACCATAAGTATTGCTATTACCCCTTAAATATAGCTGTGTATCCGATTGAGGATCTCCACCTATTCCAACTCTACCCGGATAATATATTCCTGGCGCAGCCGGAGGCGTCGTCGAAACCCACTGCCCGCCGCTAATCCCATCCCAACTTGATTTACAAGTAGTCCCTAAGCAAAGCTGAGTTGTCGTTACAATACCAAGATTAAGGCCTCCGGTTTTAGTTTGATTATCGCCTCCCGTATTTAATGGCGCAGCGACATTATTTCCTGGAGGAATGCCTGACGGTTCATTCCAAGCCAAAACTGAATCAGAAAAACATAAAAGAAAAATCAAACAAAATAAAAACATCGCGCCGGAGGACAAGCGCCTGGGATTTTTTAGCATATTTTTTTCACCTTCCATTATCTTAATTAGGGCTATTCCCGGCTAACAAAGGCCTTAGAACAGCATATATTAATTTAAAAATTGCTTTTTATCGAGTCTTAATCAAGTTGACTTATCAACAGCTTAAAGGTATAATTTAATTATACAGTATTTTGACTAAACAGACAAAATTACTGTCTAAATTATAACATAAAATCGAGTCTGGATTCAATATAATTAATCCGGCTTCAGATAAAAATAATTAAAAAATATGAACTACCTAAGTTGGATCATTATCGCCGTAGTCGCGATACTCGCAGTTTGGGTCATCGGCATTTACAATGGCCTGATTAAGTTAAAAAACAGAACGGACGAAGCTTGGTCGGATATTGATGTCCAGCTTAAACGAAGATATGATCTTATCCCGAACTTAATCGAAACGGTAAAGGGTTACGCCTCTCATGAAAAAGAAACTCTTGATCGAGTTATCCAAGCCCGCAATACCGCCATGTCCAGCCAAAACACCGAAGAAAAAGCAGAGGCGGAAAATGCGCTTTCCTCAACTCTTAAATCGATTTTCGCTCTTGCCGAAAGCTATCCGGACTTAAAAGCTAATCAGAATTTCCTAAAACTTCAAGACGAGCTTTCTGATACGGAGAATAAGATCCAGGCTTCGAGGCGCTTCTATAACGGCAATGTCCGGGATTTCAACACAAAAATCCAAGTTTTCCCAAACAATTTCATCTCCGGCTTCCTAAAATTCAAAGCCTATCAATTCTTTGAAGCTAAAGAGGGAGAAAAAAGTAACATTGAAGTTAAGTTTTAATTATTCTCTCTAAGTTATATAAACCTACCTACCGGTAGGTAGACCTGCCTACTTGCCCATCGGCAGGCAGGCGGGTTTTCTGCTTTAGGCATTCGCTCTCATTGTTATTCCCACCCCCAGGTTGTATTTTTTCTCCCCTTACCAAGGGGGAGATTAAGAGGGGGTTTGCCGATGATTCCTTATTCTTACTTTTTCTTTTTTAACAAAGAAAAAGCTAACAAAAAGAAAAATCGCTCGCTGTAAAAAATCATGGCCAAATTATTCGGCTTCGCTCCTGGAAATTATCTGACGCTCCGCTTGCGATAATTTCCTGTCGCTCCCGCCGAAAATCGGCACAATATTTTTTAACGCTCGCAAATACGAATTACTTATTACTTTCGACTAATTATATGTACAACCAAATAGACTCCAATAAAAGAAGAACTTGGCTGCTGATGATTTTATTCGTTGTCTTAATATCTGTTTTAGGTTATTTTATCGGTCAAATGACCAACTACGGCAACAGCATGATTATTTTTGCTTTGATTATCTCTTTTTTCATGGCTCTTTTCAGCTACTACGGCGGAGATAAAGTCGCTTTAATGACTTCCGGCGCTATCTTAGTTAAAACGCGGGAGGAGAACCCTTACCTTTGGAATATGGTGGAAAACCTATCGATTACGGCCGGAGTCGCTATGCCGAAGGTCTATGTTATTCCTGATGAGGCAATAAACGCTTTCGCCACAGGCCGAGATCCAAAACACGCCTCGATTGCCGTTACTGCTGGCGCCATTAGAAAATTGGAAAATGAGGAATTGGAGGGCGTAATCGCCCATGAATTATCCCATGTTAAAAATTACGATATCCGGCTAATGATGATCGTTATTGTTCTTGTTGGAACCATCGCTCTTTTAGCTGATATGTTTTTTCGAGCCAGTCTTTTCGGAGGCAAAAGAGATAATGAAAAAGGCAGTCCCGTTTTTATGATTATCGGCTTTGTTCTAATTATCCTGTCTCCGATCGCCGCCCAATTGATTCAGTTAGCCATTTCAAGAAAAAGAGAATACTTGGCTGACGCTTCCGGCGCTCTTTTAACTCGTTATCCGGAAGGCTTGGCTCGCGCTTTAGAAAAAATCAATAACGATTCCGCGGTCATGGAAAAAGCCAATAACGCTACCGCCCATCTTTATATTTCCAACCCTTTTAAAAATAGCGGGAAATTATTAGCAAGAGCCTTTTCGACTCACCCGCCAATAGAAGACCGCGTTAAAAAGCTAAGGGAAATGGCGTAATAAATTTTAAATTGCTTTTATGTCTCAGAATGTTTTCGATAAATTTACCAATAACTATAAAAAGACGCTTAAAAATGCGGCGGTTTTAGCGCTAGAATTAAATCATCCATTGATTGAACCGGAACATCTTCTTTACGGCCTCATAAATCAAGGCGGCAGCGTCGGCGCCGAACTTTTCGCTTCCCGCGAAGCTAAAGCCGAGGCGATAAAAAATATGATTGCTAAAAATATTAAAACGGAGACCATTTCCGGCGCGCCTAATTTTTCTGAAAAATCAAAACGAGTGATCCAAAAATCCATTCAAATCGCTTACGCTAATAAGCATAAATATATCGGGACGGAACATCTATTATCCGCCCTAGTCCAATCAGCTGATGAAATTGTAAAAAAACTGCTCCACGATCTTAAAATTCCTCAGCCCGACCTCTCCCAACAAGTAAACTCCTCGCTAAAAAGCGCTTCTAAACTTCCAGAAATTACTGAGAATTTCCGAACTTTGACTAAAAAAATCGAAGAGGAAGAAGACGAAAACGAGGAAGGAATAATTCCCAGCATCCTTGATGTGCTCGGTACTAATTTAACCGCCGAAAAATGGCAAAAAAACATCGACCCGGTCATCGGTCGAGAAGATGAGATAACCCGTATCATTCAAATCCTTTCCAGACGCTCAAAAAACAATCCCTTAATCCTTGGGGAACCAGGAGTCGGTAAAACCGCCATTGTCGAAGGCCTAGCTAAACGAATCTCTCAGGGCAAGGTCCCGGGAATATTGAAGGATAAAAAAATCTACTCTCTTGATCTTGCCAATACCATCGCCGGCACCATGTTCCGGGGCGAATTCGAAAACCGTTTGAAACAGATAATCGATGAGGTTAAAAAAAATCCCAACATCATTCTTTTTATAGATGAAATCCATAACATTGTCGGCGCCGGAGCCGCGTCCGGTTCGATGGATGCCGCTAATATCCTAAAGCCGGCTCTTGCCCGAGGCGAAATTCATTGCATCGGCGCTACGACTTACGCTGATTACCGCAAGAGTATCGAAAACGATCCGGCCCTGGAACGAAGATTCCAGCCGGTAAGAATCGAAGAACCGGATTACGAAAGCGCCGTTAAGATCCTTCTTGGACTTAAAAAGAATTACGAGGAGTTTCATGGCGTCGCTATCGACAACGAAGCGATCGAAGCAGCCGTCCGACTAAGTCAAAGATACTTGCCGGAAAAATTCCTGCCTGATAAGGCGATCGACCTTATCGACGAAGCCTCTTCAGCCGCGAAAATCGGTAAAAAAATCTCGGCGCGCGAAAAAAATATTTCAAAGCTAAAAGCCGATCTTGACCACTTAGAAAAAGAAAAAAGAAAAGCGATTTTAAATGAAAAATATTCCGAAGCCTTAGTCGCCAAACAGGAATTTTTTAAGATAGCTGAATTATTGGAAAAAGAAACGAAAGCTTTTTATGCCGAACGCATGAAAAACTTGCCACTAATCGGCGCTAAGGAAATAGCCAAAATAATCTCAAAAATGTCAGGCATTCCGATCGGCGATTTAACAGCTTCCGAACAAAAATCGCTATCAGTGCTTGATAAAAAAGTCATGACAAAAATAATCGGCCAAAACGAAGCCGTAAAAGAAATTACCGATTACCTTAAAAGAGCTAAAGCTGGTTTAACGCCAGAAAATAAGCCCCTCGCATCATTCCTCCTCTTAGGTCCTAGTGGCGTCGGAAAAACCTTTTTAGCTAAAGTCCTGGCGGAAAATATGTTTAAAGATGAGAAAGCCCTAATCCGAATCGATATGTCGGAATACGGCGAAAAATTTAATGTTTCTAAACTCATCGGCGCTCCGGCCGGATATGTCGGCTATAAGGAGAGCGGCCTCTTAACTGAGAAAGTAAAGCATAAGCCCTACTCCATCATTCTTTTAGACGAAGTAGAAAAAGCTAATCGAGATGTTTTTGATCTCCTGCTCCAAGTCCTTGACGAGGGTTTTTTAACCGACGCCGCCGGAGCCCGAATTAATTTCCAAAATACCGTCATTATCATGACCTCCAATCTCGGCTCGAGAAAAATAGGCAGCGAAAACAGTATTGGCTTCAATGAAGATAAGAAAAGCCTGATTGAAGATCGGATTATGGCCGAGGCTAAAGACTACTTTAAAACTGAATTCCTTAATCGCTTAGATAAGATAATCTTCTTCAAACCACTAAAAGAAGCTGATTTAGTTAAGATTACTAAAGCCGAAAGCGAAAAACTAGCTAAGAGATTGATTAAAAAAAGAATTAAAATAACCTTTTCCTTAAGCGCCTTAAAAATTATCGCTAAGAAAAGCCAAGAGCTCGGACAGGGCGCCCGAGGCATAAATAAATCGATTACCGATTTAATCGAAACTCCCCTCTCCCAAATGATTTTGGAAGAAAAAATAACCGCCGGTAAAAATGTGTCAATCAGCGAAAAAAATGGTATAATAAATCTGGATGTCAAACCTTAAGCGGCCGTAATCCATGGCCTTAGGTAATTAGACTCTGATTGAACTTGTCTCTAAAAAATTATGCCGGCCACAAGCACAATTAAATCTAAAGAAGAGGCTGCTAAAGATATTGAAGCGCTTTTAAAAAGGCTGAAAAATCAAGACAAGAAAAACCCGCGGCTAGTAGGACCGAATAATAAAAATAATCCCCCGAAAGGACAAGGCCCGACTAACGACCCTCGAAGTATCGCTAAAAGAGCTCAACTTCGAGCTGCTTCTTCAATAAAAACGGGGGCGGTTGAAGAAGATGAAACGAGCGAAGACGAGGAAGAATTAGTCGATGAAAAAATGAATGAAGAATCTGGTGAAAATTCTTCTGAACTTAGACTTAAGAATCAGCCCGAAGAAGAAGAAAAAGAAGATAGCAATAAAAATAATCCAGAGGACATTTTTAATGATAGTGAAGAAGAGCCTGAGAATCCGTTGGCGAGAAAATCCGGCGGCGGCGTAGAAAATCTTGAAGGGAGCAATAAGCCCGAAGAAAAGTCCCCGGAAAAGCCGAAAAGCGATAAAGAAGAAAAGACTGATAACAAAGGCGGTGGAGCTCAAGATTTAAGCTCCCCCAATACGATTGGTACAACTCCTCTAGCTAAAGATGAAGATAAAAAACCCGAGAACGCTAAAAAAGAAAATTCCAAAGACCCAGAAGCGCAGGAAGACGGTATAAAAAGTGGTCGAATGGCGGCTTTGTCAGTATTAAAAAAAGCCGGGGAAGGCGAAGAAAAAACGGCCGGAGAAACGGCCGAGGCGGTTGCTGAAACAGGAATTAAAATGGGTAGCGGACGTCTACTAACTTTCCTCTGGGGATCGGTTTGGCTAGACTGGACTCTTTTAAGCTTGTTGGGGTTAAATGTTTATTTTTTCTTTACCTTATTCATAAAAAGCATGGCCCAATTCGGAGAGGATTGGATATTTGGCAAAATTTTATCACCTGATTTAGCGAAATATGTGGAAATAATACTTCTCGTCATTCTTGATATGATTGTTTTAGCTGTTATCTCCGTCATGCTCTATATCCTCTACTCTGCCGTTGATGCTATTACCCATCCATACGCGACCGCCTGGAATCTTCTCAAGTCCGGACAATGGGGAATGCTTTGGCAAGCCATCGGCTTCTACAGCAAGAATTAAATATTTTCAATACCAATTTTAAAACTATGAATCTTGCCTGGAAAAAAATAGGGATCATCATCTTCTTTGTCCTGACGGTTTGCTTATTCGCTTTTTTTCTTTATTGGTTTTTTTATCGCCCTATTTTCGTTCCTGCTAATCCAAACGGCAATAACGCAACCAGTACCGCCGGCCAATTACCAGACGCTGGAACCGGCGGAATAAGAAATACAGTTAGCAGTACCGCCGGCCAACTGCCTTCCGGCAATAATATAAATAATACTGCGACTAATAACTCGATAACACCTTCCGGCCAAAAAGAAAATACGGCCATCGCCTCATTAACGAACGAGCCAGCTTATTTCTCAACCCTCGATTCGAACGGCAATGTTATTTATTACAGCAGCAGCGACGGTAAATTTCATACAATAGGACGCAATAACGAGATTAGCGATTACAACAGCGCCGTTTTTTATAATGTCCAAAATGTTACCTGGTCCGGAGAAAGAAATAAAGCAGTTTTAGAATATCCTGACGGCTCAAATATTCTTTATGATTTTACAACTAATAAGCAAATAACCCTGCCGAAGCATTGGCAGGAATTCAACTTCTCCCCGACTGATCAACAATTAGTCTTTAAAAGCATGGGGCTTGATAAGGAAAATAGGTTTCTAGCTATCGCCAACGAAAACGGCACCGGCGCTAGAGCTATTGAGAATATCGGCGGCGTGGAAGATGAATTTACGGTTAATTGGTCGCCGAATAACCAAATTGTCGCTACTGTAGCCAAGGGCAAAGATTTAAATCGTTCAGAAATTTATTTTGTCGGTCAAAACAGCGAGAATTTCAAATCAATCATTGTTGAGGGCCGGGACTTCCAGGGAAAATGGACAGCCGACGGCTCAAAAATAGTCTATAGCGTTTATGACCCAAGCAATAATTACCTGCCGACTCTTTGGATAACGGATACCAACGGCGATAATATCGGCGCCAATCGAAAACAATTAAATATAAATACTTGGATGGATAAATGCTCTTTCTCGGGAAAAGATAAGCTTTATTGCGCGGTTCCAACTTCCCTACCCTACGGCGCCGGTCTTGACCGGACAATCACCAATACGATTGCCGATCAAATTTATGAAATTGATTTAACAACCGGAGCAAAAAAACCAATTGCCAATACTAATAACCAAAGTATCAGCCAAATAATCGCCCCGGAAAACTCTGATTACCTTATTTATACTGATACTAATACGGGACGAGCCTATAAATTGCAACTGCCTTAAAAATGAAAGAAAAAAATTACTTAAAATTCATCCTGATAACCCTTGGAGCTATAGCTGTTTTGATTATTCTCCTATCTTTACTGTCTTTATTTTCAAAAAAAGAAGAGAAAACAGTAACCGTCGCCAGCAGCTTAACCTCTAATAATTCGGTAACTTACTATCAAGACTCCAAACCAGCCTATCCGATTGTTGAAAAAACCTCTCCTCTTTCGGGAAAAAAGGGAGCTAAAGTTATCATTGCCGAATATAACAGTTTCGGTTGCCCGTATAGTAAGTTGATGCATCAAGTTTTAGAAAAGGTAGTGAAAAAATACGGAGATCAAATCGCGCTTATTTGGAAAGACTTGCCTTTAGAAGATCAATACCCGGGAGCGACACTCGCCCATATCGCCTCCCGTTGCGCCCAAGAACAGGGGCAGTTTTGGCCTTACCAGCAAGCCCTTTGGAGTGGTGAGACAAACTTTTCTAAAGAGAACCTAATAAAAATCAGCTCTTCTTTAAAATTGAATCAGGAAGCTTTTAGCGCTTGTCTTAACGGCAGTAAAACAATCAATTTAATTAATCAAGATATTAAAGAAGCAGATAAACTAATGATCGAAGCGACACCACATATTTATATCAACCAACAGGAAATCATGGGTATCGCCTCAGAACAAGATATAGAAAAATTGATCGAGATAGAAATAAATAAAAAATAATGGGACCTTGGCTAAATAAAAAAAATATTCCCGGCTTAATCGCTTTCGTTGTTTTTTTTATTATCTTCAGTCCTTTTTTAGCTATGGCTCAAGACTGTGGCTATGAGGGGAACGGCAAAGGAATTTATTGCCTTAATATAAATATCGGCGAAATAAATAATGTACCATACGGTCCGGGAGCCAATCCGCTGGGAACTTATGTCAGCGTTTGGTATAGCTTCATTATCGGCGGGGTCGGGATTATTGCGACGGTTATGATTATGTGGTCAGGATTTAAATGGCTAACTTCCCAAGGCAATTCAGGCAAGATAGGAGAAGCTAAAGAAGGTATTCAATCAGCCTTAATCGGTTTAGCTTTAGCTTTTCTTTCTTTCACTATTTTACAAATCATTAATCCTAATTTATTAAGTATTAATACTCCGGGGTTGGAGCCCGTCGATTATAAAGAGTTGCCAGGCAGTCAAGGTACTCCGACTTCCGGCGATACTCCAGGATCGCGAACCGGTGAATCAGGTAAAACATCAAAGCCATGTGAAAACAACAGTAATAACATAATAGATTTTGGAAATACTTCCGGAATGCAAAATCCTGGAGTTAATTTTACCGACGAGCAAAATGCTTTATTTGACAAATATGGCAAAGAATATGGGGTTAGTCCCAATATACTAAGAGCCATTGCAGCAGCCGAATCAAGAGGTAAGCCGGAAACCATAAGCAATAAAGGTGCTGCAGGTTTAATGCAAATCTTACCATCAACCGCCTCTTGGCTAGCCGGAAGAGACGTTGGTAGTCAAGAATTAATTAGTAATCAATCTTTAAGTATTGAATTAGCCGCTAAATACATTTCTAAAAATCAAAGCGGCTTAGGAAGAAGTGATATCTTCGCGGGTTACAATGCCGGATATAGCTCAAAAGAAGGAAGAGCTTTAGGTCAAAGCCGAGATTGTCCAACCCCAGGAGTAAGAGGTTATCAATGTTGCATCAACCCTGGAGGCTTAGTTGAAACCCAAAATTATGTTGCCAATACCAATTCCTACTATAATTACTATAATGAAACCTATCCGCAAAATAACAACTAAAATAAAAATAATTGCTTCGATAATAGTGGTCATATTCATGGCCATTCCTTTTATCGCTTTTGCGCAAGCCACTCCTCCTGGATCAACTCCTGCTGGAAGTGAGAATGCGCCGACAGCAAACGCAGGTTGCGGTTATACTGGCGACGGTTCAGGAACCTATTGCTTAAATATTAATATTGGAGGATTAACTAGAGTCGAATACGGTCCGGGAGCCAATCCGCTGGGAACTTATGTCAGCGTTTGGTATAGCTTCATTATCGGCGGGGTCGGGATTATTGCGACGGTTATGATCATGTGGTCAGGATTTAAATGGCTAACCTCTCAAGGCAATTCAGGCAAGATAGGAGAAGCTAAGGAAGGTATTCAATCAGCCTTAATCGGTTTAGCGTTAGCTTTTCTTTCTTTCACTATTTTACAAATCATTAATCCTAATTTATTGAGTATTAATACGCCGGGGTTAAATCAAGTTAGTTATGTCGGAGATGAAAGCTCTTCTATAGCGACCGATCAAGCCTCTGCCAATATACCTCAATCAGAGAGAACCTCCTTAGGAGCTGCATCACTTCCTAATATATATGTAGCTCCGGGAGTAACTGTAGGCACTCCAACTTTAAATTTATTTAAAGTAATACAGGATGTATCAAGTAAATGTGGAAACCTTACTGCGACCAGTATGTATCGCGAAGGAGATTCTGGATATCATGGATCTAATCAAGCTATAGATTTCGGCCCCAGAACAAACCCCTCCGCCGTAAGTTGCTTTAATGAAATGATAGCTGGAAAACAACCAGATGTTACAGAAAATGACGGTGGTAGAATTAATAGAATTTATAATATGACAACTACTAATAATCAACCTTATCGCCTAATAATGGAATATAACGCCAGTGATCCATCGATTCTAGAATGTATCCACGTAGACACTGGCGGCAAATAAATGAAAATAAAACTGACAAAAATATATACTTGTTCAAAATGCGGCGCCCAATCACCTAAATGGCAGGGGCGCTGTTTAGAATGCGGCGCCTGGGGAACTCTTAGCGAAGAAATGAAAGAAATGGATAAGATAGAAATAAAAGCCTCGCCGGATAAACTATTAACTCTTGATAAGGTTGAATCGAAAAACGGCCCAAGAATAAAATCAGGCAACGAAGAAATTGATCGCGTCCTCGGCGGTGGAATAGTTAAGGGATCGCTAATCCTCCTCGGCGGAGATCCCGGCGTCCGCAGGGATGACGGGGCGAGAGTCCATCCGAC
>CAZEKG010000002.1:5697-35812 GCA_964512625.1 uncultured Gammaproteobacteria bacterium | reverse complement strand
TAGCGCTTCAAGTCCTTAATAAGATAGAAAATAATATTTATGCCTCAGGTGAAGAATCGGCTGAACAAGTGAAAATAAGGGCAGAAAGGCTCGGTCTTGACCTAACCAAGATAAATTTCCTACCTCAAACCAATTTAGAAAAGATTATTGCAACCGCCAAGGAATCAAGGCCGGAATTGATTATTATCGACTCCATCCAAACAATCGGCAGTTCCGAAATCGATTCCGCTTCCGGTAGTATCAATCAAATAACCGCCTGTACTGTAAAGTTGATGGCTCTAGCCAAGGAAAATAACATCTCTATTATAATCGTCGGCCACGTAACTAAAGACGGCATGGTCGCCGGCCCAAAAACCTTAGAACACTTAGTCGATGCCGTCCTCTACCTTGAAAATGACAATCAAAATTTTTATAAAATACTGCGAAGTGTTAAAAATCGTTTCGGTTCAACCGGCGAAATAGGCGTTTTTGAAATGACTACTGACGGTCTTAGGGAAGTAAGAAATCCTTCGGAAGCTTTTTTCGATTCCTCGACCGATAACTTGCCCGGCAATATTACTACCGCCGTTATAGAGGGTAGCCGCCCGTTTTTAATTGAAATCCAATCCTTAACTAATAAAACAAGTTTCGGCTATCCCCAAAGAAAAGCTTCTGGCTTCGATTTAAACAGGCTGCAAATGATTATCGCCGTCTTAAGCAAAACAGTTAAGAATAATCTTGGCGCCAGCGATATTTATTTAAATGTGACCTCCGGATTAAAAATAAAAGAATCTTCAGCCGACTTAGCAGCGGCCTTAGCCATTTATTCAGCCAATGAGAATATCAATCAGAAAGAAAAAATCTTTGCCGTCGGGGAAATAGGCCTAAGCGGCGAGATTAGGAATGTGCCGATGATCGATAAAATAATCGCCGAAGCGGAGAAAATGGGCTTTAAAAGGATAATTATTCCTGAAGCGAAGAATATTAAGGATTTAAAAAACGGACTAATTATAAAAGCCCGAACTCTAAAGGAAGCGACCGATAAGTTGAGTTGACCCCTACTCCAAATGATCGACAAAATCAAACTCCTCTAATTTATTTTTTACTAACTTATAATCCTCCAATCGGTAATTATCAAGAAAATCATTCGCGGCCTCCCCCGCTTTTTTTATCCCCTCAAGATCATTAATATCCGCCAACCTTAAAGAATTATAACCTGATTGCTCCCGTCCGAAAACATCTCCGGCGCCACGAAGCTGTAAATCAGCATTAGCCAATTCGAAGCCATCACTGCAAGTCACTAAATGATTAAGCCGGCTAAGCACTCTCTCATCTTCCGTCGAGCTGAATAGAAAGCAATAAGACTGATGTTCGCCTCTACCAACTCGGCCGCGGAATTGATGAAGCTGTGAAAGGCCGAATCTTTCAGCCCCCTCGATCATCATAATATTAGCATTAGGAACATCAATTCCGACTTCGATAACGGAAGTGGAAACCAATATTTTAACTCGACCTTCATAAAAATCCTTCAAAACCGCCTCCTTCGCTTCCGGCTTTAATTTTCCATGAAGCATCCCCATTTTTATCTCAGGAAAAACATGGGCGTCTAATCGCTCAAATTCTTCTTTCGTCGATTTAGCGCCTAACTTATCGGACTGATCGATAAGCGGACAAACGACAAAAACTTGCCGCCCGAGATTGACCTGTTCTCTCATAAATTTATAAGCTAACTCGCGCTTTTCCTCGCTCACGACTTTCGTTATTATCTTTTTCCGACCCTTCGGCATTTGCTTAATGATTGAGAGGCTAAGATCACCGTAAAAAGCTAAGGCTAAAGTCCGAGGAATCGGTGTCGCCGTCATTGAAAGAAAATGAGGATTTTTTTCTCCCGCTTTTTCTTTCAGCTTTTTCCGTTGTTCAACGCCGAAACGATGCTGTTCATCAACAACAACTAAAACCAAATTCTTAAATATTATCTTATCTTGAATTAGCGAATGAGTCCCGAAAATCATCCCGACTTCTCCCTTGGCAACCAAGTCGAGCATTTCCTTTTCCGTTTTCTCTTCGCCGTTATAACTCTTTTGAGTCCTGGTAATTAAGGCCATATCTATTCCTCTGTCTTTAAATAATTTTAAAGCTCCCTGATAATGCTGGGAAGCCAATATTTCCGTCGGCGCCATAAAAACCGTCTGCCCCTTTCCTAAAGCGGCATTATAAGCGGCTATAAAGGCTACGAGCGTCTTACCGCTACCGACATCGCCCTCAAGCAACCGATTCATCGGATAAGGCTTTTTCATATCCTTAATTATTTCCCAAGCAGTTTTCTTTTGATCAAGAGTCAATTCAAAAGGCAAGGAGTTAACTAAAGCTTTCGTTTTTTCTTCATTAAAATCAACGATACTGGCCGGAGTTGAGGCGTTCTTTCTTTTAAGCGACTGTGACCAAAGCTGGATGTAAAATAATTCATCAAAAGACAACCTCTTTTTAGCCTGGCTTAGTTCCGCCTCGTTTTTTGGAAAATGAATATTCTTAACCGCCTGAGGAAGAAATAATAAGCCGTATTTCTTAACGAGAGGCTCAGGCAGGCTTTCCTCGATTTCAATCCTTCCTAATCCCGATTTGATAATAAGAGAGAGCTGGCGTGAAGATAGTCCGGCGGTCAAGGGATAAACCGGCTGAATACTGCCAAAGACGGAAGAAGATCGATTAGCTTTCTCAATCAAAGGCGAATTAAAAGAAACGCCGAACATGTCCTCGGAAGTTTTTCCGGAGATTAAAACCTCATCGCCGGGTAAAAAGCTTTTACTTAGCCAAGACTGATTGAACCAAACGACTTTAATCGAACCCGTCTCATCATTAACTAGGCATTCAGTAATGCTTAATCTTTTTGATCTTGTTCTCTTACTAGCTATCAATTCTATCCTGCCCCTTATGGAAACCGTCTCATTAGGTTTAAGTTCTGAGATTTTTACTATCCGGCTGTAATCGTCATACCTGAACGGATAATAAAAAATGAGATCGCCAAGCGTCTCAATTCCTAATTTCTTTAATTTATTTGAAAGCCTTTTTTCAGTTTTTCCCAATTCGCCTACCTTGGTTTTTAAGGATAGCTTCATATTTTTATTCCCTAACCGCAAAGACGCGGAACAGTTAGCCGTTATTTTTGCACCCGACAGGATTCGAACCTGTGATCTCCGGCTCCGCAAGCCGACGCTTTATCCAGCTAAGCTACGAGTGCGCAATCGGCTTAGTTTTATCTTAAAGCCGAAAAATTCTTCTTATCTGCTCGGAAAAAGGCTCCTCTTCCCGGTCTAAATCTTCTTTAACATACTTAAGTAAAAAATCCCTTATAGCGACTGCGTCCTGATCTTCAAGCGGAACAATCAATCGCCCCTTAATCGGATTCCTAAATTCAAAATAAAGATTTTTTACGCCGTCTTTCTTATAGATGACATAAAAATGATCAACATCTTTATAATAATGGAAAAGCTTTCCGGCTTTTAAGCCGTCAGGCGTAATCGTAAATTCAATCATCTCCGGAATTTCCTTATCCGTCAATAAGACAACGAGATAAAAAAGGACGAGAAAAACGCCGAACATAATATTATTAAAAAATACCGATGCCCAAACCGCAAGTGCGAGAACGGCAATCGAAATACCGTACCACCAAATGCTTTTTTTATACGGTACGAACTCCTGATGTTGCCAAGAAAAAACTGCTTCCGTATAATTTCTTTTTTCACCTTCCATATGTTTTTAGAGTTAGTTGTAAACTCTTATTTATATTTTAAAATACTGCACTTCGTTACGTTCGGAGAGGGCGAGATTCGAACTCGCGGTACGCCCAAAAAGACATACAACGGTTTAGCAAACCGCCGCTTTCAGCCGCTCAGCCACCTCTCCAAGATTAAATTTTCAACCAACATCAAAGCCAAATAATTAGCTAGTTCCCCCTCTCACTATACTACATTCCATTTAGAGAGGGCTCGTTCGGAGAGGGCGAGATTCGAACTCGCGGTCCTTTTAAGGGGACTTCAGTTTTCAAGACTGACGCATTCAACCGCTCTGCCACCTCTCCAAGATTAACTTTTAATAAACTTTCATCCGCTTTTTCGCCTAAGCATCATATCATCAATAAGCATATTTGTAAAGACCTCAATCTTTAGCCTTTGGCTAGAATTATGGCGTAAATTTCGGAAAAACCCGCCTCTTTTAAAACCCTCGAACACTCCGCAATCGTCGCACCGGTCGTAAAGACATCATCGACTAAAACCGCCTTTTTAAACGAATCGTTGGCGAGCTCAACTTTATCAACCTTATAACAACCCTTAATATTCTTTAATCTTTCAGGAAAAGATAACCCGACTTGAGGCCTAATAAAAGAAACTCTTTTTAAAACTCTATCATTAACCTTTAAGCCTAATATCTCCTTAAAACCTTCCGCTAACAGCCTTGATTGATTAAAGCCTCGGCTTTTTTCCCTTTTCCGAAAAAGCGGTACCGGAATTAACCTCCCTCCCTTCACATTATCGCTTATTAAGTTAAGGTCTTTATAAAAAGCTAAAATCCCGCTTAAATCGGCGGCGATATCCTTTAAGTAACTATATTTAACCTTAATGACCGCTTCCCGTATAAGCTTATTATCATAATCCGTTAGGATATAAACCCCGTTAAGATTATACTTTATCGAGCAGTTCAAGCAAATTCCGGGATAAACCTCGCTCCCGCCGCAATACCAGCAGGAATAATTATTTTTCGCTAATTGGCTTTTTAAACAATCTCCACAAAGCCAAAAGCCTTCTTTTTTACAGTCTAGGCAATTCTTCGGATAAATATAATCTAAAAAGACGAGTCCTAGCCTCTTAATTTCAAAGAATAAACTATTTCCAAGAAGCTTCATCAACTTTCCATTCTTCCCCGACTTTAACCATTTTAAGATCAAGGTCTTGATAAGAAAGGCTCGGAGCAGCTTGGCCGATTGATTGAGATCTTTGAGTCTTAACTATCATCTCGGCCGAATTAGCATCAAAAGATTTTAATTCGCTTGATAAGGCAACCGTACTAACCCCTTGATAAATATTATTATCGGTTAGGGAAGATAAAATCGATTTAGCTGATTGCTTCATTTTTTCAGTCATAAGCGGCTCAAGGTCGGTAAGATTCTTATACTTCGCATCATTAGAATAACTGCCGAATCGCTCCGCAAAAGCAAAAGCCAATTGCTTCAAGCCGAGCGGATAGCTATTTTCCTCTTTGACTTTTTCCGGCGATGGTGGCGGCAAAGCCTCTATCTTCTTAGTCAATTCCGTCGCAACTGTTGAAGTATTAACGGGAGAATTGATAACCTCTATTTCTTTCTTCGGCCTAAAAATCAAAAATAAGATAATAACAATTAAGATTATCGAGGCGACCACTAAAGAAATTATGATTTTTTTTCTAGCTTCCATATCTAATTATTAGTTTAAAAAGTTATTTTTAATCCTAACTCCCTTCCTGGATCATCGATTCCTCGAATTCTTTCTTCGCCTGTTCAATCTCTAATAGCTGGCGCGGATCGGAGGTGATTAATTGATCCTCGGAATATGAAGCAACGACTTTAATAGCCGCGTGTTTCGCTCCGGCGAAGAATATGCCCTCGCCGACTCCGCTTTCTAAAAGCAGGTATTTTTCGCCCTCGGTCAGCATGAAAGTTTTTTGGATTAAATCGATCGCCGCCGGCGTTTGTTTCATAAGAAGCTGGATAGCGGAGTTATTAACGATCGCCTGGCCGTATGGAGAAGTAAGAAAATCATTAACGTCCTGGGTAATTGTTGTCACACCCAAATAATATTTACGGCATCTTTTAACTAAGGCGTAAATGAATTTAGCGCTGTCTTCTCTTTGCATCAGCCACCAAGCCTCATCAACGACTAAAATCCTTCTTTTCAATTCGCTTCGAACAACATTCCAAATGTAATTGACGATGGTATAAATCGCGATTGGCTTCAGTTCATCTTCAAGATCCCTAACGCTGAAAACTATCAATTGATTAGACATAGAAACATTAGTCGGATTATTCAAGAGTCCGGCAAAAGTTCCTTCTGTATACTTCTTAAGCCTTAGCGCGACATTCGCGGCGCCTTCCATCCCCTCTAAAACTTCCTGGAGATCCTGAAGGACGGGCGGCTCGATTTTTTTCATATCGGAGCTAGGCGTAATATCCTTTTTAGCGTAAGTTTCTAAAAGAGCGCGATCAATAATCGAATCCTCTTCATAAGTAATCTCGCCGATCATTAAACGGACTAAGCCCTTAACGGTTATAACGGCGCTACGAATTATATCGGCCGGTTTCGAATCGTCGCCGATACCTCGAGGAAGGTCAAATGGATTGATCTTGCTTTCCGAGTTAAGGGAAATATCGATATAAGTTCCTCCAACCGCATCGCAAAGATGCTTATATTCCCTTTCCGGATCGATAATAATCACTTCAGTACCGAACATCAGACTACGCAGGACTTCAAGTTTAATGGTATACGATTTTCCAGCGCCGGCCGTCGCAAAAACAACCGCGTTGCCGTTTTGGAGCGAGAAACGATCGAAAAGAATCAAGCTGTTGTTATGGCGATTAATGCCGTAAAGAATTCCTTTGTCGGAAGTTAAATCCGAAGAAACAAAAGGAAAAGAGCTAGCGCAGGGCGAAGTATTAACATTAACTAAGACCTGGAGCTCATCATTCATAAAAGGCACCGTCGAATTAAAGCCTTGCTCCGCCTGATAAAAAACGCGACGCGAATAAACAAGATGGGAACCGAAAACATTCTCGACGGATTCCGTTATTTTATCAAGATCTTCAAGCTTCTTCGAATAAAGAGTGATATAAAGCGCCGATTGAAAGAAATGCTCGATGCCCTGGGTCAAGTCGTCACGCAATTTTTCCATATCCCGGAGCGCTGTTTCGGCAAGCGGGTCGCGAGGAGCGCCTTTCTCAGCCGAAGCGATCAAGCCGGCTTCGACATTACCCACCTTCTTCTTAAGCTGTTTTAAAATTACTGAGGAAGGAACGGGATAAAAATAAAGAGCGACATCAGCCGTAATATCCATATTGATAACTGGCGCAAACCAACCAACACTGATATACCTAGGGTATTCAACAACAAACATCGTCCGAACAAAATATTCGCCAAGCTTGATATGGGAAGACTCAACTTCAAGAGCTTCCGGAGCGATTAAATCGCGGACTGAAACGACACCTCGGCGATAAATCCGCTCTTCTTCAAGCTTCTCCTTCTCGCTTTGGATCTTTTCCATTTGGAGCTGACGGATTTCCTCCGGCTTAAGCTTCGGCTGATCAGAAATATTTTGAGCCGGCTGATTCGTTTTATTTATGTCTTGAGGATTAAACATGTTGGTTCTAATTAATCTTCCAATCTTAATTTATTAACATCCTGGATCTTTTCATTTTTAGAAACGGTCGGATTATAAGTATTATAAAAAAGCTCTATCAATGATTGAGTATCTAAAACCGTCGCTCTTAGGCCCATAGAAGAAAGTCCGGACATGACTTTATCAACTCTTGTAAAAAGATTGCGATGGCGCTCAATAAATTGCTTTTGATTAAGACTTAAGACATTAGTCGGCGACAAAACATCCCCCATTCTCGAGCCGAAGCTCCTTTTCTTATTACTTGAAGGGTCATAAGAAACGATAATATAGAATCTTTTCGTCATAATATCTCCCATTTCGACAAGATCGTTGATATATTGGCGATATTCCGCGGTTTGGATTCTTAATAAATCATTCGTTTGTTGCTTTTCCGCGACCTTAATGCTTTCAAGATAAGCATCAAGATTCAATTGCCGCGATTGGATAACGATTTGAATCGGAGAATCAAGCATATTAAGAAAAGAAACATAACCCGAGATAATAGCGTTTTGCTCGTCATCAGACTTAAGGGCGAAGTTTATACTGGAAACTAAAAGAGCCGAACGAAGCGTTCCGTCTTTCATAACGACGCAATCATCTCTTATCTCCGCGATCGGGAGATACATTTGCGTTGAAGGTGTAGTTTTTGTCGCTTTCCTTGCCATAATAGATTAATTTTAACACAAATATTATTTATTGGGAAAATTAGAGCTCTCTCCTTGATAAACTCCCCCCGTATCAACTATTAAAGCCAATTCCGAAAGCCGCGAAGCGGAGACTTGATGGCGAATCATAGTATTAGGAAGCCTTATCGCCGGCTCTTTTTCTCGCGCTCTTTTAAGGCTCAAATCGGAAATATCTTTGCGCCAAACTTTTAAGCGCGGGTTTTTAAGAGTAGAGATAAGATTAAGGATGAAATAATGGAATGATTGGCCATTGATTTTTACAAAAGCGACTACCAAAGTAAAAACAATAACGATAATCGAAGCCAGAACGAAAAGAGAAAAATCAAAAATGCGGTAAAAAATAAAAACCAGCATGCCACCGATCAGCATTTCAATGAATTGACGGACGGTTATTGGTCCGATTATCTTATCCTCGACATCGAGAAATTGCGGGACGACTATCTGATCCATATATTAATTAAAATCTTAATTTCCTATTTAAATCCATAACTGCTTCGAACTCTTCTAATGAGAGCGTTGGCTTGCCTTCCTTTTGCCTTGCCTCGACAATCTCTTTAATTGATCGACCCTCGGACATAGAAGCTTGGCCTAAGAGCCGGTAAAAACGATTGACTTCATTTTTATTCCAGGCTTCAATCGCCTGAATTCTTTTAGTATATGATTCGCTTTCTAAAAGCTTTATCCTTTCCTCAATCTTCGAGATCCGCTCATCAATACTCGCCCCTAAGCGGCGAAAATCGATTAAGGTCATATAGGCCATCTCTTCTATCGGGCCATAAAGATTCTTAACAAATTTGACATCATCGAGCGTCGGTTTTCTTGAGGCGCCGGCCGGAGAAGTTCTTGGCGGCAGGCTTTTTACCTGGCCGACAAAAGGCGCCGGCTGAAGAGGCGGTAAAGGCTCCTCGTCTTTTTTGATGTCCGGTTTCTTTACCTGATTAACCGAAATATTTTCTATCTTTTTCTCTTTTTCGGCTTCTTTAGCTTCCGGCTTAGATAGAGGCATAACCTTCGGCTTTATCATTAAATCGTCGGGCATCCTAATAACCGGCAAACCGTCTTCTTCGCCCATTTCTAGCTTAACTTTAGGCGCCTCCATCTTCGGTTTTACGGGAGCAGTTAAGGGCTGATAACTTACTTCGGAGGCCGCTTCTTTTTTTATCAACTCTTCTAGCCCCGCCAGCTTAATAGGTTCTCGAACAATTCTTTTATTCAATTCTTCTTTAGCGACTTCTTTAAGATCAATCAATCCTTTATTTTTGCCGGAATTATATGACGGAAAAGAAATCCTTGGAGTTGCCGGCGCCGAAGGCGTTTCAAGATAGTTATGGCGGTCATTCTCTTTAATCAGCTTCATTAGCTGCCTCGAAAGATCAAGATTAAACTCCATCCCGCCGACTTTCCGGCCTTTTTGAAGAACCTCAAATGTTTCCATATCGTCTCGTGCATCTCGCAGGCGGGAAATAATAATATTCTTAAGCCTTTTATTGATTACTTCGTCAGGATCAGTAAAATTAAATTGCTTGATTATCAGCTCCGAAGCCTCGTCGTAAGTCGCCGGACTCGGCGTCTTATTTTCAGGCATATTAATATTTTTAACCTCCTCTTCGTCTTCCTCGTCGAAAGCGAAATTGGGTTTTGAAACATTTAATGGGGCACTAATCTCCGATTCTTTCTTTTTTTCTTCTGGCAGTTTACCCCCAAGAGAAACAATAAACTCTTCAATTCCCTTAATCTTTTCCTTAACAGCCCAAAAACGATTAATGGCCGTAACCAACATCAAATTCTTTATATCTTCCTCTTTAAAGCCTTTTAAAATAACCCTGGAAGACGACTCAAATTCCTTTAAATCAATAAAGCCAAAAGTGACTTGAGTCACTAAATCAAGATAATCTAAAATTTGATCATCTCTTAAATTAAAGCCGCTAATCCAAGGATTAGCCGCAACGATGTCTTTAATTAGAATGTCGCCTTCTGCCATTTCTTAAATTATTTTTTTTAAACTACCTCATCATCATCCTCAACAACAACCCTGCCTTTTTTTCCTTCTAATTTCTTCTTGCGAGCCTGAAGTCTTCTTAGATCATCTTGTTCACTGCTTTGATTCCATTTAGATTTAGTTGGATCAGTTGAATTTATAATAATCTTACTAGGATTAGAGGACGCCATCGTATTTAAATCCTTCTCTTTTGCAACCCTATTTTTACCTAACTCCCTTCTCTCTTCAAGAATTAAATCAATTTTAGCTCGAGCCATTCTTTCTTCATTTTGCAAGCCAGCAGCAGCTGCTGCCTCCTCTTCTCTTTCTAGTTCCGCCATAGTCTTATCCATTTGACTTATTTGATTATTCAAACCTTTTAGACTATTAATTAAATCATTAAAGTTTTTTTCAATACCACTATCAGCGTTTACAATTCCTCCAGCTGCCGCCAACCTTCCATCAATATTCTCCCTAATTGCATTACCTAAATCAGCATTCTTATTAAGCCTGCCCATATTAGCGTATACGGAATCGCTGACATTATCAGCCAAAGTATCTCCATGACTTCCTAATTTACTAGCCTTAATTGCAGATAGAGCGTCAACATCCATTTTACTGACTATTCTTCCGATGTGCTGTTTCATCTCATCACTACTACCCAAGCCTTCAAGACTGCCGGAATTAACAATAGAAGCCTTAAGAATCCTATCCAAAGCAGCTTTAGCCTTACTCTTTTCCTCTCCATCAACCATACTATTATCTACAGTAGCATATCTATTTTCTAATTCGGCTTGTTTTGCTACCGCAACCTCTCCTAACCTCTTTTCATTTACAAGATCCTTACCGGCAAAATGATCTTTTAGATCCTTATCAGATAATACTCCTGTACCAACATAATTCTCGATAAAATCGCCATTAAAACTATTGCTATCCAAACCTTCAAGGGCCTTCTTTTTATTAGCGCTAACCCACTTTCTTGCCGCTTCAAGCTGAGTATCATCCGTCTGATCAAAAGCCTTAGTAAAGTCGAAACCGGCATCAAGGTAAGCTTCTCGCTTCTTTTCATCAATTGTTCCGTCATCCTTCTTAAAGGTGTTGTGGTCAACACCGCCGAAAACCTTAGTGGCATTATCTTCAGTCATGCCTTTCTTAATCTTCGATAAGTCGTCAACGCCATTAGCCAATAAGAATTTAGCTAAAGCATCATCATTACCGCCCAAATTAGCCTTGAATTTCTCAAGATCGTCCCCACTTAATTTGCCCATCATCTTAGCGAGATCAATCTTGCCTGAACCAATATCTCTTTCCAGTCTTTCCTTATCTTCCTTGGTAGCCGCCCCATTATACAGACTTGATTTAAAAGCCAAAGCCGGATTAGCTTTTTGAAGAACTTCATCAAAAGACTCGGTTAAGGAGCTTGGCATCGATCCTCTAATACTGTTAACCGTAGCCAAATCGCCATCTTTTAAGCCCTTTCTACCCGAAAGTTCCTTGAAGTAAGTCATCCTTTCTTGTTTAGTAGCTAATTTGCCATTCATGCCTCTCCTTAAATCTTCATCACTCATATTAGAGAAATTTCTACCCCGCAAATCGGCAGCCGCCTTAAACTTAGCCTCCTCCCGCTTCTTTGAAGCGTCGGCAAACTGATTGCTCTTTTGAGCCAAATAAGTTCCAAGAAACGGCACTTTTTTACCGCCCATAGAATAAGCAGCTTTTGTTAAGCCAGCTCTAGCGCCAACTTTATCATCAATGGCTGCTCCAAGCGCGCTAGGCATCTTCTTCAAAGCTCCCATACCCTTACCCGCCCAACTAGCACCAGCGACACCACTTTTTTGCGCCATATAAAGCGAGCCAATCATAAGACCGCAAACAAGCATAAAGTTTACTATACCGTTTACGGAAAGCATTTTAGTCAAGTTGTTTATAGTTTCACTGCCACTACTAGTTAACGGCTCCGTTCCATCAGCATTCTGTTTTACATTTTTAGCAGCATTACCAGCGCCAAAAGTTGTGGCTACGGTACCTCGTTCCCCAGCTCCAGCATTTTTAACTTCTCCGCCTGGAGAATCACCAGCCATAGCCGAGAAAGAAATCCAAAGGAAGAAAACCATAACCGGCCCAACAATAAGGTATTTATTAAATTCATTCCACCATTCCCCAGCCTTTGATTTACCCTGAGGAAAAGTCGAAAGAAAATAAGGTAAAGGAGATAGAATCGCTAAAAACATCAACATAATCATTCTATAAACTAAAACAACGGTTACCATAGATATGCAAACAAGAGCGACAACCGAAACAATAATGGCAAAAATCATGGCTGTTATAATATTAAGAATGATACTAGATGTTGCGCCTTCTTCACTTAATTGATTGCCTAAATTAGTAACTACTCCCGATCCAGCTGATCCGTTCATACTAAATAAATCAGGCAGTCCAATTGCGTTTAAAATAACATTATTACCCATAGCGCCATTAAAACCCTGAGTAAAGCTAAGCATCAATATTTGAGAAGCATCAATAAGAATACCAGTAAACATTAAAGAGAAATTAATAACGACCGCCATAGTCAATAATCGCGGGAGCAGGGCTTTATAATGATAGGTTTGAATCTTAAGGATTGTTCCGACAGCAATAACAAGAAGAATGACAATAAAAAAGTTATTGCATAAATCCCGAACAATAGCCCAGCCCTTAACAACAATCGGCAACGTCGTGATATTTAAAGGGAAAGTCATAACATAAAGCATGACTCCGACCATAACGGAAACAATCCAACTTAACCCGGCAGCTAAATAGTAAAAAATTATTCCAAGAAGATTAGCTATCATTTTCTCTGTGGGCGTAAGAGCAGGAGAATTATCAGTCTGTGTCTTACCATCTTTAGTAAAAAGTGTACTACTCGAAATTGCTGCATCTGGGAACAAAGAGTTTAATAGAGAATTAAAACTACTTGCCACTGGAGCGGCGATTAACGCTGGATATCTTAATACATTAGTTTGGAAATTAAGGTAACTCTCCATGCCAGATATCCCCATTCCCTGTGCTTGAGCCACTGTTAAAGCTGTTTGTAATTGTTCTTGAGTGTAACATTTACCCATATACTCGGTTTGTCCTGATGAGCAAGCCGCCCAACAGCCACTCCCAACAAAAAACTGCCCAAAAAACAGAGTTATAAAAACTAAGATTAGAAGGGATTTACGATTAAATATTTTTCCTAAGCTACTCCGCATTGATGTTTAAATTATAATTACTAACCGTCGAACTCACATTCCAATTATCTACAGCGCTAATTGATATTCCGACACTGCAATTAGATGTCGAACAAGTTGTTCCCGGTAAAGGCATATTATTATCAGCATCCTTGACCTGAGAAAAATCATAGAAATGGTAAAGACTGAAAGGATACGCTGGATCGGTTCGGCCTCTTAAATCAACACCCGAAACATTAGAAACACTTCCATCGCCCCAATTAACCGTATAACCCTTTAACGGCAACTGTTCTTTATCGATATTGACATTAAAAGTCAGCTTAACCGCTTTCCTTGATTTAATTTGTACACCACTAATTTGATTATCAACTTTAATATTTCCTATCGTCGGTTTAATATAGCAATACGAGGAAGAAGTTCTTGCTCCCGAACATAAAGTATTCGGCACGGTCCAACGAGTCGAGGTCGCTACATAACTGCCGCCGGCAGAAGGGTTTTTACTATCCGATCCCTGCCAAATCCAACGACCATAACTCTCTGCAAAAAGCTGTTTAATAAGATCATCGGATTTAGGGCATGGCGGAGTACCGCAGTTAGCACTGCCATTAGCCGCTAAAGAGCCCATCCTCGCCTGGTATGGCGCCCCAAGAGAAATGCGAGTCGGTTCTTTAAATAAAGGCTGACGCGAGGTACTAAAACCATCAACTTCCGTCCTACTATCCCAATAAACCGGGTTTTGAGCGCTATTAACCGGAGCGACGATAGCGCCGAAAGGCCGGTAATCGGTTCCGAAATCTACCTTAACAGTCGGTACGGTTGTAGAAACTATGCCATTTTCTATTTCCCAAGGATCCTCTAAATCACCAGTTAATTTAACTCTTTCAAAAGTGTATGAACTATTATCCGCGACTCTTGAATACCAACCCTTATTTTTTCCGGTCGGAGTAACAACCTGAACAGCATCCGCGCAATAGCGGGCGTTAAAGTTAGTACTAATATTTCCGGCAAACCCTATCGCACCTAATCCGGAAGACATTTGGCGCCAAACGACACCCAAGATATCGCCTGGAATATCCGGATACGGATCGGAAAATTGATCAGCATATTCCTGATCCTCATCAGTAATTACTTTAGCGCCGATAACTGTCATATCTTCCAAACTAACTCCCGTTAGACTTAAACCGCTAGCATACCTGGCAAGGTTGATAATAACACTGCCCATCTGCCAATTCATTGGGATACAAGCAGTTAATTGCCCTCCAGTAAAGGAAAAACAAGCATAAGAAAATCCTCCCCAACGATTTGCTTCATTATCTTTTATTAAGGCTGTGGAATTCTGTAAAACATCTTTAATATTACTTATTAGACCACTAAAACCATTAAACGTGGATTGCGCATCACTAGTTGCTCCAGTAATTAAACCCGATATATAGTCTTTTATGCCTTGAAAAATGCCATTACTTTCAGTTCCAGAGCAAGATGAATTTTTAGTGTTTTGCAAAACTTCACATGATTCATAATTATCATTACTAGTATCATTCAGAACAACAGAACAATTTAGATTATTAAAAGATTCTGTTAAGTTATCACAATCATTACTACTATTAAAAAGAGTCATTATTTCCCCGCCGTCGAAACTACTCAAGTCCATAAAGTTAAATAATCCAGAAGGAATCAAAATAATTACTCCTTTATAGCCGCCGAAAGTTACCCCTGCGCCTCCAGACGTAAAGGTATCCGGCTCCATATTAGCAAACATAAAGGCGACTCCAACGGCTATACTGCCATTACCCCAAACACCACCAACCAGACCCGTTAAATTAAATGACCTAACATAAGGAGAGCGGAAGAAAATATTGTAATTATTAGGAACTTCAAACTTAAAAGTCTTAACTCCCACATCTTTACTGCCTCCTCCGCCACCAGGAACTAGCCTCTGTATCCAATCCATTAACCCCTTACTACTTACCTGGCCTTGGCCATTTTCGAAAGAACTGACTTGACGACTAACTCTTATAGTATCCATCTTCTGATTCAAACAATAATATAGCGGGAAGCGATTATTATAACTGCCGCCAATCTCGTCTAACTGTTCCCCTTCGACTTCATCCATCGGCCACCATTGCAAGCAAACCTGATTATTATTCGGATCTCTTAAGAGACAATAACCTGACCAACCGAGGTAAAGTTTTCCGTCTTTATAATATTTACAGCCAAGTGAATCACTTTCCGGATAAGCGCGACACTCTCTTTCTTTTATGCCAGCGGAGGTTCCATCCGTATTAAGAATCATGCCGATATCAATATTATCGAATAGCGAGGAGCCGTCAACATCGCATTTACCATTCTTATCGACATCATCGCATTTATTATCATTATCAACATCAAGCCAATTACTGAGAAGAATCCTTATTTTCTTAGCACTCGGGAGAGAATTTATTTCAGTATTAACGAAGGTCCAAGGCAAGCCTTTATTCGTCTTCATAACCGTTGAAAGAACTACGGCGCCGTTACCATCGAGCTGCTGGATAGCAACATTGGCCGTCGAAGCGGGAGTAACTAAATCAAGCGTATTAACCCAGCCGGAGAATTTATATTTAATGTTTGGAGCAACATCGGTTTCTTCAGATTGAATAGTTGTCGGACCGCTAAGCTGAAGATAGCTAGCGCCTTCTTTCAACTTTCTCGTCTCAAACCCTAAGCGGTATTTATAATCCTGCCAACCCTTATCGTCGCTCGAAGAAACTAAGATCCAGCCGAGCGGTTCAAGAGCGTTGCTCGCCGACATAGAAAATGTACCATTAGAAATATTGGTTTGACTACCCTCTTGCTTCATTTGTTGGTATGGGTACGAAGATGAAACTACTACAGGATTTACTGCACCGATACTCTTACCTAAAGAAACATAACCGGTTTTATTAACATCTTTAAGCGAATATTGAGGCGGGGCCTCTCCTAACGCGGCTTTACCATAAGTAAACCTTAAACAATCACCATTATCATCGACTGAAGAGCAAAGACCGAAATCCATGCATTTATCCGTACTGCCGTAAACCGTTGAATTACCCTCGTCGCGTTTTTTATAAGAAGCGCAATACAGCCAACTAGAACATTGCCTATCGCCTCCCACTTTAATAACCGAATTAGCATTCTTTTGGCGATCAATTTCCGCGATCTGCGGAGCGGTATTAACCGATTCAATATTCTCATCTAAAGGATAAGTCTTATCCGCATCAAAATTAAGATATTTAGTAACCCTATTCTTAAAGTAAGAATTAGCGTAGTCAACGCCGTTTCTTTCGTTAAATAAGACACAGCCGTCGTCCATATTAACATTAGAATTACAGCTCGTACGATCAACCTTGCTTGATAGCTGATAATAAACTCCCGTTTCCGCCAATTTAACATAACTAACAGAAGCGCCGGACATGACTTTTAACTCGCACTTAGCGGTTGAAATGGCGGTCGATGCTGTTCCTAAATAAAACCTGCCGCTAATAACCGCCGGGCTGGAAGTTCCGGAAATAGCACCTTTAGTTATTGAATTATCAGGAGAATATATAGTTACCCCTGAACCGCAAGTAATTTTAATCGTTGATAAGCCCGTTATCTTTGCTGAAAGAGTATAGGCCGTAAAAGTTTGTAGACTAACCGGCAAAGTTCCTGAAGACATTGATAAGTTAACCGGATCGGTAAAACTACCAACCGGGTTCAGCCAGCCAACCGGCAGACCGCTCTTAAGCTTAGAGAAATCGCCGTTATCTAAAATCGTATTATAAATCCTAGCTGAAGGATCGACATATTCAGTACAACCGCTAAATTGTTTCGGACAAACGCCTGCCCAGCCTTTATAATCAGCTTCCTCATAACCGCTAAAAGCGTTAATCCAACCAAGAGGCTGAGCGCTTTCAGAAGGAACGCCCCAACCGAGAGTTTGATAAGGAGTTGTCGTACAAGGCAGGTCCGTCCCGGCCTTATACCAACCGGTCGTACTAGCATTTTTAATCGTTTTATATTCGCAAGTCTTCAGGCCTGGATCCTTAAAATAAGAAGTTGACCTCTCACCCTCGAAACGATCGCACCAAAGCTCGTTGAAAGAACATAGGTCGGTACTATATTTCTCAGGATTATTCTTAAGGAAAATAGTTGAATAACTGGAAACTTCATCATTAGCGTCAATCGACGGCGCACCTAAGGCCGAACAGCCCTTATCGCTCGCCGGACAGGAAGAAGGCTGATCATTAACGAGGTAAACAATCTTATCGGCCGGAATCGTTGTTGTTGAATTATTGCCGGTTGAGAATTCTTGACTATCCGGAGAATTGCTATTATAGGTATCAATTAAAGCTTCGCAGCCGACAGCGCCGATACGGCAAAGCTTATCAAAATATCTTAAGTTAATAGTCGCGCCACTTCGATCCTTATACGCCTGACAGCCAAGCATCTCCCCCGGATAACATCGCCTTGATTCAGTTGAAGTCGAGTTACAAAGAGAGGCTGTTGTCGGATAACTCTTTAAACCCATCGCATCATCGAGTTTATTATCGCAAGAAGCCGGAGTGATCCAGGAATTAGCAATGACATAGACATTCTTATTAACCTCTTTAAGGATAATATTATCTACATAAAAGACATTGCTGCTACCGCCAATATTAATATCTAAAGTCGTTGTGGCATAAACGCCAGTTGTTCCCCAATCGACATTGACCGGTCCGACATTATAGAGCTTCCAATCGCCGGTTATATTTACTTTGGCAATATTTAAACTATCATCATTTACGCTAGCATTAGCGAAATCATAAGTGCCGTTCGGAGCGCCGGCGAAACGAATACTGTTAATTGTAAAATTACTATCACCTTTTGCCCAGAAGCTAAGGACATAAGCCTTGCCTTTTAAAATATTTACCTGATGACTTAGTTGGCCGCCATAACGCTTTAAGGAGTTACCGCCAGGATAGTTAGCTTCACTACTAATAAGTCCGCCGCTCCAACCATCTAAACCGGTTCCGTTTTCGAAGTTGCTGAAAATGGCGTTTCTAACATTATTACCTTGATTACCGACATACTCGCGACAACCGGCCGAGGCCGCGGAGCAAGTTGTTCCTTCTTTTGGAATCGCCATGTAAACACATTCGTTTTGGGCATTCCAATAACCTTGCTTTAGGGCGCAATCATCAGCTGTCTCTGTTAGAGACTTCTGAGTCATGGTTCTTCGGTAGGGATGACAATTATCGGAAATAGTAATCGTTCTTGAGAGTAAACGGTAATGAGTACTGCCGGGATCATCGTAGAATTGTCGGCAATCTGAATTAGTTTCTGATTCAGAGACTGTACAGAAGCCTGTCTTATCTCCGGAATCGGCGCAAACCGGAGTGACTGAGCCGGCGTATTTAATATAAGTACAAGGCGCGTTAGTGGCTCCAGCCGGATCGGAAGCAGTTACTGCTGAATCAACTAATTCCGACTTCATAAGCTTAAAGACTTTTAACTGATAACCGGTCGTATCACTGCCTTCCCAAGTATAGTAATTAGCCTCGCTGACCGTATTAGGTTTTTGACAAGTTTTCATGGCGACATAAAATTCCTTCGTTTCTCCCCCCTTGCCGACTTCGTCTAGATTAGTAAACTCATCGCAGCCGGCGACATTAGCCGAGCAGGTTTTTGCTTTATTATCCGCGATAAATTGAACGAATTTACTTTTTGTAAAGTTCGTCTCGCTTTGATGATAAACCTGATAACCGACGCATTCATTCGGACAAAGATTGGCCGAAGAAACGACTCCGGAAACGACCGGATCCTGATTAAGAGGCGTAAAGGATTCGCAGCCGACTTCGTCTTTCGTACAAACGCCGGAATAGTTGGCGCAAGCCGGTTTTTGATTCCTTAAAATTGTTAAAAGCGTACTACTTGTTGCCCAATTATTAGAACCATCTTTATAGCAACTATAATAATCAGGCGCTTTCTTTAAATAAGCGACTTGCTCGGCCGGGCGCTCAGAGGGATTGTAAACCGAATAGCTCGTCGGCGCCGTTTGATTGGCAGCCGCTTCCTCAAGCTTGAAGTCAGCAAAGTTAGCCGAGTAAACTTTAGTGCTAGCTCCTTGTTGTATTATAATAGAATAGCTAATATTACCTTTATAGTTAGTTATTGTCGTAAACTCCTTATAAAACTGCTTCCATTCTCCATTAGTGCTGGCATATGTCGGATCTATAATTAAACGAGTAAACTCAGATGTAGCTGTCCCCAAACTTACTTCCAAAAGACCGGTATTATAACCGGTATTATACCAACCGGAGAAAATATATTTCTTCCCGGCTGTAAGCTCAACATAATTAGCTGTTTTACTAAAAGTACACCATTCATTATTAGTATAAGTATAATCCTTGCCAATTTTAACCGACGGAGAATTGGAATGAGTGACGGTCATATCCGGGCTGGAAGTACAAGAAAACTGTCCAGTTGAGGAAAAACCGGCCGGATCAAAAATCATTAAATTACTGCCGAGCCCTTCTTTCAACCTAATGAATTGAGAGCAGCCAGCCGAACCGCCATCGCAAACTTCCGCGTTGCCGTTAATATAAAGAGTGTTATTAGAAGCTTCAAGGCCATTACTTAACCAAACTGTATTTCTTAAGCAATTGTCCTCGACTCTCCTAAGTTCGAAATTATCAAGATAAACTGTCCCCCGAGTTCCGGCGACAGTAATGATTTTTATATAAACATCAGTATTTTTTTGATTTTCAAATTCAAAGTAACTAGCCTCAGCCGAGTAATCAGAAGAAACGGAAGAATAGGTCCGGCCGTTAAGAAGCGAATCGCCGGTCCAAACTTCAACCGAGACGCCACCTTCGTTGATTGAGCCTTTAAGGCTGTAATTTAAACGATATTTACTGCCTTCGATCAAGTTTTCAATCTTAATCGACTTAGCCTCGATATCAGAAAAATTGTTAGTCGCGATAACCTTTAAAGCGTTAGTTGAAGCAATACCCTGACCCGAGACTCGAGCGTAAAGGTTATTAAGGTTTTGATACCCTAAATCCCAGCCCTGCGCCAAAGAAGCTCCTGAGCCGGCCGCTTCGAAACCGCCATTATAGCGAATCATTATATTATCATCAGCTAAGCAATTGGTAATCCGGCAATTTACTCCGCCCTCAGGAATCGTACAACTCTTACCAATAAAGGAGCAGCCGTTTTTATCAGTACAAGCTGAGGCCATACTTAAGAGGCCATTAGCGCTTTTAACCCCTAAATAAGGCACTTTCCAATTAGTATCATTATCCACAGTTTTTGTACAACCATTAACACTACTACAAACCGAATACTTCTTATCCGTACTGACATTTAACCAGGTATTGGAAATCGGATTCCAGTTTTGACTATACCAACGACAACCGGCGTTTTGAGCATTACAATAGCGATAATCTAAAGTATTATTTAAATAACTGATTGTAGCGCCAGCCTTAGTCTTATAAGTTTCACAGGTATTGAATCTTGGTTCGCAAGTTCCGCCTCCGAAGTTCCAAACGCGTTTTTCCTGAGTGCAATAGCCATAAACCTTACAATTACCGCTACTATCTTCCTTTAAGCACTGCTGCTCATCAACGCAAGTCTCGGCGCGATTCAAATCTTTCTTATCAGGAGAATTATCATTAGGGTTATAAGCTAAATCTTGCCCGCCGAAACCAAGTCGCTTGCAATAAAGTTCCGGGGCTTTTAAAACCCAGGTCGGATCAATAAGACCGTAAAAGGGGCTGTTTTGATTATAGAAACCGCTCATAACTTGACCCAAGGTATAGCCAGTATTAGCGCTATTGCCAGTCTGATTTCGTTGCTGTTCAATATAGCGAGCAGCGATTTCCCAACCGATCGGTACAATGCGATATTTCCTTAGAATTAAAATATTCCTTAAAGTAAAGCCTTCCTGGACATTTTGAACATTATTAACTGAGGGTGAGAACGGCTTATTAAGAAAATCATTGCCTAAATCCTTAACCATCGTTCTTTCCTTTATCCTTTGAGAAAAAGCGGCATCAATAACGCAATCCGTCGGTCCAGGATTAACTCTCATTTCGTCTGAGCATTGAATCAACTTATTTAAAACACTGTATTGACTGCCGGTTTTAAAATTACCCTCGACTAAATTAGTCAGCCTGTTTTTTGCTCCCGCCTTACCTTCATACATCGGTTGCGAGTCGGGGTTATTTAAACTTGGGAGATTAAATGGAAAATTAAAGCCATTCGAATCGGAAGAATCACTCCCCTTAAAATAACCATCCTGCAAATTAGTCAATAATTTTGAAGCTAAAGTATCAACAAAAGTCGAAACCATATCCCAGATCGTACCCGTAAAAGAAAATTCCTGAGGATCTGTTTTTTCTGGAACTGGAATGCTTACAGCTGAAGCCAGGTCTTTAATAAGCGCCGATGGAGTTAAGATTTTACCAGCCCAATCAGTTACCGCCTTAAAACCACTATCTGTTGTTCCTTCGACTGTTTTCTTAAATAAATTATAAGCTTTAGCGTCTTCAACTCCCGTTCTAACCATAAGTAGCCCTGAAATATCGTTTTCTCCCGGCTGAAATGAACTTACATATTCGAAGCCATAATCTGGGTTTTGAACCGCCTGCTGCCAATTCTTCGCCATTTTCGAGAACTTACATCGCACTTTCGGCTGACTGTAATCTATTGATTGTTGCATTAAAATTCTAACACTGAAATCCGGAGAACAAAGATCGACTCCAAACCTTTTATTAAGATCATCAAGGAAAAGACCGGAGGCTTCATCAGCCGCATCTTTTAAATAAGCTCCCCAGCCTTCGGTTATAAATAGCGGTTTTTGACCTTTACCGCCGGAAGCAATCCAGGAAGCGGAATCATAAGCTATTTTTTGAGTTATAGCCTTAACTCCGGCTTTCCAAGTTGCCGCCCAAGCATCTCTTAGTGATTGGCGGGCTTTAGCAAAGGCTTCTTCGAGTTTTTGTTTCGCTAAAAACTGACCTATTACTTTCAAAGTATCAGCACTATTACTTTTCATTTGCTTCGTCATGCAGCTAATGATCGGAGATGCATCGACTGATCCAGTTCCTAAAAGTCCTTCAATAGCTAACGGTGCTGACATACACATATTATAGGCCTGCTCTGGAGTTTGAGCAGCAATTAAAGGACTTCTAGCTTCTTCTATTGCTAAATCAACCCCACTCGGAATTTGCGCCTTAACAGCCACTATACCCACAAATAAAAAAGAGAATATAACGGCAAAAAAAGCTAAATAAAAATTACAATTAAATTTTTCAAAAACTTTTTTCATTTTTAAGACTTAGTACTTGTGCTATTTATTTTTTTCTCTAACTGAGAAATAAACATGGTTTTTAATTCATCATCGCTAATCAACTTCAAAGCACTCTCCGAGGAAGGCTGGCTTTTAATCATTAATTGCCTGATTTGCGCCCCAGTTAGCTTTTTTAAATCTTCTAAACTCGAAGCGTTAAGCGAGGTGGCCGAGTTAATCGTACTGGAAGCGACTGATTGCTGAGCCGTAACTTGGCCGAAACCGGAAACCGGAGTCGAAGAAGTATTTTCAGAAACTACATATTTATCAAAAGCATCTAGGAGATCTTGATCACTAAACTGGTCAATTTGATCCTGAGGATAGCCCTGAGCTATTAAAACCTGCCTGATTTGAGCCGCTGTCGGCCGACTACTTTCGAAAGGCGTCGTCGAAACGAAAGCCGAGCTAGGCATACCAGCAAAACTAGGAACGACTCCGCCCGAACCGCTACTGCCCTCGCAAGGCCCTTGGCCAGGGCAATTAGGATCCCGACCTCTATCGACTTCTTCCTTATCACTCAGTTCATCGCTATCGGTATCGGCGAGATAAGGGCTTGTTTGATATGTATTTATCTCCTCGTAATCAGTCAGACCGTCGCCATCGGTATCTTTTGACATTGAAATGTCGTAATTCGAAGTATCCGTAACTGGATTTTTGGCGTTATAAGCGATAAGCGCGGCAAAAGGATTTTTTACATTGTAAATAAGCAAATAATTACCCCAAATAAGCCCGACTAAAGCGACTAAAAGAATCGTAAAACCGAGAAATTTATTTTTCCTTGAAGACGAAAAAGACCCGGAATCAATTTTTTCTTCCGGTAAATTAAGATTTTCGATCTCTTCTTCATAAGAGTTCTCGGTAATTTTTTCTTCACCTTCCATCAGGTGTGGATAATTATTCCTTGTCTAAATTATACCACGAACATAAAAAAATAACCAACATATTAAAACAGAAAATGGGCAAGAATTACAAACTCATAATCTATTTATAACTAGTAACTAGTAACTGGCGATTTGAAACTATTT
Organism: uncultured Gammaproteobacteria bacterium; assembly: GCA_964512625.1. GTDB lineage: Bacteria > Patescibacteriota > Patescibacteriia > 2-01-FULL-39-33 > 2-01-FULL-39-33 > CAZEKG01. The sequence continues at coordinate 12,203 of CAZEKG010000002.1, read as the reverse complement.
TCTAACTGCCAATTACCTACTACAAGCCCTCATTTTAATTACTACCTAACTCATTAACTAAGCTTACCCAATCATTAAGATCAAGGTCTTGAGCTCTAATCTTTTCATTAAATCCTAATTTCTTAAAAACACTCTTAACTAAATCATTATCTAAGCCAAGTCCGGAAGCTAAGTTATTATGAAGCTGTTTACGCTTCGCGGCGAAACCGATTCGAGCAGTTTTCCAAAAAAGCTTCCTATCAACCTTAGGCAACTCCTCTTCCTTTTTAAGTTCCATTCTAACTAGAGCTGAATCAACTCTTGGTTCAGGCCAAAAGCTCGTCCTTAAGACTTCAAAAAGCTTTTCCGGCCGGCTATAAAACTGAACGGAAAGCGATAAAAGGTTAGTTTCCCCCTTTTTCGACATCATTCTATCAACAACCTCTTTTTGTAAAAGCAGGGTCATTTTCTTCGGTTTAAAAGGCGATTCAAGAAAAACCCTAAGGAATATCGAGGTAATATTGTATGGTAGGTTGGCCGCTACTATATAATTAAAATAACCTAAGCCGAGAGTTTCCGGGTTTATCCTCAAGATATCCCCTTCTACGACTTCAACATTGGATATCTCGGTATATTGGCTTTTTAAAAAATGAACAATACTTTTATCCAATTCAACCGCAATGACTTTTTTCGCCAAAGGCGAGAGCTCGTTGGTTAAAACACCTAGTCCAGGACCGACTTCAAGGACGGTTTCTCCTTGTGCGCCCGCAACTTCGGCGATCTTTTTCAGGATTTTATCGTCATATAAAAAATTCTGCCCCTTCGACTTCGAGGGGGTTATATCATACAGCTTAGCAATCTCTTTCAGTTCTTTTAGATTAGGCATTTAAAATCTACTTAAATAATAAATAAAATAAAGTCATAAGGCCGGCTAAGATAAACATCGCATTCCAGCCCGGTACGAAAAACTGAAGGATCAGCAAACAACCTAAAATAGCGATAATTTTTCCAACGACTAATGACATTTCAAAAAAAACGACCGTCGAGGTTACTGATCCGTCTTGCGCCTGATGATAAATCTTAGTCATAACCGGCAAACTGATCATTTGCTTTGAAAGGCGGGAAAAAATATCCAACAAGAAAACTCCGATTACTCCCCTAACGACAATCCTCATTAGCCATGATAAGAAATAAAAAATAGTTCCGCTCCTTAAAGCCATCTTAGAATCCCGACTATCGGCTAATCGACCAAGGAAAAGATAAGCGACCGTTGTCAATAAAACGGAAACCGCCGTTAAAAGCCCGAGCCCTAAGAAATCCTTAACAACAACATAAATAAAAACCGGCCAAATGATTAAAACAATGAATTCTTCCCCGAAACCGAGCTTAGCGAAAAAAGCTCGGCGATTCTCCTTTTTAAAAAGCCTCTTAAAAGCTTCGAAATAAGGAAAGGGCGTTGGCGTAAAAACCTCTTTTGTACTTAAAATCGGAATATTGGAAGCGGCAATTAAGATCGCTACAACCGTAAATAAGACTTTAAAGCCAAAAAATTCAAGAATAAGGCCGCCGATAAGGGGCGCAATAACATTAATCAATGACTCGATGACCGCTAAATTACTAATTTCCTTACCCTGATCGCCATCAACGGCATAACGGGCGAAATCACTATGATAAGCCGGCCAATAAAACATTTTCCAAAGAGTATAAAGGGGCGCCGCGAGAAAAATCAACCAAAAATATTTCGTCATCCCCATTAAGCAAAGATAAAATAAAACAGTAAAAATAGTGCTAAGAGCTATGGAATGCTCATAACCGAACTTCTTGGCGAACTTCGCGCCAAGAGGTATAAGAAATAAATAAGGAATGTAAACAGCTAAATAAAAAAGCAAGATATATTCCAAGGTTCTTGTCAGGTCGTAGTATTTCGAAAAATTAACAAATAAAAAAACCGGCTCAAAGATATTGACCATAGAAACGGCGAGATTTAATATCGCCGTTGAAAGATATAATTCCTTGATTTCCGATGAAAGTCGCTTAGGCAGGAATAGTCTTACGAAATTGAATATTTTTTGAGCCACAACGTTTAAAAGATTTTCTTAGTCAAGTTATATATATTATACCAAAGTTTAGAATAAACTTGATCATGCGCCCCGGCGTAAATCGTCGATCCAATCCCAGTCGAAAAGCCTTTTTTAAAACGAGTAACGCCAGGCCATTTTTTTTCATCAATACCCCAAAAATCATACCGCCGGCAATGGCGCTTTTTCGCTTCTTTAATCGCCTCCCATTGCAAAAGATAAGGCGCCATCTTATCGCGATAATCATAATCAGAACCGCCATGAAGATAAACCGCCGTCTCGCCGAAAAAAATCATCATATTGGCGGTAATAATTTTATTATCCAATTTCGCCACCCAGATTTCCAATAAGCCGTCTTTACCTAAACTTTCAACTAGCCCTTGATAATGCCTTTTAGAATGAGGTTTAATTTCCTGACGTGAAGAAGTCTTACCCATTAATCGCCAAAAATCCTCGAAATATTGCGCTCCCCTAACTATTTCGACGCCATTTTTTTCAGCGACTTTGATATTATACCTAGTTTTCGGCTTCATCTCAGAAAGCAAAGCTTCTTCCGACTTATCTAAGTCGAGAATTAAAGTTTCTTTCGGTTGGACTTGGCCAACGAACCTTAGCGACAACCCGCCGGAAATTTCTTTTAAAGCTTCTTCCGATATTGCCGGATCAAGGCGGGAAAAAATAGATTTTTCCGTCTTAGCTATCTTAGCGACTGATTGGAAAAGAAAAGCTAAGACCGTTTTCCCCTCCTCTTTATCTACTATTTTTTTATTTAAAACCGGACCCCTAGGCCAAAGAAGATAATTTTTACCTAAGGGCAAACCTTGAAGAGCAATCAAAACCGCGGCCTGAATTTCCGAGGCTTCATTAACGACTGCCAAACGCCAAATTCTTTGATTAGACGACGCCAAAAAATCGCCCCATTCAAAAGATTGCAGCAATCCCCCGTCAAGAGCGTTTTCTTTGATAAAGCCGTTCCAAACTTCTTTATCTAAATTGTCGATTGATTTTAAAGCCACTTGATTTTAAATCACAAAGCTTATCAGCCTGCCTTTTACAAAGATTTTTTTCTTAATTTCTACGCCTTCTAAGTATTTAGCGACATTAGGCTCTCCTAAAGCCAACTTAAAAGCCTCATCCTCAGTAACCTCGGTCGCCACTCTTATTTTTCCGCGCACCTTGCCGTTAACTTGGATCGGCATTTCAATTTCCTCGTCGATTATTTTCTTCGGATCATACTCCGGCCACTCTTCCTTAAAGATGCTTTCCTTATGTCCTAAACTCTCCCATAGTTCTTCGCACATGTGAGGAGCGAAAGGCGCGAGAATGACAAGGAAATTTTCGAGATATATTTGATTAAAAACTTTAACTTCTTGGAATTTATTGACTAGGATCATCATAGCCGAGATAGCCGTATTAAAACCCATCTTCTCGATATCTTCGGCCACTTTTTTAATGGTTTTATGAAGTAAGATTTCTAATTCCTGGTTTTCTTCCTTTGACTTTTGGCTTTTGACTTTTTGACCCAATTCCCAAACTTTTTCTAAAAACCGATCAATACCGACAATGCCTTTAGTACTCCAAGGCTTCATATCTTCTAAAGGTCCCATGAACATTTCATACATCCGGAAAGCATCGGCGCCATGGCCGGCAATAACCTCATCAGGATTAACAACATTGCCACGAGACTTACTCATCTTCTCGCCGTCCTCGCCCATAATAAGCCCCTGATTAACTAATTTAGTAAAAGGCTCTTCAACCGGGACAAGTCCAAGATCGAATAAAACCATATTCCAAAACCTGGCATACAATAAATGTAAAACCGCGTGCTCAGCACCGCCTAAATATAAATCAACCGGAAGCCAATATTTCAATTTTTCTTGATCGGCGAATGCCTGATCATTTTTCGGATCGATATACCTAAGCCAATACCAAGAACTGCCCGCCCACTGCGGCATAGTATTGGTCTCGCGCTTGGCTGGTCCGCCGCATTTCGGACAAGTCGTATTAACCCATTCATCAATAACCGCTAAAGGAGATTCGCCTGTTCCAGTCGGCTCATATCTTTCGACTTCCGGCAAAGTCAGTGGCAGGTCTTTTTCATCAACCGGTAAGATACCACACTTCTCACAATGCACCAAAGGAATCGGCTCGCCCCAATATCTTTGGCGGGAGAAAACCCAGTCGCGCAATTTATAATTTATCGCCTTTTTACCAAAGCCTTTTTCTTCCAGCCAAACAATCATTTTCTTAATTGCTTCTTCAGGCAACAAGCCGTTCAAGAAATCAGAGTTGATCATTTTACCGGAATCAATGTCGGTAAAACACTTTTTTTCTAACAAATACCGAATCGCATTTTTTGTAAAAGGTGTAACATCATCTCTATTTAATGCCTCAGTCAAAGAATACTTTTCAATTGCCTCCCCTTCTCCTAATTTAATATTCTCTTCATCAATATTTCGGACATAAAATATATCCAAAAATTTACCGGGAAAATTATGACTCTCTAGCTTATTCAATAATACAAAATCATTTTTTATCTCAATATTAAGTTCCTCTTTAATTTCTCTCTTAAGAGTTTCTTCAGTATTTTCGCTACCATCAATACCGCCTCCGAAAAATGCCAGCATACCAGGATTCCTATCTGTTTTATTATCACGTCTTTGGAATAAAAATTTACCATCTTTAGTCTCGATTAAAGCGCCAATTCCAATAACATTCTCTTTATCAGTTGTAATAACGGTTGTTATCGGCAAATCGAATTTTCTAGCGAATTCAAAATCCCGCTCATCATGCGCCGGAACAGCCATTATCGCTCCAGTACCATAAGAAGCTAGGACATAATCAGAAATCCAAACCGGAATTTCCTTATCATTTACCGGATTAATGGCTTTAATACCTTTCAATTCAACGCCGGTTTTTTCTTTATTCAACTCGGTCCTTTCAAGATCGGACTTATTTTTCGACTGAGCAATATATTTGTTCACCTCCTCGAGATTGGTAATTTGATCAGCCAACTTTTCAATCAGCTCATGCTCAGGCGCTAAAACCATATAGGTCGCGCCAAATAAGGTATCGGGGCGGGTAGTATAAACCTCGATTTGAAATTTAGAACCTGCCTGCCGGTAGGCAAGGTTTGTAATTTGGAATTTAACTGTCGCTCCTTCACTCCGTCCGATCCAATTCCTTTGCAGGGTTTTAATCGATTCAGACCAATCAAGCTTTTCAACGCCCTCAAGAAGTCTATCGGCATAAGCGGTAATTCTTAGCATCCATTGACGGAGATCTTTCCTTTCAACTGACGTACCGCAACGATCACATTTCCCGTCTTTAACTTCCTCATTCGATAAACCGGTTTTGCATGACGGGCAGAAATTTATCGGAACAATCGCCTCATACGCCAAACCTTTTTTAAATAATTGCAAAAATATCCATTGCGTCCATTTATAATACTCCGGATCAGTGGTATTGATTTCTCGAGACCAATCATAAGAAAAGCCGAGGGCCTTGATCTGGCGCTTAAAAGTCGCGACATTTTCTGCCGTCGTTATACTCGGCTGAGTTCCAGTTTTAATGGCATAGTTTTCGGCCGGCAAGCCGAAAGCGTCCCAACCCATCGGATGTAAAACATTAAAACCTTTCATCCTTAAATAGCGGGAATAAATATCAGTAGCGGTATAGCCTTCCGGATGGCCGACATGCAGCCCCGATCCTGAAGGGTATGGGAACATGTCCAGCACATATTTTTTCGGTTTAGCGCCAAAATCCTCTGCTTTATCTATTGCAGTTTTCTCCCATTTATCCTGCCATTTTTTTTCGCCGTTTTCCTTTAAAAAATCACGATATGTCATAATTTTAAGTAAAAATGAGTCCTGACTTGCTTTAAAATTACCATAATCGAGCCAATACTTCAAGTTTCTACCAAAAAACTCCCCATCAGCCACCGCCACGAGAAGTTTTCTATTTAGAGATATTTTAATTCAATTTATATGTTTGAATTTTTTTGACATTTGTATTTGCGAGCGTTAAAAAATATTGTCTTCTAAAGATCTTCTAACTCCGCCTCATCATCCAAAACTCTCTTTAGTTGTCATCCCGGGCTTGACCCGGGATCCAGGTTGCATTGGATTAAATTAAACCTGGATTCCCGCCTGCGCGGGAATGACAATGAGAGCGATTTTTTTTGTTAGCTTTTTCTTTTCTAAAAAAGAAAAAGTAAAAACAAAGAATTAATAATCAAACTCTCTTTATATAATTGTCATCCCGAGAGAGCGTAGCGACCGTGGGGATCGCGTGGAAATAGATTAGATCTTTAGTTGTCTCGGCAAACCCCTCCTAACCTCCCCCTGCCTACCGGCAGGCAGGCTTGGAAAGGAGGGGGGGGAATTCAACCTGGATTCCCGTTTTCACGGGAATGACAATTAAAGAGAGTAATTCCTGAAAGAGAAAGCT
>CAZEKG010000002.1:0-5687 GCA_964512625.1 uncultured Gammaproteobacteria bacterium | reverse complement strand
GATTGTAGCATTGCTGGCTAATCATGCAAAAACAAAAGAGAAAGTTAAAATCCTACTAACAGGCAAATCAGAAATGAAAATTAAAACAACTTTTTTAACCTAAAAAGAGGGCTAAAAAGCCCTCTTTTTATCTAAAATTTAATCCAACATCTTCTTCAAATACTGCCCCGTATAACTCTCTTTGACTTTAGCTACATCATAAGGCGTCCCTTCCGCCACGACAAAACCGCCGCCGGAACCGCCCTCAGGGCCAAGATCAATAATCCAATCAGCTGATTTTATAACATCAAGATTATGCTCGATGATTAAAACCGAGTTTTCTTTATCCGCTAATTTATTTAAAACCTGCAATAATCTCTTAACATCATCAAAATGAAGACCGGTCGTCGGTTCATCAAGAATATATAAAGTCTTACCAGTCGGTCGGCGTGATAATTCTGTCGCCAACTTAACGCGCTGAGCCTCGCCGCCCGAGAGTGTCGTAGCGCTCTGGCCAAGCTTAAGATAACCGAGGCCGACTTCTTCCAATATTCCAAGCTTATCAATAATCTGTTGCTCCGACTCAAAAAACTTTCTCGCCTCGGAAACTGACATATCTAAGACATCGGCGATATTCTTCCCTTTGTAATGGATTTCTAAAGCCTGATTATTATAGCGCTTGCCGTGGCATTCTTCACATTCAACATACACATCGGGCAAGAATTGCATTTCAATCTTAACCATGCCATCGCCGCCGCAAGTCTCGCATCTTCCGCCGCCCTTAACATTAAAACTGAAATGGCCCTGCTTAAACCCGCGTAGCTTGCTCTCCGGAAGATTGGCATACAAGTCGCGAATGTAAGTAAAAACGCCAGTATAGGTCGCGGGATTACTGCGAGGCGTCCGGCCGATCGGCGATTGGTCAATATCAATAACTTTATCAAGATTATCCAAACCCTTGATTTCCTTATGTTTACCCGGAAGATCCTTAGTACGATAAAACTTATTAGATAAGGCCTTAGCCAAGATCTCGCTCATTAGAGTCGATTTACCGCTGCCGGAAACGCCAGTTATGCAAACTAACTTAGCCAGAGGTATTTTAACATCGATATTCTTAAGATTAAATTCGCTAGCGCCGACAATTTCGATAAACTTATTATTGCCTTCGCGCGGCGTTTTTCTTACCTCAATCTTTTTCTTGCCGGAGAGGTACTGCCCAGTCAACGATTTCGGATCTTTTTTAACCTGCTGATAAGTCCCTTCGGAAACGACTTCGCCGCCAAGAAAGCCGGCGCCCGGGCCCATATCAATAAGATAATCGGCCGCTTCCATAACCTGCTCGTCATGCTCGACAATAACAACTGAATTACCCTTATCGCGAAGCGTCTTTAAGGTATTGATCAGTTTTTCCGTATCGCGAGCATGGAGGCCGATCGAAGGCTCGTCTAAGATATAGATGACTGATTCAAGGCCGGAACCGATTTGAGTTGAAAGCTTAATCCTTTGGGCTTCGCCACCGGCTAAAGTATTGGCACTGCGAGAGAGGGTCAAATAATTAAGTCCGACATTCTGTAAAAAAATAATGCGCTTTTGAATTTCTTTAATGACCTGTTTGGCGATTTTCGCCTCTTTACTCGACTCTTTCCATTTCTTGCTTAGGCTGTCGAAAAATTTCGACAACTCATCAAGATCCATATTGCCGACCTCAGCGATATTCTTCTCATCAACAGTAACGGCCAAGCTTTCTTTTCTTAAGCGGGTTCCGCCGCAGACCGGACAAGTCGAAATCCGCATATATTCCTCAAGGGTTTTTTGGAGATACTCCGATTTCGTTTCGCCGTATTTATCGTCTAAGAATTTTATCAAACCTTCAAAGACGACTTTCTTATTATCAATCTCATAAACCGTCTCCCCTGTTCCTTTCATTAAAACTTCAACCGCTTTAGCCGGCAATTCGGCAACAGGAACATTAAGAGCGAAACCGTTTTTAAGAGCGACCGCCTGAAGCAGCTTGAAATTCGAGCTTTGGGAAGCAAAATTCCTCGACCAAGGCTTGATCGCCCCTTCGTCGAGCGTTAGACGAGGATTGGGAATAATTAAACGCGGATCGGGAACTAACTTAATACCTAAACCCTTGCAAGCGGGACAAGCGCCGAAGGGCGAATTGAAGGAAAAACTGCGCGGCTCGATTTCCGGCAAAGAGATACCGCAATCATGACAGACATAATAAAGATTGAAATTGATATTCTCCTCTTTATCGGGAAGATAAATATTAATGAAGCCGTTGCCGAGATCAAGAGAAACGGTAACCGCCTTCTGGAGCCTTTGAAAGCCAACATCACTCTTTAACTGCTTCTTGATTTCCGCCGTAATACTTAAAGTATCGACTGCGACTTCGATCGTATGGCTGGAATTCCTGTCTAGCTTCAATTTTTTCAATTCTTCCGGAGAATAAAAATTGCCATCAATCCTGATGACATCATAATTAGACCTGATAATGCTTTCTAATTGAGCCGAGTGAGCTCCTTTCTTATTAATAACTAAGGGCGCTAAAAACCTGGCCTTAGTTCCTTCCGGTTGGGAAACTATTTGATCGATAATTTGAATCGGGGTTTGACGGGTAACTTCCTTGCCGCAATTTGGACAATGAACAATCCCGACTTTAGCGAATAATAATCTTAAGTAATCATAAATCTCGGTAATCGTTCCGACAGTCGAGCGAGGATTGACCGACGAAGACTTTTGATCGATCGCGATCGTCGGCGAAAGACCTTCAATCGAATCAACATCCGGCTTATCCATTAAATCAAGAAATTGCTTGGCGTATGAGGATAAGCTTTCGGCATATCTTCTTTGACCTTCGGCGTAAAGCGTATCAAAGGCTAAAGACGATTTGCCCGAACCGGAAAGACCGGTTATAACGACGAACTTGCTCTTCGGAATATCAACATCAATGTTCTTAAGGTTGTTGACGCGGGCGCCGCGGATGGAGATTTGGTCGCGCATGATTTTAGGAAAATTTTTGAGGCTGTCGTTTGACATCAACATATAGCATATACGAATTCCGGCGAATTGTCAATGATGGACAAGGAACAATTCAAATGTTATTATCATATATATGGAAAATACCTCTTTTGGCCTATTTAAAAGACAAAAAGAATTCTTAGACCGACTCCAAAAAGAACAGCCGCAGCTTTTTTTATCCGATAAGAATTATAGCGAAGAAGTCGCCCTGCCGAAAATCGGCATCACCGACCTCGATTTAAGGCGATCGGAAGGCTATTTAAGGCTCCTGCCCCAGGACTTTATCGTCGAGGAAGTTAGGAGCGAAAGGGATCGCAGCTTAATCGAATCAATAGAAAATAATAATCAGCCGACTAACGACCAAACGACTATCTTTGCGGATTTGATTAAAATAGGAATCTCAACGCCGGAAGCTGTTTCACGAATCGCTAAGGAGCTTAATATCAAACCGGAAAAAATCGGCTATGCGGGGCTTAAGGATTCCCAAGCTTTAACTAGCCAACGAATCGCTCTACCATCCGTTAGGTTAGAAAATTTGTTGAATATTAAAAAAGAAGGTTATTTACTTTCTAATTTCAGTTTCAGCAAAGGCACGATTTCCAAAGGCGGTCTCTTCGGCAACGCCTTTACGATTTTAGTTAGGACAGATAAGGAAACTGACTTTGATTTTTTAATGGAGAAAAAGGAAAGATTAGACCGGGAAGGCTTCCTTAACTATTATCATACTCAACGTTTCGCCGTTCCCCGCCTTAATAATTTCATTCTCGGCTTAGACATCATTAAAGGGAATTATCAAGAAGCGATTAAGGGTTACCTTACCCTCTCCGGAGAATTTGATACTAATATCATTAAACTCGTTAGGCAACAAGCCCTGGAAAACTTCGGGGATTGGAAAAAAATTCAGGAAATCTATTCCGTCATGCCTTATACTTTCCAAAACGAAATGCGAATCGCTCACTACCTTGAGAAAAATCCGGAAAACTATATCGGCGCCCTTTACGAGGTTAAAGATCAAACGACTCTTTGGGTTTACGCCTACGGCTCATTACTATTTAATAAGTATTTATCTGATCATAAAAACGAACTGCCCGAAGAACTGCCTCTGATTTTCAGCGACCGACTCGAAGATATAAAGTTGTATGAAAAATATTTAAGCGAGGATAGGCTTAATAGTTTCGAAGGCCTGAAGCCGTTTAAGTTTTTCCAAATCAAGCATCGAACCGTCCCAACAAGAATCTATCCGAAAGAAACAGTCTTTAAAAAAATCGATTCCGGCATAGCAACTCATTTCCTTTTAGATAAAGGCGCTTACGCGACGACTTACTTAACTAATTTCTTCAAGCTCGTTCAGGGATTACCCTTGCCGACATGGATTAATCAGGAAGAAGTTGATACTAAAAACGAGTTAAAAATAGGTTCAGCTCAAAAGACTTTAGAATTATTGAAAGATTATATTTTTTCTACTAAGGATGAGGCCGCAGAATAGCTTCTCTTTTATAAAAAGTTAAAGCCCCGGACATGCATTGCTGCAAGCCGGGGCTTTTGCTTTCTTGGGACTATGGCCGCGCTAGGCGCAGCTGTAGCCACCATCGGGGAAGAAATGAAGCGGTTTTGTCTCCCGATCATTGATCGGGTTTCTCGCGTTCGCCGTATCCGTCCCATCGGGGTTCCGATAGACGATACACTGATCGAAGATCCTTCCCTCAAGGATCGAATCAACCGCTTCGTCGAGCGAACAACTCGGACGAATCTCCTCCTCAATCTTACGGAAGAACGGGAGAACCAACATGCCGCGCTTATCGCTTGGTCCGCCCTTTTGGAGTAGGTGGACGTTGGCAAGAGTGTAGCCGGCCGACTCGAGATCGAAGCGGATTGCCGAGAGGTTCACGTCTCGAAATCCGTTCCGACCATTAACCGGTGTTCCGGAATCGGCGCGATTCTCGGAAAACCGATTCGGATTCCGGCCGATTTCCTTTGCGGCGGCGGCATGCTCAGCTTCAAGAGCCTGGCACTCCGGAGCGCGACGCACCGCGATTTCAATGCCGGCTTCGACGAGCTTGTCTAACCAATAGCCGCTGACCGGTGCTTTGATGAACACGATGTCCGCCAAGGACTTACACCGCGTATCACGCACAGGGCGCTCCGACTCAGGACTCATACTCCCCCCGACCACTTCCGAGGCTTCCATACGCGAAATATTTTCCATTACGATTCTCCCTCCCCCTTCATCGGGGATGTTGGTTATTACCGTCTTCTTTCTTCTTTCTCACCAAAAAGAGCACTCCTTATTATAGCATACTGAGAACATTTTGTCAATACGCTATTATTGATTTTAACATTTTATAGCTCAATTTAGGTAATTTATACGAGATTACTCATAAATAGAGGAAATGGTGGTGCATATTTGTGTTTGTATTTGTATTTGCGAGCGTTAAAAAATATTGCCTGCCTGCCGGTAGGCAGGTGCTGATTTTTCATGAGAGCGAAGGTTAAAAGCCAATTACTTATGTTGCTATTCTGATAATTGGCTTGCCGAGCGAAATGAAATAATCAGCCATGATTTTTTACAGCGAGCGATTTTTCTTTTTGTTAGCTTTTTCTTTTCTAAAAAAGAAAAAGTAAAGGTAAAGAATTAATAATCAAACTCTCTTTATATAATTGTCATCCCGAGGGAGCGCAGCGAC
>CAZEKG010000001.1:214049-284256 GCA_964512625.1 uncultured Gammaproteobacteria bacterium | reverse complement strand
TTAAGTATAATGAAAGATAAAATTTATTTACAAATAAAAAGACGACAGTCTAATCCTTAGATTGTCGTCGTGTTGGTGTGTACAGTATTAGAAGCTATCGCAGCCAAGCGCAATACCTCGATTGATATCGTTTCGATTGGCCTGAAGTAGACGCTCAGCTTGTTCAGGGGAGAGTTCTTTATTGGATAGCATCTCTTCGACCAATTGGTCTACTCCTTCCTTAGAAAGGTAGGCATGCCCTCCAAAGTCGGCGATGACTTCGCCCGTTTCGCTATCAACTACTCTGCCTTTCTCGTCATCCCAACGGCAAGAGATGACATTTTGTCCCGATGAACGTCGCAACACGACAATCTTTATCGGGCCGTCATTGGTAACCGATTCGACCTTCCAAAGCCACCCCATATAGCCGGCGGATCCATTAACGCGATCGAGTGGCTTAAGACTCTCGAAATCATTCTTCTTAATCATCTTTTTCTATTTGCCTCCTATTGTTGTTGTGTGCAGTGCCGATCTTATGGTAGGTTAAATTGCTAATTTTGTCAATATATATAATTATAAAGTTTTATTAAAAAATCGCCATAAAGGCGATTTTTAAGGATGACTCGGGTTCGCTAGCTATTTAATTTAGCGTCGTAAAAGTTTAACAATCCAGATTAGAACCACAGCCCCTAAGAGGGCTACTAAAAAACTGTACAAATTAAAACCGCTTATGCCACTATTGCCAATTAAGCTCATGATCCAGCCACCAACTAATGCGCCTACGATACCAATTATGATGTTTAATAAAATACCTTGTTGCGCGTCAGTTTTCATAATCAGAGAAGCGACCCAGCCGACTAAACCGCCGAAGATAATCCAAAGAATAATTCCCATAAGTTTGTAGTTAGTTTATAATTTTTTAACATGGTTGACTATTTCTTGTCATCCAATTTAGCCGCCGCTTCAGGAGTTGATACGGTTTTACTCATTGAGAATAGCTTAACGATACCCCAAGCGATCAACGCATAAACGAACATGGCGAGTAATGTCGTCCATTCAAAGATGTTTCCAGCTATTTGCGAGATGTGAAAGACAGACAAAAAGGGAGCGGTAAATGGATAACTGATGTTGTAGATAAAATTACTAAAACCGGCGTTAGGGTTGGCGGCGAGTAATTTTAAAACTAAACGAAAAGCCAAAAGCACTTCGAGCAGTCCTAGAATATACCAGACGATTTGAGTGCCGCGGTATAGCGGTTTAGTGGTAGAGGAGTTGTATGAGGAGTTCATATTTTTAATAGTTAGTTATTAAAATATTTTGAGCTTAAGACGGGGTTACGACTATTGCCTCGTCTTTGTTGATTTCTATTAAATCCTAACACACTAATGGTTAATTTGATATAGAGGGTATTAGATTTTGGCGGTTGTCAAGCGTTTAATATAATTCATATAATTTGGGGGGGATTTAGTAAATTAATCTTTTAATCTTTGTTATTTATTTTTTTTAAAGCAACTTCGTAAGTTTTGTTAAAAATAAAGACAGGACGGATGCTATATTAACTTCCGTCCTGCGTTAGGCTTGGATTTGAAATAATTATATTCATGGTAGTGGCAATTTATTATATAGCTGTTCAAAAATAATTCTTTGGAAATCAGCTAACATCTTATTCTCGATAATCAATACTCTTTCAGTGTTTAAATCTATTAAAGATATTCTGTCACCATAAACCAACTGAATGATATTTTGATCAAATAGGTTTGATTCGGGTGAAATGAATTTGACGAACCGCTCTAGACGCGGTTTTTTTCTTTTGCCGGAAACGGGATTACTTATAACCATCCTTTCTAACCTCTTCTTATCGCGTGAAGTCCGGTAATTTTTTGATAGATAACGATTGACTGAATCAAGATCTTTTTCCGAAGTAAAGCGATAAAAAGTAGAACTACGAGGCGAGTGATTAATAACATCATCGAAAGCGGCGCGTACGCCATTAAATCCTTTTAAAAAGCGAATTTCTTTTTGCAGATATTTATCATTAGTAATTGATTCGGCCTTTATTGCTGCTGATACGCTTTTTGAAGTTTCGGAAAATTCTGCGGCGATCAAAGTGGGATTGGCCGCATGGTAAATTTTATTATTCCCTTTTTCCGTAAAGATGAAAGAGTGCTTTAAAAGAGGAGAGAGTGCGCGATAAACCGCCGGGCGGTAAAGGTTAGCTCGTTTACAGATTCCCGTAGCCGACATTGCTCCATGGCGTTGCAGGGTTTGGTAGACTTTATCGGCGTGTTTCGGTAGTCCAAGACGCTTGAATATTTCTTTGATCTTCATGTTTTAATTGTACTATTTTTGATACACTTAATCAAGTTTTTCTGCGAGGATTTAGAATATAAGGTAAGCTTCTAATGCAGGTCAGTTCCTTAAAACGAAACTTAAGAAGAAAGGGGGCTTAAGATGGATAAGAAGATTGCTCCTATTAGGCCAAGAGACATTGCCAGGCAAAAACAGGAAAGCTTCCCGAACGAAGTGATTGAGGCGTTTAACCAGTTAATCGGAGAAAGCTTCAATAACGGTTACGCCACTATCCGCCAAGATGACGCCGTAGCTTTGATGGTGAAAAAAGGCCTAGTTAGTAAGGAGATATATCGCAGGGGTTGGTTGAATGTCGAAGACATATATAGGAAAGCCGGCTGGGAGGTAGAGTATGACAAGCCTGCTTACAATGAATCCTATCCTGCGACCTTTACTTTTAGGTTGAAAAGGAGCTAGCTCCTATTTGTACATTTATTCATCGATTTTGCCGCTTAGAATATTTTAAGCGGCTTTTTAATATTTAATAGAAGTAAAAATCGCCATGAAGATGTTTTTTTGCTATAGTAATAAAACCTAATTAATAACCATTAAATATGGATTCAGATAAGATTAAAAAGATCGTTAAGGATAGCTATGCCGGTATTGCCGTTTCTCAATCAAGTTGCGGTTGCGGCTGTAAGAGTGCCAAGGACATTTCTAAGAGTATCGGCTATTCGGACGAAGAAATTAATGCCGTTCCTGAAGCCAATCTCGGTCTCGGTTGCGGCAATCCGATCGCTCTTGGAAAAATAAAAGAAGGCGACATTGTTTTAGATCTTGGCAGCGGTGCCGGGTTTGACGCTTTTTTAGCGGCCAAGAAAGTCGGCGCGAGTGGCAAGGTTATCGGCGTTGATATGATGGAAGAGATGATTGCCCGCGCTAAAGCTAATGCAGAAAAATATAATTATAATAATACGGAATTCAGATTGGGCGATATTGAAAAATTACCAGTTGATGATGAATCGATCGATATCATAATCAGCAATTGCGTCATTAATCTAGCGCCCGATAAAGAGAAAGTTTTCCGCGAAGCCTTTCGAGTTTTAAAATCAGGCGGCCGGATTTATTTATCCGATATCGTCCTTTTAGGGGATTTGACGGAAGGTCAGAAAAACGATGAAGCGCTTTTAGCTGGGTGCGTAGCTGGCGCTTTGATGAGAGATGAATATTTAAGAATAATCGAATCAGTCGGTTTTAAAGTTAATATTTTAAATGAAAACAAAGAGATAAGTAAGAAACAATATCAGGGAATGCCCTTAGAAAGCTTAGCGGTTGAGGCGGTTAAGGGTTAGGGTTGAGGTTGACTTTTTATTTCTTTCCTGTTAACTTATCTTTGCATTGCTCGTTTTTAGTGTTTTAGTGTCGGGTCGGGCTAAGCCCGGAAAAGGAGGTCGTTTTGGTAAATATAATAATAAGAGGCGGCGAAATTGCCAAGGGAAAGACGAAGGTCTTATACGAGGTTGAGGGAGATCCGACAGCTCTAATCGTCGAAAACATGGACGCCATTACGAAAAATGACGACCCATCGGCGACCAGGGAAATGTCCTCAAAAGCTAAGCACGCGACCGCCACGACTTGTGCGGTTTTCCAACTACTGAAGGAAGCGGAATTGCCCGTCGCCTTTCATAGGCAGCTTTCGGAAAGGGAGTTCCTAGTCCCTAACTGCAAGATGATTCCCCTTGAAGTTGTTGTCAGGCGTTACGCCGTCGGCAGTTATCTCAATCGGAATCCGCAGCTGGCGACGCCATCAGGCTCTCCTCCTTACCGGTTCGACCGACTGGAATTCGAGCTCTTCTTGAAGACGACGGGGGGCAGGATTACTAGTTTTTGCGGCGAGAAAATCGGTCAGACCCCGATTGATCCGAAGAACGATCGTCACATTGACGACCCGCTTATCTTGGATCCTTATGTGAGGTCGTGGAGACCAGTTCATCCGAAGCTTCCGAGTTATGCCGATGGCTGGAGTCTTGGTTTCTATATCGATCGGGAAGCGATCCTGTCGACAGGGGTTACTGTCGAGCAAATCGAAGAAATCGCTCGCGATGTCTTCCTCGTTCTTGAGGGCGCTTGGGCTCAACTTGACTGTCGGCTCATCGACTTCAAGCTTGAGTTTGGCCTCGGGCCGAATGGGGAGCTTCTCGTCGCTGATGTTATCGACAACGATAGCTGGCGAGTCCGCGATCGAGAATGGAAAGAGCTTTCAAAACAGCTTTTCCGCGATTGTCATGACTTGAGCGAAGTCGAGGAAAAGTACGCTTTGGTTGCGCGGCTAGTTCAGGGATTTTCCATCGATCAGGCGATGTCATTGGCGTTGTCAGAGTAGGTGATAGCCCGTTATCTTGGAATTTAACACTTAAGACGTCATTTCCGCATGAAATGGCGTCGTTTTATTTTCCCTTAAAAATAACCCATAAAAAGTCTAAATTAAGAAAAAAATAAGGATAATTTTAAGGGTATTGACAAATTATTGAAATTGTTGTAAGTTATGTCGTTGGCAGGAATGGTTTCCGGCCATGAATGTTTGAAAACTTAGTTTGGATTTTGCAACATAACCGCTTTATAAGCGGGATGGAGGAACGAAGATGAAGAGTAGGATTAGTGGGTGGCTTATGGTGGCGTTTTTTCTGGCTTTGGCCGGCCTGACGGGCTGTCCTTCGCCTTCGCCGCCGCCTCAATACACGCTGGCGGTTTTCGCCAGTTTGTACGACTTTGCGGGAAATCCGGTTTCGACTGATGTCGAGGTTACGGATAACCCGGCAGTCATCGAAACCGAAGGGAAGATTCTTGATCTCTTGGTCCAGGAGAAGAAAGACGGTAAGGTCGTGGATTGTAATCCGCTTCTGACTGTCGAGTATTCGACTGGATCGGGGACGCCGGTTGTCGTTGTTGTCAATGACGGTGAAGTGAAAACTTCCTCGGAAACGACCTACGAGAATACGGCGGACGGTTTCGTTTTTCATGTTTCTTTTCCGTTTGGCTTCCAAACGGCGACGATGAAACTTGAAGTCGCTCTCGCTAACGGCAAGTTTGAGGTCAGAAATATCGTGCTGAAACGGCGAACGCCGAGCAGTAATGATGTCGATGGCGACGGTCTGCCGAACACTTGGGAAATCCAGTACGGACTGGATCCTAATAGTGCGGTCGGAGTAAACGGAGCCTACGGTGATTTTGATGGCGATGGCGCCAACAACATCACCGAGAATTCGAAGAATACCAATCCGACGGTTGCCGACTCTGATGATGACGGCTTGCTTGACGGTTGGGAAATTCGTTACGGCTTAAACCCATTGAACTCCGGCGATGCAACTCAGGACGCCGATAAGGACGGACTGAGTAACCTTGAGGAGCATCTTCATAAGACGGATCCTTTGAAGATCGATACGGACGGGGACGGGTTCAGCGACTTCTTCGAGTTAAACCACGGCTCAAGTCCGACGGATAGCTTCTCGGTTCCGGCTGAAGTGGAACAAACGACAGCGTACCTAACTTACGATGGGACGCCGGGCGGCAGCTTCCATTTCTCCTTCGACCTTTCAGGGAAGAAACCGGAGGAAATCTTGCTGGGTTGGAGTACAGGTTGGCCCTGGTCGAATGTCAAGATCTTCGAGGCTGCTTATTACCCGAACGCTTTGGGTAACGAGAGTGAGGGGATCTTCAAGGCCTGGACAGTCAACTTTTTAGGTTCTACTCCCAAGATCGAGATTGACCTGAGTCCGCAAGGAGTGAACAGCGCCGGTTCGCCGGTTAGCCTCGCTCTTAATCGGAACTCCAAGTTCTATCTCGATCTCCTGTCTTATACGGGCCAGGGGACTCAGGGTTATGGCTTCAACCATAACTTTCTGAAACTCATGGTCAACGGACAGGAAGCGAGAGTGGAGAACGGTCTTTTCCTGATTGATTTCGCGTCAGTGAGCTACCCGCTCAAGGCGCGAATCTACGTTAGAGGCTATCCTGATGAAAGTCAGGTAACAGTTTCTTCGGGAACAACCGTGGAGATTGTTTGCGAGGCTTGGGGCGGGATTCCGCCTTATAGTTTCGCTTGGAAGCGAGTCGGCCAACCGGTCGGCTCCAACTCAACTCTCTCGTTCAAGGCTTCAAGTAGTAATACGGGAGCCTATATCTGTTCGGTAACTGATTCTGCCGGGCAGACGAAATCTCTGACTGTGGAATGATCGAGTTGGGGGAGCGTCTCTCAATTCGAAAGGCATATGGAATTCCCGAGGATATCGGGAGAAGGAGAAGAACTCATGAAGAAGCAGAAGCTTTCGAAAGTGTTGTTGACCGCGGTTCTCGCGATTGCCATGACCTTCGGGTCGTTCCCGGCGCTTGCTGTTACGGTCAATTCGAATGCGGTTTTGATTACCGTCAATGGCACGGCGAACATTTCGGCGCAACCGACGAGTACGGCGGCCTATGTCGGCGACCCGGCTGGCTTCTCAATTTCGGCGACCGGACCCGCCCTGGTTTACCAGTGGCAATACTCATCCGACAACGTTACGTTTAACGATGTTGTGGGTGCGACAGCCGCGACCTATAACGCGCCGTCCGTCGTCCTTGGTAACGCGGGATATTACCGTTGCGTGATTACGACCAATAGCGGGTCGGGCGTTAGCTTGACTTCGGACTCGGCACAGCTGACCGTTTATGCGGCGCCGACGGTTTCCGTCATGGCCGACAATACGACAGTCAATCCGTATCCGGACGGCAATGCTACCTATCCGCATACGATGACTCTCACAGCCACGCCTTCCGGCGGCCAGGCTGGGACGACTTACACGTTCCAGTGGCAGCATTCGCCAGACAACACGAATTGGACGAATATCAATAACGGCGATCTTGGCGCCAGTATCGGGACTGCGGTCCTGACCGGCGACCAACTCAGCGTGGCTCAAATCAGCGCGGCTGATGGCGGTTATTGGCGTTGCGTTGTAACGGCGACCTTGCCGTAAACGACAAAGATCTCAGTACTTTTTTACACCTCGCGGGCTTGAAATACAGCCCGCTTTTTATTTTCTTTAAATTTCTTTGGGAGTTAATATATAATATCTAAAATAGGCTAAAAAATAAGAAAATAACTTAAAATATATTGACATAAATAAAGATATATGGTAAGTTACTTTGTCTTGTTCTGTCTGAATGTATGTTTAGTAACAAGCCCCGATGAGGGGAGGAGGTTGAATCGATGAAAAAGATGATGCTATTGGTTTTTTGCCTGGTTGTCTGCCAGGCGGCTTTAGCGGCGGTTGTGCCTTCGCCCTCGGTTTTCTTGATGGTTCATACGCCGCCCAACCTTGACTCCTCGCCACCGGCGACGGTAACTCGGTTTGTTGGCCAAACTCTCAACCTAGGCGTGGTGGTCTCTGGAACGGGACCATTTGTGTACAAGTGGCAGAAGGAAGGAGCTGATATCGTAGGCGCCAATTCGGCGACTTACGGTATTGCGTCCGTTGCCCTTACCGACGCTGGAAACTACAAATGCGTAGTAACCAGTACCGGCTCGGGAATTAGTCGGGAGAGCGCGGTTTGCAACTTGGTCATTTACGACCAGTTGCGGTTTACGACTCAGCCCTGGACGGCGCTGAGTAAGACTGTCGGCCAGCCATTCGACTTTTCCGTTGTGGCGACGGGACAGGGTACTGTCTCATACCAGTGGAAGAAAGACGGAGTCGCGGTTACGGGAGCGACCTCGGCTAACTACAGTGTTACTTCGGCGACGCTAGGCGACGCCGGGACCTATACCTGCGTTGCCAGCGACGGTATCAATACGCCGATTGAATCGACGCCGGGCGTCTTAACTGTTTTACCCGCGGCGACCGTACCAGCGACTTTTACGGTCACACACAACGCCGGGGAAGCGGTTTATTCCGTCGTTTTCAACGCTCACGGTGCGGCTTTGGCCAGTATCTTGAGTAACCCGGGAGTTTTACCGCAGGGGACTAGCTACAGTAATATCACCGCAATCGGGATTTACTGTAAACTTTCCTCGGCGCCTTGGACCGTTCTCGAGGTTAAGAATGTTACTGTCACTCAAGACGGCGATACGACAATCTTGACCTTTACGGGAAGCGGAGTTGACTGGGGAAATCAGCCGACGACAGTAGTTGTCGACAGCTCGACCTTCTTTGTTAACTTCTTCTTTCAGACGAACAACTGTTCTGACAGGCTGTTCGTCAACCCTGACTATGTCGAGGCGGGAGCGAGCGGAACGGCCGCCCAAGTTACCAAAGCCACCTCTGATGGCAATGTCATGTGGCAAGTTGATTTCTCCATCCTGCCTTAGGGCGGAAAAGAGAATCTAAATTATCAACCGGATGAGCTAATATGCTTGTCCGGTCTTTATTTTCTTTAATTTTTATATTTCGACTTATCTTAATATTTTTGATAAAATGAAATTCTCGTTCTTTAGTCGGAAAAAATAGGCAAGGGGGATTCGATCAATGCCTTTAATTAAGTTCTTGCTCGTCGATGACTATGAACCGATAGTGACGTCATTTGCTCTTTTGTTCAGTAGGGACGAAAGGGTCTTGATCAAAAGGTGCCGATCAAAAGAGGAGGTTTTGGCGGAAATAGATAAACATCCCAACTTAGTAGCGGTGTTTTTAGATAACGATCTTGGCCACGGTAACGATGGCCTGGAAGTAGCTAGAGAGCTTGTCGAGAATAAGACTACTCTTAGTCTTTTTTCGATTTCTTCCGTAAGATCGTCCGAGATGGAAGAGTTGGGAGTTATCCATATCGACAAGACGCCTCAGGCCGTAAGAAAAGTGATTGAGGAATTCCATTTGCGCGCAGTCGGGTTTTAATACCCGACTTTTTATTTTTGAATTAAAAGAGCGGGTCGCCGATCTTGGTTTCCCGCTTAGGTTCTAGTTTTCTTCTCTGCTAGCTCGCAAACCTCCGAAGGTTTGAGGCCTATAGCCCGACATAGACTTAGAAAAGTGTCGAGATTAGGGATTGTTTTTCCTGTAAACATGTTGCTGATCGTAGGCTGTCGAAGGCCTGATCTTTTAGCCATTACGGCTTGGGTCAATTTCTTGTCTTTGGCTAACTGCTTAAGGCATTTAACGATGGAAGCCGAAGCTCCCACTGCGACGGGTTTTATTCCCATTATTCTTCTTCTCCTTGATTGAATGTTCTATATGACCTAGATTATTATATGGCACTATATTGTAATAGTCAATTTCAAAGAGAAAAACAAAACCCCCGCCGTGAAGCGGGAGTTTCGAGTAAGAATCTATTTAGCTTTTTCTACGATTTTAGCGAAGATAGTCGGGTATTTTCTTGCGATTTCTGACATAACTTTTCGGTCGAGTTCGATGCTGGATTTCTTGATGCCGGCGATGAACTTGCTGTAACTTAGACCGTGCTCTCTAGCGGCGGCGTTAAGTCTTATCTGCCAAAGGGCGCGAGCATCTCGTTTCTTCGTCCTTCGATCTCTGTAAGCGTAAGCGCCGGCTTTAGTAACGGCAGTAGTAGCTAGTTTGATTAATTTTTTTCTTCCCCACATGAAGCCTTTAGCTTGCTTCAATAAGTTCTTTCTTGATTTTGAGTGGATAACACCTCGTTTTACTCTTGGCATATTTTTCTTGCTTTAAATTATTTTTTCAGTTCTTACTTTACTTTTTCTTTTTGAAGTTAGTGATAGCCACTAAGATATTCTTGCGATCGGCTTTGGAGATTTGATTATCTCTTTTCTTGCTTCGTCCGGTAGCTCCGTCTTCCCTGGCATTGAAATGATTCTTACCAGCAGTTCTTTTTAAAACCTTCTTGTTTTTGGTGATAACGAATCTCTTGACGAAAGCTTTTCTGGTTTTGATTTTTGGCATATATTTTCTTTCTTTAAAGGCTAATCGTAGCAGAGAATTTACCCCCTTGCCGATTAATATCCTGTTCTATTTTTAAAATTTTATTTCCTAGTTTTTCTTTTATCTCTTCCATAGTCCGCTTAATACTTTGTTCGGCTAAGTCGCCATGTTGGTTTTCTCGGCCTCTTAGCTGGAGTTCTATCCTGACTTTATCGCCGTCCTCAAGGAAGCCTAGAGCCTGTTTGACTCTTACATCGACATCATGCTGACTGATGCGAGTGGAGATCTTGATCGTCTTGACGCTGATAGTTTTAGTCTTAGCTTTTTGCTTTCTTTCGGATTTTTCTTTCTGATATTTGTAGGAGCCGTAATCCATGAACTTCGCAATCGGCGGAACAGCTTTCGGCGAGACTTCGATTAAATCGAGTTCTCGGGAGCGAGCTTCTTCGAGGGCTTGAAGACGGGTTAAAATCCCGAGGTTAACTCCATTCTCGTCGATGACGACAAGCTCGGGGGAATTAATTCTTTCGTTTACCTTGAATTCCTTGATTTCGTTCTGATTGTGGTTTTTTCCTCTAAAGGATCTTCGCATTAGTTTTTGTTATGGAATTTTTTGATGGAAGCTTAAGATGATTAGCTTTTGTGGAGATGAGGGGCGATGAACCCCTGTCTAGAAGCAAGATCCAAGTCGGTTTACAAGCTTTTCTTCTTTTTAAATCAGACCGCGGCCTTAAAAAAGAAAAAAACGGCCGAGGACTTACTTAGGTAAGGTTCTCGACACCAACTACTAAGAAGGTTTGTGTCCAGCCCGATAATATAACACCGCTGACTGCGTATCAGGCGTTGGCAGGGCGATGGTTATGATGCCTTTTAGGCCATAACTGGGGCAAAAGCCATTCCGCGGAAAGCGGAAGCAACTTTAGCCAAAGTGGTTTTTACACTTATGTTTTGATGACCGGTTTAACGAGTCAGCCATCAAGCTCGGCTTGCCTTCTTGGAACTTTGAAACTCCTATCGAGTCAAAGCATCCCCAAATTGTAATTTACTGCATAATAGAGCCTATTTTTGTCTTAAGACTCGCTTGATTTCTCGAGCGCTTTCCCGTTTTTTAATCGTTTCGCGCTTATCAATCTTGCTTTTGCCTTTAGCTAAAGCCAGCTCTATCTTTATCAATCCTCTCTTATTATATACAGAAGTCGGTATAATTGTCAAGTTCTTCTGTTTGCTCTTGCCTAGAAGTGAGTCTAGCTCTTTTCGCCTTAAAAGTAGCTTCCGATGTTGATCAGGATTATAGTTGATTTGGGCGTTTTTAGCTGGTTTGTAGGGTAATATATGAGATCCTATCAGCCAAGCTTCATTATTCTTATCAAGTCTGATGTAGGCGCCTCTAAGGCTTATTTGCCCGAGCTTAACTGACTTGACTTCCGGTCCGGTCAAGACTATTCCGGCCTCGTATTTTTCGAGGACTTCGTAGTTATAAAGCCCTTCCTTGTTTATGGTAATCGTTTTCATATTTTAAGATTAGCAGAAGTGGGGCAGTAATGGAAGAGATGCGAGTGATGCAACTTGCAAATAAATAATTAATTTCTAGTTACCAGTTTCCAATTACTAGTTACATAATTTATATTTTCCCCTTGACCCTGCTTTTGATTCCATTGTATAATTAAACTAAATAACGGAAGGTGATGCAAAAAAAACAGGATAAGAAATTATTGATCGATATCTCAACTTTAACTTTGATTAAAGTTCTTTTGATTATCTTAGTTGTCTTTTTTCTTTTCTTCATTAAGGACATCTTGCTGCTTATTTTTGTCGCGCTGCTTATCTCTGCGGCGCTCGATCCCGCTGTTGATTGGATGCAAAAATATAAGATTCCTCGTTCGGCCGGCTTGTTATTTATTTATCTCGGAATTTTTTCCATTCTAGCCTTATCGATTTATTTAATTATTCCGCCGATCTTTTTAGAAACTTCTGACTTAGCGAAGAACTTTCCCGCTTATTGGAATAAGGCTTCCGGAATATTTGCTAACTTCCAAAGCTATTCAAGTAATCTTGGCCTCGATAAGAATATCCAAGAAACCCTTAATGCTATTGAATCGAGTTTAGGTGGAATGGCGGGAGGTCTTTTCAATATCGTCGGCTCTTTCTTCGGTGGTATCGTTTCTTTCTTTATTATTATTGTCATGGCTTTCTATTTAGCGGCCGATGAGCAATCAATGAAAAGAACGGTCAGGTCTGTTGTTCCGGTAAGCTATCAGCCTTATGTTACTAATCTTATCAATAGAATCCAAACGAAGATCGGTTGGTGGTTAAGAGGGCAGTTAGTTCTTTCGCTGATTATTTTTTTAATGAGCTGGATAGGTTTAAGTATTCTTGGCGTTAAGTATGCCTTAGTCCTCGCCTTGTTTGCCGGCATTACGGAATTGATTCCTTATCTCGGGCCGTTTATCGGCGCCTTGCCAGCCGTTTTTATCGCTTTTACTCAGGATCCAACCTTAGCCCTTTGGGTTATCGGCTTATATATAATTATCCAACAGGCAGAGAATCATTTGATAGTGCCTAAGGTTATGCAAAAAGCAGTAGGCTTAAGTCCGGTTGTTGTTATTATCGCGATCTTGATAGGCGCGAAAATTGCCGGGATTCTCGGGGTCTTGATGGCAGTTCCGGTTGCGACAGCCATGTCGGTTTTTATCGGTGATTTTATGAATAATGATAGTGAGAAAAATTAAGCTTAAAAAAAATTAAAATATTAATAAAAATAACAGTAGGCCGAGTAATCGTCCTGCCTAAACAAGAAGGAGACAATAACATGGTTTATAAAAGGAGAGAATCACCAATGTCAGAAATGTCATTCGATGATCAAGAAGTGGATCAATCAGAACCGAGAAGAAGCGGAAAAGGTAAGGGAATGATGGGCTGGCTGGTTGGAATCATTGTGTTAATAGTTGTTATCGGAGGCGTTTTATTCGCTTACAACCAATACGGATCGGAGATGATGGCTAAGGCCAAAGGTCAGGATTACAGCGGTTGGCAAGCGGTTTTCTTAACAAATGGCCAGGTTTATTTTGGCAAGATAAAGTCTCAGGACGATAATAATATAATCCTAAGGGATATTTATTATCTTCAAGTTGTAACTAAGCCACTTCAAAGGACTCAAGAAGCAGCGACTACTGATGCGGCTAATCAAGAGCAGCAGTTGACTTTAATTAAACTTGGTAACGAGCTTCATGGCCCGACGGATAATATGGTTATAAACCGAGCCCAGGTTTTATTGACTGAAAAATTGAGATTAGATTCTAAGGTCGTTCAGGCAATCAATAGCTATTTAAAACAACAGAAGGCTTCTTCTACGGCCGCTACTAAATAGGTTTTTAAAAAAAATCTAAGATTCCCATTCCTGTTGGTGTGGGAATTTTATTTTTTAAGACTCGATTAGATAGTCTTATTTATGTTATAATAGCCTTATGAAAAGAAAAGTTTTAAAAAAGGACAATCTAGTCGATTTAGACGCTTATTTTCCTGGTTGCCTAACATTAAAAGAGGCTTCGGTTAAGTTCGGTTTCAGCGAAGCTCATTTAATGCGCTTGATAGGCGCCGGTTCTTTAAAGGCTTTTAAGTATGACGGCCATTGGCTGACAAACGAGGCTTGGTTTAAGGACTATCTTAATAAATTTAAGAAGGGATTGGATGATGAATTGGAAATAGCTCGGAAGTCGGATGATCATCACCTAAATCATCATGTTTTTTCCGATAGTAAAGTTAAGTCGGTTG
The DNA here is from genome assembly GCA_964512625.1 of uncultured Gammaproteobacteria bacterium. GTDB lineage: Bacteria > Patescibacteriota > Patescibacteriia > 2-01-FULL-39-33 > 2-01-FULL-39-33 > CAZEKG01. Next base: position 270,352 of record CAZEKG010000001.1, on the reverse strand, counting down.
CTTTTAAAAGCCGATCAGGTAACAAAAAAATCGTTAAGGACAAGATTATAAAAAATAAGATTAAGGCTCGGCCGGAGAAAAAGGGGAGGGATTACCAATTTTCTTTCTTGGCGGGAATCGCGACAGTAGCTATCTTAGGTATCGGCTTATCCTTGGGCAGAGATATCGGAAAAACTATTATTATTGAAGGAGAGATGATAAAAACAGCTTCGATTGACTTCCAATCAGGTCTTAATCGCGGAACTTCCTTAGTATTAGAGAAGTTTTCTAATGGAAAGATCAATGATGAATTATTGACTGATAAGATTAGAGGCGCTTTATTTTTAAGAAATGGAGAAGTGGCCGGGGAAAGCGAATCCTTAAAATAATAAAATGAAGATAATAAATTCAAACTCTAAAAAAATATTATTAGCCGTACTGGCTTTAATTTTTGTGGTCGGGATCGTTATTTTTAGTATTGATTTCTATCAAAAGCAAAAAGCGGTTGAGTCGCTAAGCGGCGACGAGTTATTAAAAGCACCGAAGGAAAAAATTATTGATTATAAAGTTTTAGGCCGGCCGGGAAAGGAAGAAGAAAGTATTGTAAGATATAGCTATATCTCTAATCAGGAAGTTCCCCCTATGCTTTATAATGGTCTTAAGGAAGATTTAAGTAAGAGAACGGAAAGCTCTATGACTTTTCTTGAATCAGTCAAGCCGATAAATAAAAAATTCCAGGAAGAAAAGTATGTTGCCCGTTTCTTTTCCGGAAAGTCCTTTGAGCGAGTTGGGAATAAATGGTATAAGATTGAAGCCGCAACGACAACAGCCGTCTCTTTTAAAAGGCAAGTTAAGCTGACGGTTCTTGATCGGGTTAAGGAGTTTTTCGGAAAAAAAGCTTTAGCTGATTTGACTTCTTATTTTTTTTCTGGATCGGGTGATGGCTGGATATGTTATGGCGGGTCAACATCTTGGGCGACTACTCATAACGCGACTACGGGAAATTGCGGCTCTATGGAATTAGTTGATGCTTATAGTGGGATTAACTATAATGCTATGGATAGTACTTTTGCGATTTATAGAACTTTCTTACCTTTCGATACCTCTTCTATTCGTAGCGGGGCGAATATTATTTCCGCAACGCTAGTTGTTTATGTCAATAGTGTTTATGACGGTTCCGCTGATGGTAAAAATTACATTAATGTAGTTGAAAGTTCCCAATCCAGTATCTCGGCTTGGAGTTATGATAATTATGATAATTTTACGAACACTGTTGGAGCTACGCCCATTAGCCTTACGGATATTGATAGTATGGGTTCAGGATTTATACATTTCTCTTTAAATAATATCGGTAAGGGGTGGATTAAAAGAAATGGAGAAGCGTCTTCTTGTGGAACAGCAAATAATACTACGGGAGTAACTTGTTTAGGTCTAAGAGAGGGTCATGATTTAGAAAATGTTCAGGCAACGCCAATATTTGGTAGTGATATTCGAATTCATCTCTCGGAAGCTGGCATGGGCTATCAGCCCTACCTCACAGTTATTTATTCAGAAATTACCCCGACTAAAGCGTTGATCGATGGCGGAACTGTAAAAATAGATGGCGGTACTCTTAAATTAGATTAAAAAAAAACTTGACGAAAAAAAGCCGGTCAAGTTTTTTTCCACAGGTTTGATATAGTAACACATTCTAAATTTTTAATTAAAGAAAATTTTTTATAAAAAAAGCAGTAAAGTCAGCTAATTATGAGTTTTTATAGACGCTGTTAAAGCGTTTTTTTATTTTCTTCTTATCTCTTGAAAGGAATAGCTTAATAATGTTATAATAATATAGACAATCGATGGAAGGTTGGCGAAAATTTAGCTGAAAATAAATTTCAGACTAAAAGTTTTTAAAAACTGTTTTTGTTGGCCTAAAATCGGGGGTTTTTATTAAAAAATAAATTCGGAACAAGAGACTTTTCATGCTTTCTAGTCTAAAACAAACCGAAAAAAACAATTCTAATCAAAAAAGAGGAAGATTTTATTTTACTTGCTTGTTTTTTAGTTTTATTTTTATCCTTTTGTTTATTGGTATTTACGGCCAAAAGAAGATTTCTCAGGCCTTAACTGGAGATATAAATCGCGAAATAACCTATCAAGGTAAGTTAATTAATTCCCTTGGTCAGGCCGTAACTTCTACGCCCCTAAGCTTTAAGTTTGAGCTTTACAATACCTCTTCCGGCGGTAGTCCGATAAGTTCCTGGTCGGAAACCCAATCAGTCAGCGTTAGTAACGGTATTTTTTCTGCCACTTTAGGCGCTTCTTCGACGCTCCCTCAAGATATTTTTAGTGCCAATAGCACCGTTTATCTCCAAGTTTATTTAGATACGGATAATAACGGAATTTTTGAGGAAGCTTTTACGCCGAGGAAAAAGCTGACGGCTACGCCTTACGCTTTTAACTCGGAAACTTTGGGCGGTTTTAAGGCGACGACAACTCCCGTTGCTAATCAAATCATGGTTATGGATTCTGTTGGTGGAATGACGCTAAACGGCGTAACGACGACCGCTGATATTCTTTCTCAGGGTAAATTAACAGTTACCGCAACTTCGACATTTAACGGGCCGGCAGTTATTAACGGCTCATTAACTGGTGTTGGTTTTAATAATGCTTGGAATGACGCTTTTAATGCGACCTCGAGTTGGTGGGCTTTCGGAACCAATTTTGATAGTAATTTTTCTCTTAAGAGTACTTCTAATTTAACTGAAGGATCGAATCTTTATTATACTTCAGCTCGAGCAACTAGTAGTTTTAATACTCTCCTTAGTCAAAAAACGACAGACGATCTAGCTCAAGGATCTACTAATAAATATTATTCTTCAACTTTATTTAATGCTGACTTAGCGACTAAATCAACTTCTAATTTAGCGGAAGGCTCGAACCTTTATTATACCGATGCTCGAGATACTTCTAATTTCAATAGTAATTTTGCTTTAAAATCAACTTCTAATTTAACGGAGGGCTCTAATTTATACTATACGGATACGAGAGCTAATTTGGCGGCTGATAGTAGGATTTCACTTCAGAAAGGTGAGGCGAATGGCTTGGCTACTTTAGGAGCTAATCGTAAGATCCCTCTTTCTCAGTTGTCATCTATCGTTATTGGTAATACTTATGTCGTTTCAACAACCCAGGAAATGGTCAATCTTTGTTCCGGACCTTCAAGTAGTACGCTGACGGTAGGTGATGTGGCCATTATTTCGGCTAGTAGCACTTCTTTCGTTTTGCAAACGGCACCCTGTAGTCAGGTTGGAGATTGGATCGAGCTTTCCTCTCCTATGGCTTCGGTTAGGGAAGTTAATGGCGTATTTCCGGTTAATGGCTCGATTCTTATTGATACGGATGATATAGGGGAGGGAGTAACAAATCTTTATTATACGAATGCTCGCGCCGATGCTAGGATAGATCTACAAAAGGGCCAAGTTAATGGCTTAGCTACACTTGATTCTAATGGCAAGATTCCGACTTCTCAAATCGGCTCCGTACCTTTGAATAATACTTTCGTAACCAATACGACCTCATCCATGCTTAATTTAAGCGCTAATAAGGGGGATGTGGCGGTTATTTCTTCCCTTAATAAGACCTATATTCTCCAGGGAAACAGTGCTACCTCATCCAGCGATTGGGTTGAGTTACTTCAAGGGGCTAGTGTTACTTCTGTTAACGGTTTTTCTGGGGCTGTCGATTTAAATACTTCTAATATTCCGGAAGTTTCTAATTTGTATTTTACTGATGTTAGAGCTAGGTCGGCTTTTAATACCGTTAGTCCATTACAACTATCTACAACAACCGGGCAATTAAGTCTTAGTTTTAATACTAGCAATTTAATGGTTAGCGGCAGCCAGCTTGATACTGTCCAAAACATTGGAACTGGTGCCAGTCCTCAATTCAGTTCTTTGACTTTGAATAATGGCGCCGTTATTGGCGGTACCTTGGCCGTTAATGGACCGACAGGTACCTCCTCTATTTATGCCAACCTAAGCGTCGGCGGCAATCTTAGCGTTACTGGGACGATTAACGGAGCAGTTATCTCCGGAGGCACTTGGAATGGTACGATTGTCGGAGTGCCTTATGGCGGTACGGGAAGCAATAATGGTTCGATTACTGGAACCGGCGCTCTTACTTTTACGGCCGGCGGTTCGAATCAGAATATTACTCTTCAGCCTTCCGGATCAGGTATGACTATTTTACCAAACATAACTACGATCGGAACCTCAACTCCTTATTCAGCAACGACAACCTTGACGGTTTCGGGCGCCTTGTATGCTGATCATATCTATACTAGTGGTAACTCCTTTTATATGAACGGAACAAGGGTTATTACTAGTGATGCGACTAATTTGAATTTTTATGCTGATACCGGTCAGAATTTAAAACTTAATACGATCAATGGCGCCTTGCAGTTGTTTAATACTGGCAGTGGCGGTATAAATATGAATAGTAGTTCTACCTTAACAATGACTGGAGGTACGAATTTAACCATGGAAACAGTTGGCAATAGTCATGGGCTTACTATTCAAACTAACGGCAATGGTTCTAGTATTGGTATTAATGCTAATGGAACCAACTCCAATGTTGATTTGTCGGCGACTCAAGCTATATCTTTAACGGCACCATCCATTAACTTAACTGGTACGGTTAGTGCAATGACTCTTGGCAGTCTTCAGGTAACGAATGCAACAACTTCTGGTAATTTGGTTGTTTCCGGTAATATTTCAGGAACATGGATAGGTGGAGTTATTGGCGTTGCTTATGGGGGTACTGGATCTTCTACAGCTGCTGGAGCAAGAACTAATTTAGGCCTCGGATCTTTAGCGGTTTTAAATACAATAAATAATAGTAATTGGTCAGGAACTGTCCTATCTGTTGCTAATGGCGGTACTGGAGCAAGTACTTTAACTGGTGTTGTAAAAGGTAATGGTACAGGGGCCTTTACTGCTATGACTGGTGTTGCTGGTTATGTGGCACGTTGGAGCGATGCTAATACCTTAAGTACGGGAGTCTTATATGATAATGGAACTAATGTCGGTATCGGAACGACAACTCCATCAAAACTATTTACTGTCGGCAGTGCCAATAACTTTACTATCGACACTAGCGGCAATGTAACGACGACAGGCAATTTAGCTGTTGGTGCTGCCGCCGGCGGAGATAGTGTTATGGAGTTTAGGAAATCAGGAGTCCTTAAATGGTCAATCGGCAATGATGTGTCTGCTAGTGATTATTTTACTATCGCTACTTCTTCTCTTGGAACCGGTAATGTTATGACTATTAGTTCAGCTGGGTATTTGGGAGTCGGGACTGGAACTAATGCGCCTCTGGTTAAATTGTCTTTGGGTACTGATGTTACGGCTAAGAAGCTGGCCGTTTATGACGGTACTTCTGATTTTTATGGTTTTGGTGTTCGAACAGGTTATTTGGATTTCTTTGCTAATGATTCCAATAAAATGACTATTGCTAGTACTGGTAATGTGGGGATTGGTCTAACAGCACCTAGTGGAAAATTAGATGTGAATGGCGCAGGAGGTCTTATTGTCGCAGGTAAAAATATGGATCCGACAGCAGGATATTCTTTAGTTCCTTTGCAAAGTTCAGGAAAACTACTTACTGGTTGGAATTATTCAGGGGGCGAAGGAGAGATTGATTTAGTTTCCAATCGAGCTGGAGGAAATATCGGAGGTTTTAGATTATATGATTATACTAATGCTGGAGTGATGAATAATTTGATGACTATTCAGGGGGGTGGTAACGTCGGCATCGGAACTACTACTCCTGGTAATCGTCTTCATGTTGCTGGTGAAGCTAGAATTGATACTAGAGTGATTCTTCCCGCTTCGAATAAAAGCAATTTATGGAATATTGATGCTAACGGCGGCTTATTAAGGATTTTTAAGGAAGATTATGCTGCTACTGGAGGCGGATCTAATAGGGTAGTTGCTATGTATGTAAGTACTACTAAAGTTGCTATTGCTACTTCAACTCTTACGCATGGTTTGACTATTGGTTCTCAGCAAACCGGTTACGGTTTATATGTCGATACAACTTCTACTGCCAGTATCGGTATTTGGAGTAGGGGCAAGGTATATACTGCCGGTGGCGTCGTTAGTAATTCTTCTGATATCGCTGAGTGGATAAAATATATCGGCCAAAAACCGGAAGAAGGTGATGTTCTAATTGCGGCTGGCGAAGAAAAAGTTACCTTAAGTAGTAAGAGTTATGATTCAAGAGTCTTAGGAGCGGTAACAACTGATCCAGGCGTAGTTATGAGCGCCGAAAACGCTGGTGATGATGCTGTAAGAATTGGTTTGGCCGGTCGTATTCCGGTTAAGGTTTCGGGAGAAAATGGCTCGATTAAAGCGGGTGATTTATTGACGACTTCCGACACTCTTGGTCATGCCATGAAAGCGACTGCTCGCTCAGTCGGTATTATTGGTGTAGCGCTTGAAGACTTTAATGGCTCAACTGGAAAGATCATGATGTTAATTAGAAATAGCTCTTCTCTTGAAAATGAAGTATCTGCTAATAGTTCTTCCGGAAGCGCTTCAACTAGTTCGTCGACTTCTAGTTCTGGAAAACGGGAAGTTCTTTATTCTTTTACTTTTAAGGAATCTCAAGAATTTAATGCTCCTATAACTGTTACTGCGGACGCTTCTTTTGCCCGTATAACCGTTAACCAGGAAGCTGATTTTGTCGGCAGTATAACCGTTATTGGCGAGGCTAACTTTACCTCTAAAGTCGTCTTTAAGGATCAGGTTTACTTTAATCGCGATATGGCCGGAATTGTCAAGCTTTTAGCCGGAGCCACTTCGACGGAAGTTAATTTCTCGAAAGAATACCTTTGGATCCCAATCATTACCGCTACCCCGAGAAACGATATCAAACCTTCAACTTATTGGATTAGTGAAGAATCAAAGACTGGCTTCAGGCTTAATATTGATCCGATTTTTTCTAGCGACATCGAGTTTGGTTGGCACGCTTTAGCGGTTGACGGGTTTAATTACGCTTCCTCAAGTGATCAATCGAATGTTGGGGAAGTTATCGGCGGTGAAAATAATAATAATTCAATTGATGTTTCTTCCGGTAATTCGACCGAGTCCGGAAATAATAACGAGGTGTCTGTTAGCTCAAGTACCGAAGCCTCTTCCAGTATGCCTGAAGAGACTGTCTCAAGTAGTACTGATCCTGAAGTTGAGCCGCCGGCTTTAGAAACGCCTTCTGAGCCTATTGTCGAAGAGCCGACTGTCAGCGTTGAAACGCCGGCTGATAATTCGACTGTTATAGTCGAGACTCCTCCGGAAGAAGGCTTGACGCCTTAATTGCTATAAATGGGATAATTTTGTAGGATAGTAAGGGATTAGATAAGCTCTCAGCGGCCCCATAGGGCCGCTGAATTAGTATAAATCTTAAATCGGAATATAAATGAAGATCGCTTTTATCTATGATATGATTTACCCCTTCAACATTGGCGGGGCAGAGTTAAGGAATTATGAAATGGCTAAACGGTTGGCCAAGAATCACGAAGTTCATCTATTTGGGGTTAAGCTTTGGGATGGCCCGGATACGATTTCTTGCGACGGGATTATTATTCATGGAGTTTGCCGTTATAAAAAGCTATATAATTTTTCCGGAACGAGGACAGTCTGGGAGCCATTGAAATTCGCTTTCTTTCTTTATCGTCATTTAGCGAAAGAAAAATTTGATATTATTGATTGTTCTTCCTTTGTTTATTTTCATTGCTTTACGGTTAAGCTAGCTTCTTTGAAAACGAAGTCCAAGCTGATAATGAGCTGGCATCAATTTTGGGGCGATTACTGGTATGATTATCTAGGGCCGGTTCGGGGTTTTATCGGTAGGGTGATTGAGAAGATAGTTGAGAATTTTACCGATAATCATCTTGCCATGTCCCAAACAACTAAAAGAGATTTAATAAGATCAGGCTTAAGTCCGGAAAAAATATTTATTTCTTATAATGGAGTTGATAACGAAAAAATAGCCAAGATTGCAGAGCCGGAAAAAATCTATGATTTAGCTTTTGCTGGTCGTTTCGTTCATCAAAAGAATATTATAAGGTTGATTGAAGCTATTTATGAGATGAAGAAAAAAAAGCCGGAACTCAAGGCTTGCTTAATCGGGGATGGTCCGGAAAAAGAAGTGATTATTGAAAAAATCAAAGAATTAGGCTTGGAAGAGGTTATTTTTATGACAGGGTTTCTCGCTTCTTCTAAAGAAGTCTTTAAGACTCTTAAGCGAAGCCGAGTATTCGTTTTACCCTCGCTTCTTGAGGGTTTTGGAATTGTAGTTATTGAAGCTAATGCTTGCGGGTTGCCGGCGATTGTTGTCGATAGTGTTATGTCAGCCTCAAAGGAGCTAATCGATAATGGTTTAAACGGTTTCTTGGCCGAGGATAGCGCTGAAGATATCGCGGCTAAGGTTTTAAATGTTTTGAATGATGATAACTTAAGGCAGAAAATGGCTGAGCACTCCTTAATTAAAGCTAAAGCTTTTGATTGGGATAAGATCGCAAAAGATTTAGAAGAGTATTACGTCTATGTCTCAAAATAATCTAAAACTTGATATTTATAATGTCTTAATAGCTTTGAGTTTGCCGGAAGAATTATTGTCGTTAGCTGAATCGGAGTATGGTTATTATAAAAAAGAGTTATCGCGCGAGGAAGATTTATTTTTCTCAGTCGCTTTAGAAAGGCCCAATTATAATCGGTTATTAGAACTGCCAGCCGTAAAGTATCATCAGGATTATATAGTTTATGAATCGCAAGATAAGAAAGTGCGCTACATTGATTATTTTGGATCGGCCTTAGTCGTTTATGATTTTAGTAAGAAGAAATCGGAGGTATTTATTTATGCGGAGGATTCTTTAAAGGCTTATAAGATATTAAGATTAGCTTTTGAAACTTTATTAGGAGAAAAGTTAGACATGCTCGGCTATTATCGAGTTCATTGCCTAGCTCTTGATTATAAAGGGCTAGCTTATCTTTTTCTTATGCCTCCCGGAGCCGGGAAATCAACCTTGGCTATGAACTTTTTTCAGGATAAGTTGATTAGGGTATTGGGCGAGGATATGGTTCTTTATAAAAAGAATAAGCTTTATCCTCTTAACTTCGCCTGGTCTTTAAGAGAGGAAATTGGTCAGGAGAAAAAGATAATTAATCATGAAAAGCTCAATTTTGATGATTTATATTTTCAACCCTTTTGCCTTATTAAAGGTCGGCGCTTTATGACTGGTAATTGTCGAGTTGATTCAGCTAGTCGATTTAGCCTTTTGACAGCCCTTTTTAAAAGTATGGTTCTTGGGCTTGAGCTTCAGCAATCCTTAGCTTTTTTTATTCTTAATGATTTTAAGACCGGATTTAGTAAGTCAAAGATAGGGTTTGGTCGGTTTTTTGCTTCACTGTCTTTAGTTATTAGATCAAAATGTTTCGAAGCCTATCTTGGCAGTGATAGGTTAGAAAATTACATAGCAATCAATGAATTCATTTTAAGGCAATCGCAATCTAGAGGGTTTGATCCATTAAAATCTATTTATAGGTTAATCGCTAAAATCGCTGAAAAAAGCTCGAAATGGAAATTAGTCAATGATTTTTGGCTTTTTATTTATGACTTTTCAGTAAAGATTTTTATTTTAGTTATTTCCCGATACGATTTTGTTGTTGCTGTTTACAGTAAGACCGATTTAAATAGAATAGTTGCCGGCCAAAGCGATGTTGATTTATTAGTTATCATAAGCAATTCTTCCTCTGAAGAAAAGAAAGAGAGGATTAAAAAACTTAACAAAACAATTAGAGTATTTAAAAAAATATTACCTATTATCCATATTAATTCGATTTTAAGGGTCGATGATTTTAGACTGATTGAATTACATACTACTAATGAGATTACGCGAGTCGGTAAGCACTTAGCCGATTTTAAGCTTATTTTGGGTTCCGATTTAAGAGTGAATAAAATAAAAAAAGAAGAAACTTTTCTAACCGAAAGAGCAAGGACTTGTTATGAATTTATCTTACTAGAAATCATTGATTATCTAAAAAACGGCTCATTGAAATCAGCTCGTAAGGTGAGAGAGTATTTTTTTAATCTTTCTAGGATGTTCTATATTAAGGAATTGGGAGTTGATCCTAGTCTTAAGGAATTAGTCGTTTTTATTCATGAAAAAGCGGGATTTAATGAAGATTTGATAGAGAAAAATATTTTGAATAAAAATAAGATTTTCAGTCTTGATGATGCGGTTTTTATTATTTATACTTCTTTAAAGTTATTTGAGAATCTTAACTTTGAAATTGATAATGAAAAGAGGGAGTTGGAATTGGTCGGAAAAAAAGAGGGCGGGAAATTGATTTTTCTAGAGAAAGAAGTGGAAAAACTTTCTCATCTTGGAACGGAAGCGATTTATTTATCGCCTCGAACTTATTTAACACCGAAAGAGAGGATACTTTATATATTCATCCCATTAAAAGACGAGATTATAAAAAATATCTTGATTGATTTTTCCCTTAAGGATAGTCCTTGGCCAACTCTTACGACTCTTGAAGAAAATGACCGGGTTATCCCTCTTATTTTGACGGAAAAAACCTTGAACAGCCCCTATTTTTTTAGTCGAATTAATCGCGCTGAGTCTCTGGAGTTTTATTTCGGAGCGGAGTTTTTAAGTGGTAAGGCTATCAAGTGCCATTATTTAGAAGATCAAGACGTTAAAAACTTTAAAGATAGGTATTGGCAGATATTGGGTGCTAATTTTAATAATTTAGAAAAAATAAGGCAGTATTGTTATTATACTGCTTATTTTAGATTGATTATGGATTATGGAATAGTTTGCTTGGAACAGGAAAAACTTTTTAATGAATTAGCTTTAAGATCCGGCGAGGAAATTGCGGACTTGTCGAGTATGGAGAATTGTTATAACTTTCTCTTATCCTCGGCTAAAAAGATTGGTTAGTTGCTGTTGTGTATGAATCAGTTTTGTATTCAGGCTTGTTATTGATCTTAAAAACCTCTAACTCCTCGTTATCGTAAACTAATTCGTAGTTAGTGTGATAATAATCCCTGATTGATTTTTTGAGCGGTTGCTGCGGGAAGTTAACGCCGTAAATAAGCGTATCCATTTTTTTTGAAAGGATGAGGTAGTGGTTGACTATATTGTCGTATTTATAAAAAATAAATTTCTGTTGGTAATTCCTTAAGGTTTCGGGTTTTTTAAATATGATTTTATGGAATTCAAGATAATAGCTGGTATAGGTAATATTTTTTTGCCCGCAATAGTATAGGAGCCCCGCCGTCCTTAAGTCGGAAACGAAGATACCGCTTAGCGGCAGGTTAGCCACTTCTCGAGCTGAATAAATCTCGTTTTTTGAATAGCATCGCCTAATATTATACTTATCATAAATGATTGCTAACTGAGTTGTAATCATAATGACAATTAAAAGGATGCCGGCGATTGTTCGGAGTCTTTTTTTGTTTGACCAAAAAAGACCAAAGACAATAAAAGCCAAGGGAGCGATGAAATCAATTATTCTTACTAAATAACCTTCCATAAATAGCCCCAAAAGAACAATTACTAAGCCGATCAGCCAGCCTTTTAAGAATATTTGCTCGGCCTCATTAAGGTTTTTATTTTCTTTGGAAAAGAGGCTTAAAATGGAAATTATTATAATGATAAGCTGAATAAAGTATGCGGAGAAAGTCGTGGGCGTTATATAAGCGTAGCTGGAAAGAAAAGTTACAATTGAATGACTTAACGTCGGATAGCAAATGATTAGGCTAGTGACGAGAATTATTAAGTATGTAGTTGGATAATTTAGGTATAGGAAACCTTTATTTTTTAAAATGAAGATAATGGCGGTTATAGCTATTAAGATTGTTATAAGGAGAACCGCTGGCCAAGTCGTAAAAGCGGTGATTAGGGAGTTTCTTATTAGTAGTAATTCGTTTAAATCAAAAATAAGCGACCAAACGAAAAGGAAAGAAATAATGAAGGCATAAGCGGCCGCCATTTTTTTATCGACTTTTCCGGAAGAAAAAAGATCATAAAAAAAGATGGCGCTGATTATGATCGCAAAAGCGTAAGAACCGGTATGATAAGATAATAAAACACCAAGAGAAAAAATAAAGAAAGCAAAAAGATAAGGCGGTTTCCTTGATTTCAGGTACTTTAATAAATAAAGAAGAGAAAGCCAGCTAAGGATATAGCAAAGGCCGCTATAGAAAAAATTACTAGTATAAAAAAGCAAATTGTCTGGAGCGAAGGCGAAAAAAGTTAAAGCTAATATGCCCCCAAACCCTTTTGAAGAGATTTCTTTGCCTAAAAAATAAATGATTATCGCTCCTAAAAAATAGATAATGTATTTCCCGACAGGTAGGGCGTCTATTAGTGGTTGTAGTAAGAAACTCAAGGGGTATTTCGCCGCTTTTTGGGAAAAATCTATTTCTTGGCTGGGATTGAATAAGCGCGGGTGCTCGTTTAGTTGGAAGAGTTCATAAGGCGAATAGGGCAAAGCGCATTGATTAGATAAATATGCTCTTAGAACTAGTCCGGCTAGTAAGATCGCTAAGATAAAAAAAAGCCGCAGCCATAAAGCGGAGGGCTCATTTTTTAAATAGTCTAAGAAGATTTTTAAACGATTAAATAATTCAGTCATATGATTTTCTTTGGTTTCAGCTTTACGGATAACGGCTTAATTTAAAGATAAGCCGCCAAACTTTCCAATTACTGACTTATCGAGGTATCGTAAATGTAATCGTCTTTATTGTAAAGAGTTTTCCAGCCGCAACCCATATTCCATTTGGAAATCACATAGTCTATTTTATGTTGGTTGATGATATTTTGCCGGAAGGCGCAATCTTCGACCATAAAAAATTGATTTACTATTTCCGGATCGCCGTAAAAAACTAAAGTACCTATTGGCTTATGGCCGCTCATTGGGTATAGAGTAGTTGAGATAAATGGAGTTGCCATTACCTTGCCTTTGGGTAGGCCTTTTAAATAATTTAAAGTGCTAATATCTTTGTCGCTTACTAGTTTATAAAGAGAGACTGCCTTTTCTGTCTTATAATAATCTTTAAAAGCGAAGAGGATAATTACAGGAATAAAAATGATCATAAATAAAATCTTGGCATATTTTTTTTCTATTTCCGAGAGAGGGGTTTTTCCGATATAAAATTTAACGCCTCGCCAGATATAGCTCGCTCCTAAAGCACTTAAGAAGGGTAAGCCTAGGACGAAGTAATAAAAGTTTCTTTGGTATGGAGCTAGAGGTGAGAAACTGGTAAGTCGATAAAAAACGATTTCGGCGAGGAGCCATAGTGGCCAGATAAGGTAGGCTAAATATTTTTTTGATTCGCCCTTAATAACAAAGGCGATAGCTAAACCGATAAAGGCGAGGGCGTAGCCGGCTAAACTGTATAATTCCGTCGGTTGATTTTGTCTTTCTAAGACGCCCCAGCCTAACTTGAATATTATTTGGCTGGAGAGGTGGCTTAATAGCTCGCTCCAAGTCAAGGCGAGAGTCAATTTATAGAAAATTAGACCAGCTAAAGGGACTAATAAGAATAAAGAGAAGAATTTTATCTTCTTTATAATGTATTTGTAATTTACAGCCGAAACGATTAATAGTATTGGCAAGGCAAAAAGAAAGGAGATGGCATGAGTGAGGCAAAGCAGAATCATGACGGCGATACTACCGAGCAGGTATTTCCGGTTTCTTTTTTCCAGGCCTTCGGTAAATAAATAAAAAAATAAATAAATAAATGGTATGGCGAAGGATAATGGCGTAAAGAACCAAATGCCCATCAAGTTGACATTAGATTTAATGGAAGCGAAAAAGAGCATGGATAGCCAGCCGACGAAAAAGCTTTCTGACTTTTTATAGGTTACAAAAAAAATTATTAGCGATCCTATGGCCGCCCAAATAGCCGGCAGGAATTGGTAAATATTGATCAGGTTAGTAAACCAGCTGATGATAAAAAGAAAAATATGGAAGCCGAACTCTGTGCCGCTAAAGCCGTCCGAGAGTCCTTTGGCAGTATAGTCCATTAGGTATTCGCCATAGTTTCCGACTCTAATCCCTTCAGTGATGTGATGCCATTCGTCGACATGATAAGGGAGGTGATACGACCAGTGGATTTGGTAAACGAGGAAAAAAACCGCGATAGCTGTTAAGCCAATAAGAAGAGCTTTGATATTTTTCATATTTTATTAAGTTTAGTCATATTAATAATAATGAATTTAAGACTTTCTGTCCATATTTAAAGGTCGGTTTTTCGGTTGACTTTTAGCTCTGATTAAACTATTATAAAGCATATATATTCATTATCGATTTTTATGGAAAAACCTAAAAAAGATGATTTAATGGAAAAGATCGTTTCTTTATGTAAAAGGAAAGGTTTTGTCTTTCCTGCTTGCGAGATTTACGGCGGCTTTGCTAATGCTTATTCTTATGGTCCTTATGGCGCGGAGTTAAAAAATAATATTAAGCGCTTGTGGTGGAAAAAATTTATCGATTCTCGGGAAGACATGGTTGGAATGGATGGACCAATTCTTTTAAATTCTAAATTATGGGAAGCGTCTGGCCATTTAGGAGGCTTTAATGACGCTATGATTGATTGTAAGAATTGCAAAAAGCGTTATCGCGCTGATCACTTAGTTGCCGAGGCGACGGGCGAAGATTTGGAAGGTAATCTTGAGGCCTTGACGAAAAAGATAAGTGAAAAAATAAATTGCCCGAATTGCGGAAAAAAAGATTGGACGGAAGCGAGATTTTTTAACATGATGTTTAAGACGGAGATGAATGGCGCTGAAGGCCCGGTTTATTTAAGGCCGGAAACTGCCGGAGCTATTTTTGTTGATTTTAAAAATATTATCAATTCCTGCCGAGTTAAAGTACCTTTCGGTATTGGTCAAATCGGCAAGGCTTTCAGGAATGAAATCGTAGCTCGCAATTTCATTTTCCGAGTAAGAGAGTTCGAGCAAATGGAAATCGAGTATTTTATTTCTCCGGAGGCGAAGTGGGAGACTCTTTTTACCGATTGGCTGGCTTTACAGGAAGAATTCGCTAAAGAGCTTGGAGCGAAGGAAGAGGATCTTCGCCGTTATGAGCATCCGAAAGAGAAGTTGTCCCATTATTCTCGAAAGACAGTTGATATCGAATATAATTTTCCGTTCGGTTTTTCCGAGTTGTTCGGCCTTGCCCATAGAGGTGATTTCGATCTTAGTCAGCATCAGAAGTTTTCCGGCGCTGATTTGCAATATTTTGACCAACAAGCCGGAACTAAATATTTGCCTCATGTGCTTGAGCCGACCTTTGGAGTTGATAGATGTATTCTTTTAGCTCTTTCCGCCGCTTACACTGAAGAGGATTTAGGTGAGGATGATAGTCGCGTTGTTCTTAAATTCCCTCCGAAAATAGCTCCGATTAAAGCCGCTATCTTCCCATTATTAAAGAATAAGCCGGAACTGGTTGCTAAAGCGCAGGAAATATTCGATAGCTTAAAGAATGAATTTAAATGCGAGTTTGATGATAACGGCAATGTAGGTAAGCGCTATCGCCGTCAGGATGAGATCGGAACTCCTTATTGCATTACGATTGATTTTGAATCATTAGAGGATGAAGCGGTTACGGTCCGCGATCGCGACAGCATGAAACAAGAGAGAATAAATATCAAAGATTTGAAAAATTGGCTTAAGGAAAAATTGGGCGAGTAATCATTTTATTTTAACAACATGTATAATAAAAAAGTTTTTAAAAATCAAGTACGACTGATTACCTTGCCGCTCCATGAAACAAAAACGGCTAGCCTTTTGGTCCTTTTTAAAGTTGGCTCCCGTTTTGAGGAAGAAAGAATGGCTGGCATTTCTCATTTTGTCGAGCATATGATGTTTAAAGGAACGAAGAGAAGGCCAAAGACTCTTGATTTATCTAAAGAATTAGATAGGATTGGCGCTGAATATAATGCTTTTACTGGTAAGGATTATACTGGTTATTATGTAAAGTCTGATGGCAAACATCTTTCTTTGGCGATTGATGTGCTTTCAGACATGCTGCTGCATTCAAAATTTGATCCGGAAGAAGTAGAAAGAGAGAAGCGGGTTATTATTGAGGAGATAAATATGTATGAAGATAATCCAATGATGTTGGTTGAGGATATCCTTGAGCAGATAATGTTCCAAGACAATCCTCTTGGTCGTTCTATTGCCGGCACTCGTGAATCAGTTAAGGGAATTAGTGCCGATGATCTGATAAGTTATCGCGATAATAATTATCGTGGCGTGAATGTAGTTATTGGCTTGGGTGGACGTTTTGGTGAAGGGCACTTGAAGGAAATAGAAGAAAAATTCTCTTTTCTTGGTTCAGAAAATAAGAATAAGTTTGAAAGAATAGCTATTGATCAAAAAGAACCTAGAATAAAATTAATGTATAAAGAAACTGAACAGGTTCAATTGGCTATGGGTTTTCCGGCATTCTCTTATGGAGATGAACGGATTTATCCTCTTCAAATACTTTCAGCAATTCTTGGCGGAAATATGAGTTCTCGACTTTTTCTTCAGGTTAGAGAAAAACATGGACTTGCTTATTTCATTCGTTCTTGGGTAAATATTTTTGATGATACTGGCGGCTTAGTCATCCAATCAGGTTTGGATAAGAATAGGATAGAAGAAGCTATCGAGATAATTATTGAAGAGTTAAAGAAGATTAAAGAGGGCGTTACCGAAGAGGAATTAAGTCGGGCGAAGGATTCTCTCTCGGGCCGGATGGCTATTGACCTTGAGGATTCACTCCATCTTTCACAATGGTTTGTTCAGCAAGAGTTATTCTTGGATGAATTGATGACGCCGGAAGAGAAGCTTGAAAAATTCAATAAAGTTACACTTGAGGAAGTAAAAAAAATCGCCGAAGAAGTTATTAATTTTAATAAGTTAAGCTTGGCGGTTATTGGGCCTTTTAAAGACGAATCGAAATTCAAAAATATATTAAATTCTTAATCGCAAATATATGCGTATCGGAATAGATTGTCGCACGATTTTAAATCCTAAGACCGGAGAAAGAGCCGGAGTAGGATACTATACTTATTATCTTGTGAAAAACTTACTAGAGATAGATAAGGACAATCTTTATGTTTTGTTTTTCGATAATCGCTTTACGAAGTTCGATCTTTTCAAGCAAAAGAATGTTAAGATGGTTACTTTTCCTTTTTATCAGTATAAAAAATACCTGCCTTTGGCTTATTCTCATATACTAATCAGTGCTATTTTAGATAAAGAGAACTTAGATGTTTTCCATTCTCCAGCTAACATTTTACCTCTTCTTTATAGTAAGACTTCGGTGGTTACGATTCATGATTTGGCCATTTATAAATACCCGAATCTTTTTCCCAATGTTAATCGCCAATCTTTTGCGATAAAGACTTTAGTGCCTAAAACCGTAACTAAGGCCGATCGAATTATTGCGGTTTCTAAAAATACTAAGTCCGATATTATTGAAGAATTCGGCGTACCCGAAGAGCGGATCGAAGTTGTTTATGAGGGGATTACTGTCAATGATAAGTCCTGCTTGTCTGCAATAAGCTTTGAGAAGATCAAGGAAAAATTCGGCATCGAAGATAAGTATTTTCTATTTATTGGAACTATTGAGCCAAGGAAAAACTTAGTCAATCTCATTAATGCCTTTAGGAATTTAAGGCTGGCCTATGATTCTCCAGCTAAAGATTATCAGTTGATTATTGCCGGTAGTCGGGGTTGGTCCGATCAAGCTGTTTTTGATTCTATCTCCGATACTAATGCCAGTTTACTTGGTGACAGTAAAAAAAGAGGCGGCATAGAAAGAAGAAGTGGCTTTGATTTAAGGGATGAAAAGGAGGTTCAAAAAGTAGGAGAAAGAAGATCAAATCGTGAAAGAAGGAAGGGTTTGCCGGTCAAATATATTAGCTATATTAGTGATGAAGAAAAAACCGCTTTAATATGTAATGCCAAGGCTTTTGTTTTTCCGAGTTTATATGAAGGTTTCGGACTTCCTGTTTTAGAAGCAATGAGTATGGGGGTTCCGGTTATTACTTCTGATAATAGTTCTCTCTCGGAGGTAGTGACTAAGAAAGCGGGATTGCTCGTCGATCCGGAGAAGGATTCAGAAATCGCGGAAGCGCTTAGTCAGATTATTACTGATCAAGGATTAAGTGAAAGTCTTGGTATTGAAGCGATTAATAGGTCAAAGGATTTTTCCTGGAAAGATTGCGCGATGAAGACTTTAGAGATTTATAAAGATGTTGTGTTGGAAAAAAAGAAATAATCTATTCTTATACTTATATAAAAAAACTCCTTATCGGAGTTTTTTATTTTTTAAGGCTCGCAAATACAAATACAAAAAAGAATAAAAATAAAATGCAGATACGGTTGTATCTGCAGAATTAAATAGTAGAAGGATTTTTAGGTATAAAGAATCCAAATAAGAAAAGCCATGAAGGCGACTTGCATAATTATTCCAGCGGACAAAGGAATATCGTCCTTAAGTCGGCTAGTTAGGGAATAATGGATTTTATGATGAAGGCGATCGAACCAGCGAAGGAATTTAAAGTTCCCAAGCTTATATAGGGCAACGATAATATCAGGAAGAATGCCGCCGATAATCGCAGCGGTTACGCCATCTGTATTGGCAAAATCGAAAGTCCTAAAAAGAAAAATCAAATAGCCGGCCATAATGATTCCGTCAATCGTACCGTAAAGGGCCATGGCCTTGAAGTTCTCTTCTTGTCTGAAGGTTTTGAACTCTACACCAAAGAATTTCCGCCCCATTTTCATATCACCATGAGGAATCATATCAAGAATGAAATGAAGCCCGAAACCGGCTATAAAGGCGATTATGGGGTTTGCAATTTCTTTACCGATAATTGTGGCTGCGGCCGCGTGAACAGTTATAAACATATGTTTCATTATCTTAACAAACGTAATTATAACAAAAAGAAAATCACTCGTCTATCGGTTATCCTCCGTTGTTAGGATTAAGGCCCTTGCCAAAAAGATGTAATTTTGTTATTATTGTTATGCCTAAGACCTTTGGCGATTATCGCGGGGTAGAGCAGTTGGCAGCTCGTCGGGCCCATAACCCGAAGGTCACAGGTTCGAGTCCTGTCCCCGCAACAAAACAAGTCAAAAGTCCATAAAGTTAAAAGTCCATAAAGAATCTAAGTTTCCGCATTTTCTTTTAACTTTCGACCTTATGGACTTTTGACTTTTTAAACTATTTTACGGCAGGGTAGCTCAGTGGTAGAGCAGAGGACTCATAAGCCTTTGGTCGCGGGTTCAACTCCCGCCCCTGCTACCAATCGTTGTTAATTTAAAATTGCCCGAGTGGTGGAATTGGTAGACGCGCACGACTCAAAATCGTGTACCGCAAGGTGTGTGAGTTCGAGTCTCACCTCGGGCACTTGTTCTGAAAACTTCACAATATATGGGGGTGCGGGTATGGAATACTTGGTTTGTTCTTTCTTACTGGCTCTTTATTTGGTTTTTCTTTTTTGGCTAGTATTTTCGCTCCTCCTGATATGCGGCTTGATGAGTTTTGCGAGGAAGACGACTTGCCTCCGGAATTCAATAAGCCTGTTTATGAAGACGACGACGGAATAGGTACTTGATATAGAGAGAAGAATAGGGTTGCCTAAATTAAAGATTGATCCATCCTTGACCTATCGCCTTAGGCGGGTTGCTACGGGAGCTAATATCCATGAAATAGGCACCATGCAACAACAACTCATGTCGATTGTCTGTAATGGCAATACGTATCGTCGAAAGCAGGACGTAGATGGATACAATAAGAAGGTTGAGGAGCTTGAGGAAGCTTCGGAAAGTATTCGTCGCTTCATATACCTTGAAGAGATCCTACTGAATGCTAGAAAGAAGGGAATCTTTCTTGATCGCGACTAAAGAAGGTCTTAAACCTTCTTTTTATTTTTTGCTTTAATTTCCTTATTTTTTATGTCTTTAATTACTCCTTTTGTTGTGCTATAATTCATTTCATATGGGAAGAGTAATATCAATTGTCAATCAAAAAGGGGGCGTCGGCAAAACGACGACCTCGGTCAATTTAGCCGCTTATCTAAGCCGATTAGATAAGTCGGTTCTTCTTATAGATCTTGATCCTCAAAGCAATGCTACTTCTGGCTTGGGTTATACGCGCGATAAGCTGGATATGGGAGTTTATGAAGTCTTAATCAGTCCGACGACTTTTAAGGAAGTAATTGTCGATACGGCGCATTCTTTTTATAAGCTGGCTCCTTCGACGATGTCTTTAGCTGGCGCTAACGTTGAGCTGGTTAACCTTGATCGCCGTGAATTCCGGCTTTATGACAATATCGCGGAAATAAAAGATGAGTTTGATTATATTATTATTGATTGCCCGCCGTCTCTCGGCCTTTTAACGATTAACGGCTTAGTCGGCTCCGATCAAGTTTTAATTCCGGTTCAGGCGGAATATTTCGCGCTTGAGGGATTGGGTCAGTTAATGGGTACGATCGATTTGATAAAAGAAAATATCAAGCCGGAGCTCGATGTCTTGGGCGCGGTTTTAACGATGTATGACAGCCGTTTCCGCTTGGCTAATGATGTTCTTCGTGAGTTGTATCAATATTTCCCTAATAAGATTTTCCGT
This sequence comes from uncultured Gammaproteobacteria bacterium, assembly GCA_964512625.1. GTDB lineage: Bacteria > Patescibacteriota > Patescibacteriia > 2-01-FULL-39-33 > 2-01-FULL-39-33 > CAZEKG01. The sequence continues at coordinate 249,686 of CAZEKG010000001.1, read as the reverse complement.
TCGGTTATTCCTCGCAGTGTTAGGCTTTCTGAAGCTCCGAGTTACGGCAAAACGATTCTTGAATACGATCCGAAGTCGAAAGGCGCCAGGGCGTATGAGAAACTGGCGCGAGAAGTTTTATATCAAACATCAGATTAATTATATTTTCAGATATGCAAAAAAATACCGGCTTAGGCCGAGGACTGGGATCGCTGATTCCTCAAAAGCGCCCGACAATTATGGCTTCGGCCAATGTAATCGTTGAGGAACTGCTTGATAAAAAAGAACAGGTAACAGCTATTGATGTTGAAAGAATAACGCCGAACCCTCATCAGCCGAGGACTCATTTTGATACGGAAAATTTAAAAGATCTTATCGAGTCAATTAGGGAACATGGCATTATTCAGCCGCTGATTGTTACTGAGCACGGCGATGATTGGCAGTTGATTGCTGGAGAACGAAGATGGCGCAGCGCCAAGTTGCTCGGCCTAAAGACAGTTCCGGCCATCGTCCGCGAATTCAGCGAACAGAAAAAAATGGAAGTAGCGCTTATCGAGAATCTTCAGCGCGCTAATCTTAATCCTTACGAAGTCGCTTTAGCTTATCAGAAGCTGGTTGATGAGTTCAACTTGACTCAGGACCAATTAGCGAAGCGAGTCGGCAAGAGCCGTTCGGCTGTGGCCAATAACTTAAGATTATTGACTTTAAGCGAGGAGGTTATCGAAGCTTTAAAGAAATCGGAAATAACAGAAAGCCACGCCCGTGTCTTAGCCGGGTTGCCGGAGAAAGAACAGCTTGAGCTTTTAAAGAAAATTTCCTCGACCAATCTTAGTGTTCACGATACAGAAATCGAGGGCAAGAAAGTAACTTCAAATAAGAAGCTTCGCAAAACTTCTTTTAATCCGGAGATAAGAGCGAGAGAAGAAGAGATGCAATCGGCGCTTGGAACTAAAGTTGAGGTTAAGAAGAAGGGTCATGCTGGCCAAATCTTAATCAGTTTCTATTCTGATGAGGAAATGGACGAGCTGATTAGAAGGATAATTATTAGCTGATCAGCTATGAAATTAATTGTCGGTCTCGGCAATCCCGGAAAAAAGTATGAAAAAACCTGGCACAATGCCGGGTTTATGGCTGTCGAAAAATTTCGGCAGGATTTCGGTTTTCCGGTTTTTAAGGCTGAGAATAAATTCAACGGCGAAATCAGCGAGGGTAGGATTAAAAGTGAAAGAATCTTGTTGCTTAAGCCGAGTACTTTTATGAATCTTTCCGGTTCATCCGTTAAAAGTGTTGCTCAGTATTATAAAATTAAGGTTGAAGATATTATTATTGTTCATGACGATATTGATTTATTATTGGGTACTTTAAGATTTTCTAGCAATTCTTCTTCCGGCGGCCATAACGGCATAAAATCAATCATTGAAGAATTAGGAACTAAGGATTTTAAGCGCCTTAAGATCGGCGTTAAGACTGAGAGGCTGGCAACAGTCCCGGCGCCCGATTATGTTTTGGAAAAGCCGGCTAAGGCTGAAGCTGATTTATTATTAGAACAAATAAATAAAGCCATCCCCGGCTTGGAAATGGCTTTGGTTGATTTCTCGAAGGCAATGAATGCCTTCAATTAATTAAAGAACGCGGGGGAGCGGCCTATCTCAACTCGGCGAAGGAGAAGTTCTCGAGTCAAGCAATCCGTTGCCGCTGCATGATAACGAACACGGCCGCTCCCAAAGCAAGTTTGAATGGTCAGGGTGGAGGGATTTGGACCCTCTAACCCGTAAAAGGGGCTTAAGCCCTATGAAGCGGACTTCAAGGGGCGCATCCTGCTATTTCATTAGAATGATCCGTATAAGGCTGCCTGTTAGCATGATTTACGCCAAAAGGCCTAAATCATTTTAAAGCTGGAGTTATTAGGAGGGAAACAACTCCTGCCGACTAACAAACAGCCTTATAAAGATCATGCTTCTGATGATGTATTGTATAAAAAAATAATCCGTTTGTCAATAGACTTTAAAACAGCTAAATTTCTTAACTTTTTACATGGAGGGAACATGTTTAAATATTTTTGAGCCGGAAAAGGCTCAAAGCGATTATAATGATATAAAATATTGGCTGGCTTTTTCTCAAGTTCGGAAAATCGGTCCGGCCAGGTTTGGTAAAATCAGTAGTTGCTTTCCCGATCTTAAGACGGCTTGGGAAAGTCGTTTTAATGATTGGCTATGTACTGGCTTCGATCATGAATTAATCCAAGAAATTATTTTATGCAAGAACCAAATCAATCCGGATAGGGAATTAGAGAGGTTAGAGAAAGAGGGAATCAAGGTTTTAAAAATAACAGATAATAAATATCCTCGGCTTTTAAAGCAGATTTATAATCCACCCTTCCTTCTTTATTATCGAGGCGAGATCGAGGCGGTCAAGATCAATCCTTTGGCGATCGTCGGGACAAGAAAGTTTAGTCCTTACGGTAAGCAGGTGGCTGAGGATTTTTCCGGCGCTTTAGCTTCTTCGGGGCTTTGCATTGTTTCCGGCTTAGCTCTCGGGATAGACGCTATAGCGCATTTGGGAGCTCTTAAAGCCGAAGGCAGGACGGCGGCTGTTCTCGGCTCAAGCCTTGAGACGCAAAATATTTACCCTTCTTCTAATCGCTATCTAGCTAATAAAATAATCGATAGCGGCGGCTGTTTAATTTCTGATTTCCCTTTAGGGACTAATCCGAGCAAAATTACTTATCCGCAGCGCAATCGAATTATTTCGGGACTTTCTTATGGCGTTTTAGTTATTGAAGCGCCGGAGCCTTCCGGTTCTTTAATAACCGCTTATTACGCTCTTGAGCAGAATAGGGAAGTTTTTGCTGTTCCTGGTAATATTTATAACCAAGGCTCTCAAGGAACCATAAAATTAATTAAACAGGGAGCGAAAACTGTTAGTAAGCCGGAAGATGTCATAGAAGAATTAAAGCTAAATTTAGTTATTAATAAAGAAAGGGATAGTGACTATTTTAATCTAAATTTAGAGGAATCATTAATATTGGCAGTACTTTCCAAAGAACCGCTTCATGTTGACAAAATCGCCAAATCATGTAAACTAGGGATTAGTGTCTTATCGGGATCTTTGTCGCTTTTAGAAATGAAAGGTTATGTTAGGGATCTTGGCGGCAAGAATTATATTAAATTGTAAATCATTATTATATGTCTAAATTAGTCATTGTCGAGTCACCAGCCAAATCAAAGACTATCGCTAAATATCTCGATAATGAGTATTTAGTTAGGGCGTCGGTCGGCCATATTCGCGACTTACCCAAGTCCAATAAGAACGCCATTGATATTGAGGCGGGATTTTTGCCGCATTATGAGATTTCTCCGGGCAAGGAGAAAGTGGTTAGTGAGCTGAAGAAATTGGCTAAGAGCGCTGATGAAGTAATCTTGGCTACTGACCCTGATCGCGAAGGCGAGGCGATTGCCTGGCATATCAAAGAAGCTATCGGTTTGAAAAAACCTAAAAGGATTGTTTTTCATGAAATTACTAAAGAAGCAGTTCAGGAAGCTATGAAGCATCCGCGCGAGATAGACGAGAATCTAAAAGAGGCTCAAGAGGCGCGCCGAGTCTTGGATCGCTTATTCGGCTACGATCTTTCCGGGTTGCTCTGGAAGAAATTGCGTTACGGCCTTTCCGCCGGCCGGGTCCAATCGCCAGCCCTTCGCATTATTGTTGAGAAGGAAAAAGAAATCAAAGCTTTTATTCCGGAAAAATATTTTGTCATCGAAGCTGATTTTGAGACGGAGAGAAAAGATAAGCTAAGATTCAAGTGCGCTAAAGAAGTTAAGGAAGAATCAGTCGCTTCGGAAATCGTCGAGGAAGCTAAGAAAGCGAAATGGCAAGTTTTATCAGTTGAGCAAAGTGAAGTGAAGCGGAAAACTAAAGCGCCTTTCCATACCTCGACTCTTCAGCAGGCCGCATCTTCGCGTCTTGGCTATTCGCCGTCGATTACTATGCGCTTAGCCCAAAAGTTATACGAGGCTGGACATATTACTTATATGCGTACGGATTCAACTAATCTCTCTGAGCAGGCGGTCAAAGAAATCAATTCTTTGGTCATTGAAAAATACGGCGCTAATTATTCTAAGCCTCAGAAATTCTTAACGAAAAGCAAGAATGCCCAGGAAGCCCATGAAGCCATCAGGCCGACCCACTTTAAGGTTTTAGAAGCCGGCGCTACGCCTCAAGAACATAAATTGTATCAGCTTATTTGGAGTCGGGCAGTAGCTTCGCAAATGGCGGATGCTAAAATGCTTAAGACGAGGATTACCGCCGAGGCAAAAGGCTTGCCGGCTTTTATTACTGACGGCATGCATATCGAGTTTGAAGGCTGGTTGGCAGCGGATAAACGATCTCGCGGCGAAGAGAATGAATTACCGGAGATCAAGCAGGGGGAGGGCTTGAAGCTTTTGGAAATCTTTAATGAAGAAAAGCAAACTGAACCGCCCCATCGTTATAGCGAAGCCGGCCTAGTTAAAGAGCTTGAAAAGCGAGGCATCGGCCGTCCTTCGACTTACGCTTCGATTATCAATACCATCTTGGCTCGCGGTTATGTCGAGAAAGAAAATAAGTCTTTGAAGCCGACAGATACTGGCGAAGTCGTTAGTGATTTTTTAAGCGAGTATTTCGGCAATTATATCTCCGATACTTATACGGCAGAATTGGAAGACGAGCTTGATGAAGTTGCTAAAGGCAATTTAACTTATTTAAAGATTCTTAAGGATTTTTACGGTCCTTTTACAAATGAAATAAAAAGCAAGAAAGATATCGCGAAGATTTCCGATCTTGGAAAAGCGCCTAAAGACATTAAATGCCCGCTTTGCGGTTCGGAGATGATTATAAAACTAAGTCGCGGAGGCAAGTTCTATTCTTGTTCAAAATATCCCGATTGCCTGGGAGCGATGACGATCGAGGGCAAGGTCTTAGAAGGGCCGAAAGAAACCGGCGAAGAATGCCCTGATTGCAAGACGGGTAAGTTGATCGAACGCGAAGGAAAGTTTGGAAAATTTATCGCTTGCAGTAATTATCCGAAATGCAAATATATTAAAAAGGACGAAGCCGCCGAAGCTGAAAGGATGAAGGCCGCCGATACGGGCGTTAAATGTCCGCAATGTAAAGAAGGGACCATGATTGAAAAAAGAGGCCGTTACGGAGTCTTTTACGGCTGTAGCAATTATCCGAAGTGTAAGAATATCATTAAGACTAAGCCGACCGGCAACCTTTGCCCGATCTGTGGCCAGCTAATGATGGAAGGAACAAAGACGATTCCGGAGCGTTGCTCTGACAAGAATTGCCCTAATCATAATCCGCATAAGAAAAAATAAGCTCATCGCTTGTTACGTAACAAAATTAAAAATAAAACCCCGCTCGGATCCGAGCGGGGTTTTATAATCGTGGAGTTTGAAAACTTATTTGCAAGTTTCTAGAGACAAAATGCAATTAACTAAGACATCTATATCCATCTTATTGACTAGTCCGTCGTTATTTCGATCGGCGCAAGGGTAGTTTCTTAAGGAGGCAGTATTCAATGAAATATTTATAGCTAATTGAATATCTAAAGCATCAACTTTGCCATCGCCATTAACATCGCCCTTTATTCTATTTGGGCAAATAAGTCCAAGAATCGGGAGGGTTGTTGTTGAGGTGGTTGTGGCGATAAACGGCCAATTGCCGTAGTTATGGCCAAGAGTAACTACATTGCTGATTTTTTGCCAATCTGTAACATCAAATTTACCACTATTATCAACATCTGCACATCGATTATTATCGGTAATAGAAAGGTTGGAAGCTTGTATAGTGTTGGCGATACTTAGGTCTTTAGAATCGGTTAATCCATCACAATTCACATCGCCGACTTTGCATTGATTGCTGCAAGGGCGGGTAGCCAACTTGCCGATAGTAATATCTTGAGTATAAACGGGAGAACCATAAATAGGATTGAACCAGTTTGAGGTTTTCGGAGTGATTTTGACCTTGAAAGGAATTTCGAGAGGTAAATCCATTAATCTAAGAGTGATTTGCGGAGAGTAGGCGATCCTAGTATCGTTAGTTCCCCCAGTTTTCTGGTATTGAACTAGATATTGGCTAGCATTTTGAGCGATCCAAGAAATTGTAATAGTTCCGTCAGCTAAAACCGGAGTGTAATTAGAAACATTAACAGCAGAGATGATTGGTTTCGGTTGGAGGCCGATTATGCTGTTCATTAAAACCGAGCCGAAGAAAGCTAAGCCGGCAACGGCAACAACCGCTAAGCCAAGAGCCTGGAGGATTTTAGACTGGCTGACGGTTTTAGTTGGGATGGAAGGCATAGAAGCCGGCATCGCAACTGGAGTTTTTTTGGGAGCCATACTTTTTTAGTTTTTATTTTGAGTTACTTAATGTTTATAGTATACCACGAAAAAACAATTCAATTAAGTAGTCAATTGATTTTATCCACAGTTTCGGCTATAATTTGCTAAAGCCTATTTTTAATCCTGGCGAACAATTATTATGTTCACTTACGATCCGAACCAAGAATTTAAAAAGCTATCCCAGAAGCTGGAAGGCAATTTTTCAGCTGATGATTTAGAATTGGTAAAAATGGCTTATGAGTATGCGGCGGAGGCTCATCAAGGCCAAAAGCGCGCTTCCGGCGAGCCATATATCCTTCATCCCATAGCGACCGCCCAAAAGCTGGCCGATTTGAAAATGGACTTAAATACTATTATTGCCGGCTTACTTCATGATGTGCCGGAAGATACGGGAAAAACCATCGAGGATCTTAGGAAAAATTTCGGGCCGGATGTGGCGCAGTTGGTCGACGGCATTACCAAGTTGGGAAAAATAAAATATCGTGGCATTGAACGTTATGCAGAAAATCTTCGGAAGATGTTCGTCGCGATGAGTGATGACATTCGGGTCATTCTTATTAAATTCGCCGATCGGCTTCACAACCTAAAAACCTTGGATGCCTTGCCGCCGGATAAGCAAATCAGGATAGCCCGCGAGTCTTTAGAGATTTATGCCCCGATTGCTGATCGTCTTTCTATTGGTAAGATTAAAGGCGAACTAGAGGACTTGTCTTTCAAGTATGTTTATCCTGAGGATTATAAATGGATCAGTGAGATATTACCTAAGGAATATAAGGCAAAAGGTAGGTATTTGGAAAAAGTTAAAAAAGCGATCGATAAGAAGCTGGTTGAAAACGGTCTTGATGTGGAAGTTCTTTCGATTCATGGCCGAACTAAGCATTTATATAGTCTTTATAAAAAGTTGAATAAGCCTAATATTAACCGCGATCTTTCGAAAGTTTATGATTTAATCGCTCTTAGAATAATCTTGCCGACCGTAGCGGATTGTTATTTAACTCTCGGAGTTATCCATCAAATGTATCGGCCGATGCCGGGCCGTATTAAAGATTATATAGCTCAGCCGAAGCTAAACGGCTATCAGTCGCTTCATACGACCGTCTTTACCGAGGACGGTGAAATTGTTGAGTTTCAAATCAGGACGAAAAAGATGCATGAAGAGGCGGAATACGGAGTAGCCGCTCATTGGAATTATAAAGAAAATAAAGGTTCGGTCGATAATCAAGTAACGAAATGGATTAATGAATTGGTTAAATGGCAAAGTCAAATAAAAGATAATGAGCAATTCTTACATACGATTAAGTTTGATATTTTTCAAAACAGGATCTTCGTCCTTACTCCGAGAGGAGATGTAATCGATTTGCCGGAAGGTTCGACGCCGGTTGATTTCGCTTATCACGTTCATAGTTCGCTCGGCGATAAATGTGTTGGCGCCAGAATAAATGATCAAATGGTCAGTCTTGATTCGGTTTTGAAAAGCGGTGATATTGTTGAAATTATAAATGATAAGAATCGTAAAAGTCCTAATCCTGATTGGTTGGAATTCGTCAAGACTTCAATGGCCAAGACTAAGATCCGAGCCGCTATGAATAAAACTAAAGCCGGGTTGAAATTTTAGCTTTTTTAGGCTAATATGAGTTAGTCAAGATTTTTATTGGCAGTATAAAGGGCCTATGGTCTAGCGGTACGACATTGCATTCGCATTGCAGTAACGGCGGTTCGACTCCGCCTAGGTCCATTTCTGATATTAAGCTTAAAAATATGATGAGTCTTTATTGGTCTCTCTTGGCCGCTATAATCGTCGGCTTAATCTCTTTCGTTGGAGCTTTATCGCTTCTAATCAGGGATAAGACTTTGAATAAGATCATTATTCATCTAGTAGCTTTTTCAGCCGGAGCCTTGATGGGAGGCGCTTTTTTCCATCTTTTACCTGAGGCGCTTGATCAAAACAGTAACGCCATACCGGTTTTCGCTTGGCTCTTAGTTGGGTTCTGCCTTTTTTATATTATGGAGAGGCTGCTTCGCTGGCGCCATTGCCACGAAGGCCATTGCGAGACTCACGAGCATTTAGGCTGGCTCAATATTATCGGCGGTGGCATCCATAACGTTATTGACGGCATGATCATTTTTTCCGCTTTCGCGATTGATTTTTATCTTGGCTGGTCGGTTTTATTCTCTATTATTCTTCATGAAATCCCTCAGGAGCTCGGAGATTTCGGCGTTTTGATTTATTCCGGCTTTTCCAAAATCCAGGCTTTATTATATAACTTCGCTTCGGCCATTGTCGCTATCATTGGAGTTTTTCTAGCTTATTTTCTAAGCGGCTTGAACCCCGGTTTCCATTATTTATTATTGCCGATCGCGGCTGGCGGTTTTATTTATATTGCGGCCTCCGATCTAATTCCGGAACTTCATAAAGACAGTAACATGAAAAGATCTGTTTTTAACTTCGGGCTTTTTGTTTTAGCTTTAGTTTTTATGTACGGGGCTAAAATAATTTTTGAGTAATCTCTATGTTAAACGAAAAAGATAAGTGCTTGATAGAAACTTTAAAGTCCGGTGGTCTAGCGGTCATGCCGACGGATACGATTTACGGCTTAGTCGCTTCCGCTTTTTCTAAAAAGGCTGTTGAGAGAGTTTATGAAATCAAGGATCGGGAAAAAGATAAGCCTTTTATTATTCTTATTTCTAATATTAAAGATCTTGATCTTTTCGGTATTAAAATCAGTGATTTTCAGCGAGCTTTTCTGAGGCGCAATTGGCCTGGAGCCTTAAGTATTATTTTTGATTGCCCTAAGGTAAAATGGCATTATCTTCATAGAGGAACGAAATCTTTAGCTTTCCGCTTACCTGATAATGAATGGCTAAGAGAAATAGTTAAAAAAACAGGCCCTTTAGCGGCCCCTAGCGCTAATCCTTCCGGTTTTCCGCCGGCTAGTAACCTTACTGAGGCAAAAAAATATTTTGCGACTAAAGTAGATTATTATTACGCTGGGAGGCTCAGCAAGGGTTTACCCTCGACTTTAATTAAGTTTGATCAGGAAGATTTTACGATTTTAAGGCAGGGTAAGATTGTTCCAAAGTAGTTTGCGTCCCTTATTTTTATATGTTAAAATATTAGCAACTCGGAATGAGTCTAATTTTTTTGTAAAATAATTAAAAGAATAACTATGAAGAATCCTTTTTCTAAGTTACTTCGCCCTAAAGGTGAATTTCCTTCAGAAGCTGAACCGACCTCTTTCGGACGAGGCTTGGCTATCGGCCTTAGCATCGCGTTTTTAATCTTAATCATCGTTTTGTTGGCTATTTATTTCATCCAGAATAAAGGCGGCTCTAAAGATGGATCGTCTGGTGTAAAAAACGCCAAGCTTGAATTGACTATCATAACTAAGAATGAATGCACTGATTGCTGGGATGTTAATTTACTTTTAGACGCCCTTCATCAGAATGGCATAACCGAAACTAAAAAGGCGACCGTTAATATTGAAGATAAGAAAGGCAAGGATCTAGTTGAGAAATATAAGATTACTAAAGTCCCGACTATTATCATTACCGGCGATTTAGAAGCGAAAGCTGAGTGGAAAGAAATTTGGGGTGCTTTAGGAGAGATCATTGATGGTACTTTCGTTTTTAGGCAAGTCATTCCTCCTTATTTTGATATCGCCTCCGGACAAATAAAAGGCAAAGTTAATGTAACTTACCTCGGGGATTCTTCTTGCAAGGAATGCTATGATGTTAGGACTCATGAACAGGCTTTACAACAATTAGGCATTACTGATAAGAATTCCAAGTCAGTTGATATTTCTTCCGCCGAAGGTAAAGACTTAGTTAAGAAATATGCCATTACCGTCGTTCCGACCATTATCATTACCGGCGAGATGTCCGAGTATCAGGGTTTGACTCAAATTTGGCCGAACTATGGTACTATTAATAAGACTGATGGCGCCTATATCTTTACGAAGCTTGATGCTATGGGTACTTATAAGGATTTAGCTAAGAATAAGGTCATTAAGGTTGACCTGACTCAGACAGTTTCGACAACCGCTCCGGCCGTTAAATAAGATTATCGCTTAAAACTCTATATAAGAAAACTCCGCCCTAGGGCGGAGTTTTTTATCCCAAAAATCGCTAAAATTTGATTTTATAGGGGAAAAATGGTATGATTTGCCCATGATTAAGCTATATATCGTGGCGACGCCACTGGGAAATTTAAGCGATATCACTTTACGGGCTTTGGAAATACTTAAGTCTGTGCCTTTAATTGCTTGTGAAGATACGCGCGTTTCTAGTCGGCTTTTAGCGGCTTATGAAATAAAAACTAAAACCGTTTCTTATCATCAGCACAGTTCGTCGGATAAAGTCGGCTTCTTGCTTGATAAAATGAAAGAAGCGGGGGAGATGGCTTTGATTACTGATGCCGGAACTCCCGGAATATCTGATCCGGGCAATCTTTTTATCGCCGAGGCGATTAAGAAGTTTGGCGAAGAGCTGGAAGTTGTAGCGATTCCCGGACCTTCGGCCATTATCTCGGCCCTTTCCATTTCCGGCTTGCCGACGGATCGCTTTTTATTCCTCGGTTTCTTACCCCACAAAAAAGGCAAGGAAACGATGTTGAAACGGATAATCGAAAGCGAAGAAACGGCGGTTTTTTATGAATCGACTCATCGGATTATGAAGTCTTTGGTAAAGTTAGAGGAGATGATGCCCGACGGGGCTGATAAACATCGCCGGATCGTCGTTTGTCGAGAACTGACAAAAAAATTCGAAACGGTTTATCGCGGCGATCTGAAGACGGTAATCGCTAAGTTGAAAGAAGGCGTGACTAAGGGCGAATTCGTCGTTGTCGTCGAAGGTAAGAGATAATAGCGATGAAAAGATCTAAATAATATTTAAACGAGTCTTATGAAAAAATTTTATATCACTACTCCGATTTATTATGCCAATGATAAGCCCCATATCGGTAGCGCTTATCCGACCATTGCTTCTGATGTTTTAGCTCGCTATCATCGCTTGAAAGGCGAGGAGGTTTTTTTCTTAACCGGAACTGACGAGCACGGCAATAAAGTCGCCAAGACGGCGGAAGAAAATAATTTATCGCCAAAGGAATTTACCGATCAAATCTCGGCTAGCTTCATGCTCGCTTGGGATATCTTAGATATTTCTCAGGATCATTTCATCAGGACGACTTCAATCGAGCATAAGAACGGCGTGGAAAAAGTTTTGAATAAAATGAAAGAAGCGGGCGCTATTTACGAAGGTGAATATCTCGGCCTTTATTGTAATGGCTGTGAAAGTTTTGTGACGGAAAAAGAATTGATCGATGGCCTTTGCCCGGTTCATAAAGTTAGGCCCGAAGAAGTAAGGGAAAAGAATTATTTTTTCAATCTCAAGAAATATTTGCCGGAATTAGAAAGGAAAATCATTGAGGATGAGATAAGAATCATGCCTGAATCGAAGAAAAAAGAAGTTATTGGTTTATTCAAGCAGGGTATGGAAGATTTTTCCATTTCGCGCGAAAGCGTCAAGTGGGGTATTAAACTGCCGTTTGACGAGAAGCAAGTCACTTATGTTTGGGTTGATGCCCTATCTAATTACATTACCGGTTTAGGCTACGGTTCTAATGACGAAAGTAGATTGGAAAAATTCTGGCCGGCAGACATCCATGTGATCGGTAAGGATATCTTGAAGTTCCATGCAGTTTATTGGCCGGCGATGCTGATGGCTATCGGTATTGAAACGCCGAAAGTCGTTTTCGCTCATGGCTTTTTTACGGTTGATGGTCAGAAGATGGGAAAATCGCTAGGCAATATTATTGATCCGACGGAATTAGTCAAAGAATTCGGTTCCGATGCGGTGAGATATTTATTGTTAGCTCAGTTTCCTTTCGGACAAGATGGCGATTTCAAGGCCGGCGATTTTGTTTTGCAATACAATGCTGATTTAGCCAATGGCGTCGGCAATCTTTCCAGTCGAGTCTTGGCGATGACGGAAAAATATTTTAACGGCGAAGTTCCGGAAAAAGATCATGAATTAGAAGTCTCGGTCAAGGATATCTGGCGCGATTATGAAGCGGCGGCGGAGATTTTTGCGGTTGATAAGATGATTCTCGCTATAAAATCTTTAGTTTCTCTTGGTGACGGCTATGTGGAAAAGAATAAGCCTTGGGAACTTGCAAAAACTGATCCCGATAGGCTAGCTAAAGTTATTTATAACTTGCTTGAGCTTTTAAGGCATCTTGGCTTGATGATTTATCCGGTTATGCCTCAAGCCGCCGAAAAGCTTTTAGCTAATCTTGCTTGGGCTGATGAGTATAAGAATCAAAACCTAGAAGCCTCGATGGCCTGGGGCGGTTTAGAAACTAAGGCTAAGGTTGAAAAAGGGGAAGGACTTTTCCCCCGCATAAGTTAAAATAAAAAAGTTTTATTTGTTGCGTAGCATGTTACGTAACAAGGAAAACATGGAAAATAATTTTACGATATGACTTTTACTTTGCTTGATGTCATAATTATCGCCGTCCTGGCCTTTTTCGGTGCAATGGGTTTCTTTCTCGGCTTGATCCAGGGAATAGGAGCTTTGATCGGCCTAGTTCTTGGCCTTAAATTGGCCGGCCTTTATTACTTGAAGGTGGCTGATTTTTTAACTCCGATCTTACTTGGCAATGCCGGCTGGGCTAAAGTAGTTGCTTTCATTCTTATTTTTACCATTGCTAACAGGTTAATCGGCTTACTTTTTTATTTTATCAATAAGATTTTCAAGCTTATCGCCATCATTCCTTTCTTAGGAACTATCAATCGCTTCGGCGGCTTGATTCTCGGGCTTATCGAAGGCATTATCATCCTTAGTTTCTCCTTAGCAGCGATTGGCGCTTTTGAGGGCGCGATTCCGGCTGTAGCCGTTTTTATTTCCGGATCTAAGCTGGCTTCTTGGCTTAGTATTGTTATTAGTCAGTTCAATAATTATTGGCCTAATATCGTTCCGGAAGCCTTTAAGACGATTAAGACTTTGTTATAAATTTATGCTGATTGACTCTCATTGCCATCTCGACTTTTTTGCTTTTAAGGATGATTGGCGGGAAGTTATTGATCGGACGCTTAAGGAAGATGTCTGGCTGATAAATGTCGGCGCTCAATTTTCTACTTCCGAGCGAGCTATCGAAGCGGCCGAGCTATACCCCCAGGGGGTATACGCCTCGATCGGGCTTCATCCGATTCATCTTTTTTCCGAGACGGAAGAATTTACGGAAGCAAACGGCGAAAAGAAAATCATTAAGCATGCGGGCGAGGAGCCTGATTTTTCGTTGTATGAAAAATTAGCCCGCTCTTCTAAAAAAGTCGTCGCGATCGGCGAAGTCGGGCTGGATTATTATTTTTTTGAGGGCAAGAGTGAGGAAGAAGTGCTAGTGAGAAAAGCAAAACAACAAAAAATCTTCCTTGATTTTATCGCTTTAGCCGAAAAACTGGAATTGCCCTTAATCCTCCATTGCCGCGGTTCGAAAGATGAGCCTTATGCGGCCTATGATGAGATGCTAGATATCCTAAAAAAGGAAATCGCCGTCGGTCGGAAGATTAAGGCCGTTATTCATTGTTTCGGCGGCCGCGCGGATCAGGCGGAGCGTTTTATTGAGCTGGGTTTTTATGTTGGCTTTACCGGCATTATCACTTTCGGTAAAAAAGCCTCGGAAGTCCAATTGGCGGTTAAAGCGGTCCCTCTAAGTCGGATATTGGTTGAGACTGATGCGCCATTTTTAACTCCCGAGCCTTATCGCGGCCGTCGCAACGAGCCCGCTTATGTGAAATATATCGCTAAGAAAATAGCCGAGCTGAAAAACGAGGACTTAGAAGTTGTTTCTAAGGCGACAACTGAAAACGCGAGGAAGTTTTTTGGTATTTAATTTATGCTTGATCTAAAAAAAATAAATTCTTTTCATTTAACTCTTCTCGGACTGGCCCTCTCGGCGTCCGAGTATTTTGCTTTTGGCTTAGTCGGCTGGTTTTGGCTTAAGAGCTTTATTTTCATTGTTTGGTTTTTAATTACAGCTGGAATAATGTCGCGATTCTTAGTTAAAGCTTTTTATTTGCCTGAAAACCTTAAATGGCCGACAGTCATATTTTTTAATTTTTTATTATTCGGCTATATTGCTAATATATTCACTTCTTGGTTCAAGCTTAGTGATCTTTCTTTAGTTTCGGCGATGGCTCTTACCGGCTTAGAGGTTTATTTCTTTGATGCTTATTTTAAAAAGTCTAAGGCGGTTGAGGAAAAAATATTTTTTAGTAAGAGCGGCCGCGCGGCTTATTGGGTTATCGGTTTAGCTTCAATCCTGGCTTTAGCGGCTTATTATTTTATCTTTTCGGCGGTTACGGAGCGCTATATTGTTTCTCCTTGGCAGGTTTTGTTTTGGCCTTATTTAATCTTAGTGGCGCTTATCTTATTTATCTCTTTTATCTTCTCTTTTAAGAAAGATAATAAGGCTCTAGTCTTGATAGTTTTAGCCAGTTTAGCTATTCATGGCTATTTATTAGTTTATAGCAACGGCTTCGGCGGGGACTCTTGGCGCCATATCGGCTCGGAGATACGAGTCGATAAGGAAATGGAATATCAGCCGACTTTACTGACTCCTAATCTTTGGTTGTCTAAGATCGGCCCTCTTAGCGTTCCTACGGTTTTAATTTCCGAAACTAAACTGTCTTACGGCTTTGAGTGGTCTTGGGCGGTTTTAATCCATCGATTGACCGGTTGGACTTTTGAGGTGATCAATAAATATTTTATTTTCGGAGTCTGGTCTATTTTTGCGCCGCTCCTTTTTTATCTTATCGGGCTTAATCTTTTTAAGGACAACGGCAAGGCTTTATTGCTTTCAGCTCTAAGCAACAGTTTTTATTTATTGCAATATTACGGCGCCCAGACTTTGCCAGCCGGTTTCGGAGTCCTTAGCCTACTAAGTTTAATCTTGCTTTGGTCTGGATATCTTAATAACCCGACTAGACGCCGGGGCTGGCTCATATTATTCTTTTCCGTTATGATGTATTTCGGCTATTCCTTAGCTTTTCTTTTAGCTCTCTTGCTCGGATTGGTTTATTGGCTGTCGAAAAAAAATAAAAGAGGCTGGTTTTCGATCCTTATGATTATTCCTTTATTTTTAGTCGAGCTTTTTAGTTTCAGTAGCTCTCTCAATCTTAACTTGCCGAGCTTGGAGATGTTTGAAAAACTTATTTCTAAAGGTGATTGGCTGTTTTTCGAGTTCGGTAATTTCATGCCTTTCGATTTTAAGGGAGAGCATATATTATCTAAGGCGATTCTAATTTTATTTATCTTTTTCTTAGGCTACTCGCTATTAAAATCTTTAAATTCGAAGAGGCAAGCGGATCGACTTTTGGCTTTCATAGCTGTTATCCTGATTCTTGATTACTTTTTATCCGGCTTTTTTATCCAAGGCATAAATCATCTATCAAGAAGATTGAATGTTTTCTTAGTTGTCTTTCTAGTTATGATTATTGTTTCCAATTTTCCAGAGATAAGGAAAAAATATTTATTAATCAGTTCGTCTTTTATCCTGGCTTTGATTTCTACTTACATTTTTGCGACTGGTCCGATTATGAATGCTATGGTAACTGCTGACGAGTCTCGAGCCATGGCTTATGTCTTCGATCAGGCGAAACAAGACCCGAAAGGTTCGGCGGTCTTAGCTAATACTTGGCCGCTTTTAGCTTTAGAAGCTTATTCGGCCAAAGAGATAGTTCTTGGCAATTTTCCGGTCGCTTATAATTACCAACAGCCGGAAAGGGTTGGTTTCTATAATTCCATTTTAAGCAAGCCATCCAAGGAACTTTTGAGCGAGGCGTTAAAAACGGCTAAAGCCGCTAAGTTGTATATAGTCATCGAAGCTGATAAGGCTAAGCCCCAAGCGATCCTTGAATTGAATAATCTTTTAGGCGAACCGAAGGCGTTTGGCAGTAATCTCGTTTGGCAATATTAAACTTAAATAAAAAAACGGCTCAGTCGACGAGCCGTTTTTTTATTGCACATTAAGCTTATAGATGCCCGGCAGGGCGTTTTCTCCCTCTCCTGAGAAAAAGAGGTTTCTGCCTTTTTGATCAAAATTCAAATAGTCACTGATAATTCCCGAAGACATTTCGACGGTATTTCGCAGTTCGCGATTATCTAATTCAATGACTCTTATCTTGTCTTCGGTCGCGAAAAAAATATGCTTGCCCTCAGGATGCCAAACAGCAGAGTTTATTTTTTGTCCTGGACGGGTGATAAGGTCGCTGTTTTCCAAGCCTAGGTGATAAACATATATTTCCCAATCATTGTAATAAAGCAGGGTTTGATCATTTAGCCAATCGAAGCCTTTAGCGTTGAGGGAGAGAATCTTTTTTTGCCCTGATAGATCGATTAAATTAGCCGATTGATTTTCTTTATTGAGGAGAATAAGATAATTAGATTTGTAGCCGGCAATAAGGCAATTAGGGCAGTTTATCTCGGCGATTTTTTCCGCTTCTTTCTTTAAGTCAGCTGATTGTTTATAAAGATAATTTTCTGATAAGTAATAAATAATGTTATCAACTGGGATGAAATCGCGCCAATTTTTTATCTTGCCGATCAAAGTCGGCTTCTTACTCATTAAATCTATCGACCAAAGAGAAGAGCCGTCCTCCGTAAAAAGCTTGTTATCACTATTCTTATCCCATTTGACCGATATGATTCCTTTGCCAGGGAGAGTGAATTTTTCCGCCCCGGTGTTTAGGTCATAATTATTGTAAGTATAAACGAAGTAGGAGGTGTTGGCGTTTTTTTCTCCTTTGATTAGGAATTTACGGCTGCTAGCTGACCAGGAAACGATTTTGACGTTTTGATATTCTTTTAAGTCGTCGATCTGATAAAATTTCCCATCATTAAAATCGAAAAGCTGGACAGCCTTGTTACTATCGATATAAATAGCTCGGCTTTTATCGGGAGAAGTTAAGAGGCTTTCCGCTTTTTTTAAGGAGACGGAAACTGGCCAATTCATTTTCCAAAGGATTATCTTTTCCGCGAAAGTCGTTTGGTTTTCGTTGACGGTCAGCCTTTTTTGCCAATCATGATAGCCCTCTTTAGATAATCTTATTTCATAATCAGCCGGCAGGACTTTCTCGATCTTAGCCGGGGTTGAATAGTCGTCAGCCTTTTGGCCGTTTAAATAGATATCCGCTTTCTTAGGCGTTGAGCTGATAATCAAAATGCCGGTTTTTTGAACGCGGCCTTTTTGGAAATTATAACGATAGCCCTCGGTATAAAGGACGACTAAGGGGGTGATGGCGAAAAAAAGAATGATAAAGATGGAATAGATAAAACGCCGATAGGCTATTCCCGGATTACCGCTTTTAGGCAGGCTGGTTTTATTGAAATTATTCATGTTTTAATTAACAATCGTTGACTTTTTCTATGTTGGCGCCGATTTTTCTTAATCGCTCGATAATATTTTCATAACCGCGCTCGATTTGATAAATATTTTCGATAATGGTTTTTCCTTCGGCGCATAAGCCGGCTAGGATGAGGGCCATGCCGGCTCGAAGATCCGGGCTTTCCAGTTTTCGTCCATAAAGATTTGTCGGGCCGTTGACGACGACGCGATGAGGATCGCACATGATGATATTAGCGCCCATTTGGATTAGTTTATCCGTATAATAAAGTCGTCCGTCGTAAATATTTTCGTGAATTAGGCTTTGGCCTTCGGCTTGAGTCATTAAAACTGTAAAAGGCGCTTGTAAGTCGGTTGCAAAGCCGGGATATTCATGAGTCCTAATTTCAATGCCCCTAAACTTGGAAGGTTTGGTAATGACATAATCAGCTCCGATTTCCAATTCTGCGCCAGCTTTTTTCAGTATGAACAATTCCGTTTCCAAATTAGCCGGATTACAGTTCATGATTTTTATTCGGCTATTGGTAATAAGTCCAAGGATAATGAATGATCCGGCTTCAATCCGGTCAGGGATAAGGTTATAAGTTCCGCCGTTAAGCTCCTTAACGCCTTCGATCGTAATGATCGGGGTGCCGGCGCCGGAGATCTTAGCGCCACAAGAGTTTAAGTAATCAGCTAAGGCTGGTATTTCCGGTTCCATAGCTGCGTTTATTAGGGTTGTTGTCCCTTCAGCTAAACAAGCGGTCATCATTAAGCTTTCCGTAGCCGTTACGGCTACCCAAGGAAAGACTATTTTTGCGCCTTTAAGCTTCTTAGCTTTAAGGGTATAAAAGCCTTCTTCATGGTGATCGAAAATCTGCGCTCCCATAGCTTTAAAGCCCGAAAGAAATAAATCGATAGGACGCTTGCCGATTATACAGCCTCCCGGATGAGCCATAGTTACTTCTCCGAAGCGAGCTAAAAGGGGACCGGCGAACATGATTGAAGATCTAAGCTTCCTGACTAGGTCAGGATTCGGATTACTTTTTTTGATATTTTCAGTTTTAACGGAAATATTGGATCCAGACCAATCGACTTCTGCTCCCAGGTCCTCGAGTATTTCTACCATTCTTTTTAAATCTTCTATTTCCGGCACATTGGTTATAAGGCAGGGCTTTTTTGAAAGGACGCAGGCGGCGAGGATTTTTAAGGCGGCGTTTTTCGCGCCGGCCACTTTTATTTCGCCACTGAGTTTATGTCCTCCCTGGATTAAATATTTTTCCATATCTTGGATTATTGTCATGATTGAGTACTTAATATCATAACATTTTTTAAAATATTTTTCACCTTGACAATCAAGCCTTATTATCCTCCAATATAGTCCAGCCTTTTTAATGTTTGTGAAGTTTTTAAGCAAATGGTATTATTATATTTGTGATTAAACATTATAAATACGCAATATGGATTTCCAATCATTAAAGCAAAGAATAATTAAAAGCCGGGTCAGCGTTTGGCTGGCAACTATGGCTATTTTACTATCGTTTACGGCCGGGGTTTACGCCGGAGGTCAGGCGGATGTTTTCGGTTCGACCGGAGGCCAAGAGGTTATTAAGGGTGCTGATCCGTCTGTCGCCAGTTCTTCTAGTAGTGTTATCAAGCAAGACGGCAAAGTGCCCGAGTATTTAGTTAAGGACGCTAATTTTGATCTATTTTGGCAAGTCTGGAAATTAGTCCAGGATAAGTATTACGATAAGAATGTTCCAGATACCCAATTATTTTACGGCGCGGTTTCCGGAATCGTCGCTTCATTAAATGACCCTTATTCGGTTTTTATGACGCCGACTGATTCCGCTCAATTCCAGGAAGATTTAAAAGGAAATTTCGAAGGTATTGGCGCCGAGATTTCTTCTAAGGCGGGAGTTTTGGTTATTGTTTCCCCGCTACCTGATACGCCGGCTATTAAAGCAGGCCTAAAGCCGAAAGATATTATCGTCAAGATAAACGGTACTAGTACTGAAGGTATGAGTACAGATGCGGCGGTTAAGCTAATTCGCGGACAAAAAGGGACGAAAGTCATTTTATCTATTTTTAGGGATGGCTTTACTCAGCCGAAAGATTTTGAGATCGTCAGGGATGCAATTAATGTTAAAAGCGTTAGTTGGGAATTCAAGGGCGATGTGGCAATCGTTAAAGTCCGCCAATTCAACGACGATACTTATCCTTTAGTCGATCAAGCGATAAATGAGATGAGATCAAGAGGCGTTAAAAAATTAGTTTTTGATTTAAGGAATAATCCGGGAGGTTATCTTGAGTCGGCGATCGATATTTCCGGCGAGTGGGTTGCTGGTCAGCCGGTTGTTAAGGAAAGATTAAGAGACGGCAGCGAGATCGCTCATGCGCCGACGACCGCTACCAGGCTTAATGGCTATCAAACAATAGTTTTAATCAATGGTGGCAGCGCTTCAGCCTCGGAAATTGTTGCTGGCGCTCTTCAGGATTACGCCTTGGCGAAGATCGTCGGAGAAAAATCTTTCGGCAAGGGCTCAGTCCAGGAATTGGAAAGCTTGCCTGACGGCTCAAGCCTTAAGTTGACGATCGCGAAATGGTTTACACCAAAAGGACGATCGATCGATGAGCAGGGAATCAGTCCTGATTTGGAGGTTAAATTGACTGAGGAAGACTTTAATAAGGACCGCGATCCCCAAATGGATAAGGCTTTAGAATTATTAAGATAGAATTCGATAAGAGTATTGCCAAGGTATTTAGGAGGGTGATAAAATGAAATTGTAAAATTAAGCGATTATGAAAATCCTATTATTAAAAGCAATTAAAGGAGTAGGGCAAAAAGGTGAAATAAAAGAAGTGGCGGAAGGTTTCGCTAGGAATTTTATCTTGCCTCAAAAGCTCGGAGTTATTGCTAATGAAAATACGGTCAATTCCCAAAAGAAAGAGGAGGAAATTTTAAGGCTTAAAGCGGTTAAGGATTTAAAAGCGACTCAAAAACTGGCGGAGAAGCTAAGGGGATTGTCAATTATTATTAAAGCGAAGGCTAATGATTCCGGCAAGCTTTATGCCGCTATAACCGCGAGCCAGGTAGTTAGCAAGTTAAAGGAAAAAGGCATCGAAATATCTAAAGACAAGATTATTTTTAAGGAGCCGGTAAAGGAATCTGGTGATTTTATGATTACTGCTTCCCTTGATCATAGTCTTGACACGGAGTTCATGTTAACAGTGGAAGAATTATGAAATATCATAAAACATTGATTTTAAGAAGAGAATAGAGGCTTATTACCTCTATTTTTCTTTTTAAGTTTATGAAATAAAACCCAAAAAATAAAAAATAATTTAAATATTTATGGAAGGTGAGAAAAAAAAGAAATATATTTTTATCGTCGGCGGGGTTATGTCAGGAGTCGGCAAGGGAATTGCTTGCGCTTCGATTGGCCGGCTACTTGAAGAAAGAGGTTTTAAAGTAACGGCGGTTAAAATAGATCCTTATCTTAATGTTGATGCTGGGACTATGAATCCGGTCGAGCATGGGGAGGTTTTTGTCACGGAAGACGGCGATGAAACTGATCAGGATATTGGCAATTACGAACGTTTTCTCGATGTTAATATTTTCCGCGATAATTATATGACAACCGGACGCGTTTATCTTTCGGTTATTAATAAGGAGCGCAATCTTGAGTATGGCGGAAAATGCGTCGAGGCGGTTCCTCATATTCCTTATGAAATCATGGAAAGGATTGAGCGGGCCTCGAAAAAAGCCGAGGCTGATATCACCTTGATTGAAATCGGCGGAACGGTCGGCGAATATCAAAACGCTTTATTCTTAGAAGCGGCTAGGATGATGCATCTTAGGGAGCCTAATGATGTGCTTTTCGTTCTTGTTAGTTATCTTCCTGTACCATCAAAAATCGGCGAGATGAAGACGAAGCCAACCCAAATGGCTTCACGGGAGCTTAACTATGTCGGTATTCAGCCTGATTTCATTCTTGGCCGTTCGACTCATCCGATCGATGAGCCTCGGAAGGAGAAGTTGGCTTTATTTTGTAATGTTAAAAAAGACCATATTATTTCTGCGCCCGATGTAGAGAGCGTTTATGATATTCCGGTTAATTTTGAGAAAGAAGGCTTATCGGATAAGATCCTGGCTGATCTCGGCTTGGAGCCGAAGCTTAAGGATGGAAATCAGTGGCGGGAGTTTGTTGAGAAAACTAAAAACCAAGGTTCGAAACTGAAAATAGGCATTATCGGAAAATATTTTGAAACGGGGGACTTCGTTCTTTCTGATTCTTATATCTCAGTCATTGAAAGCTTGAAATACGCTTGTTGGCATCAATCGGTTCAGCCGGAAATCGAATGGATCAATTCAGATATCTATGAGAAGGAGCCGGAAAAAGTAAGTGAGTTGAATAATTATCATTGTTTAGTCGTTCCTGGCGGCTTTGGTTCGCGGGGAGTAGAGGGGAAGATCTTGGCTATTAAGTTCGCGCGGGAAAATAATATTCCTTATCTCGGGCTTTGTTACGGTATGCAATTGGCGACGATTGAATTTATGCGCCATACGGCCGGTCTTGAAGATGCTAATACGACCGAAATAAATAAAGAGACTACTAATCCCGTTATTCATATCATGCCGGAGCAGGCAGAGAGGCTGGCGAAGAATCAATATGGTAATACGATGCGCTTAGGAGCTTATCCTTGCGTTCTTAGCGAAGAGTCGATTTCTTTTAGTCTTTATAAAGATAAAAATATTATAGAGCGCCATCGCCATAGGTATGAATTCAATAATGATTATCTGGAAATGGCGAAGAGTAACGGCTTGGTTATCGCCGGGACTTCGCCGGATGGGCAATTAGTTGAGATCGTCGAATTACCTAAGGGTGTTCATCCATTTTTCGTTGGCGTTCAATTCCATCCGGAATTCAAGTCTCGGCCTCTCCGGCCTCATCCGCTTTTTGCCGGGCTTGTCGAGGCGGGGAAGAATCGGCTGAATCAATAATCTTGATATTAGTTTATTATTCCTCTATGATTAGTCTATAAATCGGCCGCTTTTCAGTATTGAAAATTAGCCGGTTAATCATCAATTATTAATTAAGCATATATGCCGGAAAAAAACCCGAAAATAAAATCGATTTTCTCGCTTGAGAAGACAGCTCAGGAAATCACTCCTGCTAAAGAAGAACAATCTCCGAAAGAGAAAAAAATCAGGGAGTTTTCCCTAAAAAAGCTTAGAGAAAAAGGCCCGGAAGCGAAAGCGGAAGCTCTTTGGAGTTTCTGGCAGAGCTTTAAGGACTCTTGGCTTGAGTATATTAAAGAAAAAAGAGAGTCTGGAGATTCCCAGTCGCTCGCTCTCATGGATATATTCGATGACGAAAATCCCTTAACTCAGGAATTCAAATCTCGTCTGGAAAACGCCAGAATTCTCTCTTTACTTAAAGAGATGTACAGCGATGAAGAAACAAGATTAGTTTATGAGCAAGGGATGAAAAAGTATGCCGAGCAATGGGCTTCGGTTAACGGCAATTGGCCGAAATATCAAGAGCTTAGGAATGACGAGGATATTTGGGAAGAAGAGGAAGCCCAGCTTCAAAAGAAGCGTTTTGAGGGTTTGCGCCAGGGCCGAGAAAAAGGCGCGGTATTGGAAGAATTAGCTATTGCTTCCTCGGCCATGGCGGAAAATAAAGCTAGGCAAGCTGAGCTTTTAGCTAAAAATCCGGACTTGGCAGCCAGGGCGGTTTTCAGCGAGCTTAAAGAGTTAAAAGAACAATTGGACGGGCCGGATCATTTTATGTGGACTAAAAGCCGGCATAAGATATTGGAAGCGATAGAAGATGCTGTCGCTTCGGCCAATACTTTAAGAATGGTCGTCCTGGAAGGGCAATCGGGTACCGGTAAGACGACTTTAGCCAAGGCTGTCGCCCAGCTTTTTACCGGCGAGGCGCCGATTATTAAGGAAGCTGATGAAAGAATGAAAGTTGATAGAGAGCTTTTAGCCGATAAGAATCTTAGGGGCGGAACGGATTACGGCCCGGTCTTATACGGTTTGACTGGAAAAAAGACAGCTGATCAAGCATCTCCCGAACATCAGGGCTTGGCGGTTTTTATCGATGAGGCGAATAAAGCGGAAGATATCGGGACTTTAGCGACTTTGTGCGATCGGCTTCGCTCCGGAGAGCCGACAGGCTATTCTACTAACGGCGCCGATCCGAAAGACCTTGTCTTATCCAAAGCAATTGTGCTCGGCGCCCAGAATCCGGCTGGCTCAAGATTCCGCCGCACCAGCTATACGCCGGAAATCCAAAGAAAAATGAAAATGATTCCGGTCGAGTATTTCCCTCAGTCAGCCGAAAACCCGGAATTGTTCGAAACCTTTTTAGTCGCCCTGATGGATGATTCTAATCGTATTCAGGCGAACAAGGCGGAATTAGGGCCGATATATAATGAAAAACATAAGGAAGAAAACGGTAAGAATATTACGGAAGAAGTTCTCGATGGCGATCCTAAAGCCGGCGGCGAACTTTGGCGCTTAGCCCAAGCGCTTTCCCAAGCTTACGAAAACCTTTACGGACGAGATAATATCTTGAGCCGAGGCAATCCGGAAGCGCTGATTTCGGGCAGCGTCCTAACTCCGGGCGATATTTTTCTTTGGTTAAAAGAATACCGCCTATTGGCTCGAGAGGGTAAGTCTTTAAAATCATTTCTCTCCGAAAAATTAGTCGAATGGCTGGAAACCGCTTTTACGGCTGATGATTATCTCGAAGACAAGGATCTTTACATTAAGCTTTTTGCTGAATATGGACTTATTGCCGGCGGCGGGAATGCGAAGCTGGAACCCTTGGCCGGCCCTAAGATAAGCTTAGATATCATAACGGATAAGGAATTGGCGCAGTTATCTCCCAGAGTGCCAAGAAAAGCGGAAATAAAAGATAATACGCCGGCTGCCCCCGAATACGCCGATGAATTCATCGATTATGGAGGCAAGAAAAGGGTCAAAGTATCGCTCGATAAGGTGGCCGCGCCGAAAGGGCGGTATGTTTCTCCGGACAAGGCAGGAGAAGATTTGACTTTTACTTTTGTCGGCTTAATTAAAGAGTGCGCTAAGTTTCCTGAGCTTAAAGGAAAATGGCTAGTCGAGTCGGGAAAAGGCGATCGGGAAATAATCGACAGTCTTGACGAGCTGGAAAGGCTGCATGGCAATTACCAGTTTACTGTTTTCAACGCTAAAAATCCTTATCATGAAGCTTTTAAGGAAGCGGGAATAATAGATCAAGCGAATAATCCGGAACAACAGGATTTAGAAGTCGATCTCCAGGAAATATTATCTAAAGACAGGCGGGCCTATCAAGAAGTAACTTTTTGGCTCGATAGGAATATGGCCGGACATTTGCCGGAAAATATGGAAGATTTTAATCTTAGCGAGGAAGATATCGAGCTTATCGGATCGCGAATGGAATTGGGCGAGATCCCGCTTTTCGTGCCTGGGCGTTTAGCTCAAATAAAAGGCCTTAAAACGGCTATAGAAAAACTTAAGCCGAGATTTAAGAAAGATGGGCAGGAAGGTCAAGTCGCCGATACTTATCTTTGGGATTATATCGATAGTCTCATTTCTTTTATGGAGAAGATCGCCGGGAAGCCTGATATGACTATAAAGGAAAAGGATAAGTTAAAAGCAGAAATCGCCCCTTTTTTAAAGGCCGGCGAAGATCCGGAACTCCTATTCCAGGCAGTCCTAAGCATTCCCGAATCTCCATATATTTCCTTAATTACTCCCTCTCAATCGCCTGAGGAGAGAACGAAGAATAAAGCCTTAGGCGCTCAAAAAGCGGAATTCGAAAAGATCAAGCAAGAGTTTATTGATTTGAATGAAGGCATAACCTTAGAAATGGTCAATATCACTTCTATTGCCGAGTATCTTATCCTACAAAATCGTTTTACAGATCGCGTTTTAGAAGCCAAAGCATTAAACGATCTCGTACCGCTTGATGATTATAGGCGCACTGGCGGAACTTTTTCCCGCTTTATTGACCTGCCGGTCGCTTCTGACGGCAGTGTGCCGGACGGCATTTGGTTTTCCGACGCTTCCCAGCTCGTCTTGGACGGGGATGTTGTGGATGCGCATTCGCGCAGCGGCTTCCGTTTCTCGGTGAGGATCCCTCGCAAGATTTAAGTTTTATAATTCAGTTTGATTATTATTTATTTTTAAATTTAGAATTTAAAGCCGGCTAATATAACCTTGTTTTTTAATGAAGTTGACCCCGCCGCTAAGCGGACGAAGTACCTGCCTGCCGGCAGGCAGGTTTGAGCGACTTCCAATAAAAAAGCAATTGGTTTGCCGGGTAGCGTAAGAGTTTATGGCAGAGCATTGCTAAAGGGCAATGGAGGCGTTTCTTAGCGCTTTGATTCACATATCCTCACGCGTCAACAAGGGAAGTTTTTAGATAGGTCTGCTTCGGCAGGTTTAGGGGTTAAGAGATTATGGACGATAAGAAACGGAGGCCGGTCGCTTCTGACGGCAATGTGCCGAACGGCAATTGGAATTCCGACGATTCCCAGCTCAACTTGAACAGGGATGATGTGGATGCGAATTCGAACAGCGGCTTCCGTTTCTCGGCGAGGGTTCGACTTTAGGCTGGGATGGCGAGCGAACGGAGGTTAGCCAGCCCGCCGCCATTTTGTTTAGCTCGATTACTTGATCGCTTAGGGTAAAAAAGTTCCGCTCGCTTATCAGTTCTTCGTCATAAGCCAAGCGGATAAAAAGCTGCAAGGTTTGTATGATGCCGATAAGCTTTAGTATCAAAGGCTCTTTTAATGGTTGCCGGCTATAAAGTGCCTGAGAAGTAATTTCAATTATGCTTAAGATGGCGTTTTGGCTTTTTTCTCCTAAGCCGTAGCGGTAAACCTTAGGAAAGTCTTTAGTTAATTTAAGTATTTCGCGGTATAGAAAATAACTTTTTAAAATGAGCGGAGTTTGTGAAAAAATGGAAGCTTTAAAAGAGTCGGGGGGGGGGGGGAGACTCATAGAAGAATATGAATTATTATTTGGTAAAGAAAATATATGTTGGAAATGGGAAAAATTCCGTCGCGGAAAACTTCGTCAAAGGCTAGTTAGGGAGTTTTGGCTTAATCTTGAGAGCGAAGTAAACTCATTATATCATGACTTGGCAAGCGGTCGTTATCGCCATGGCGGTTATCAGCATTTTAGGATTTACGATCCGAAGAAGCGTGATATTTATGTAGCCTCGGTCAGGGACAGGGTCGTCCATCAAATCATCTTCGATTATCTTTTTCATAAATATGATCAAATATTTTACTTCCATTCCTACGCTTCCCGTCCGAATAAGGGACTTCATTTAGCTAGGAAATATTTTATCGGCAATTGTTTTCGGCTGTATCGCAGCCGCCGGACATTAGCCGTTAAGATGGATGTTAAAAAATATTTCAGCAACATAGATCATAATATTTTAAATGCTATTTTAAGAAAGAGAACTAAGAATGAGTTGATTTCAAATATCATAAGCCAGGTAATCGTCAGTTTTGGCGAAAATGGCAAGGGGTTGCCCTTAGGAAACTTAACTAGCCAGGTCTTAGCCAATATTTATCTTAACGAGCTTGATTGGCATATTAAGAAAGAATTGAAAATAAAGCATTATATCAGGTATAATGATGACTTGCTTTTTCTGGCTGGCAATCGGCCAGTTGCGGAGAAGTCGGTTAAAATGATCCGTTCTTTTACTAAAGAGAGGCTGGGATTAGAAATCCCTGAGTCTAAAATAGATATTTGCCAATTTCCAGGAGTTATCGACGTTTTAGGGCTTCAAACCAACGGCTTGAAGGTTTGGCCAAGGCCCAAAACGGTTTTAAAGGCTAAAAAGGAGCTTAATGAGAAATTGTCCGGCTTTGATGATAATCTTTATGACAGCTTATGCTCTTACAGGGAGATTATCGGTTCCAGCGAAGAATATGACGCCGTTCTAGGTGTAATTAAGGGGTATGCGGGCGATTGATTTGAATCTTAAAATGTGATATAATTAGGGGAGAAATTAGCAATATTATGCCGCCAAAGTTTATAAAAAAGTATTTTTGGTTCAATGATTTCAGTAAGCTTGACCTTAAAAAGGATAGGGTCAGGATAATCTTGAATTTGCTTAATTTCGGCGACAAGAAAGCTACTGATTGGCTATTCGATTTTTATCCCAAATCAAGCATTAAGAAGGCGGTTATTAATTACGGCGCTAAGGGAGAATTAAATGATAAGTCGCTGCATTATTGGTCGCTGATTTTAAATATTAATGAGAGAGAATTAACTCGTTCTCGTTTTTAATTAAATTTTATGTTCTATGATATCTTAGACGCTAAAAGGCGTCAAATACTTCCGTTGTTAAAAAATTTCAAAGCCGATTTTTATCTGGCCGGCGGTACGGGTTTGGCTTTGCAATTGGGGCATCGCGATAGTATAGATTTTGACTTCTTTTCTCCTAAGTCGAT
The DNA here is from genome assembly GCA_964512625.1 of uncultured Gammaproteobacteria bacterium. GTDB lineage: Bacteria > Patescibacteriota > Patescibacteriia > 2-01-FULL-39-33 > 2-01-FULL-39-33 > CAZEKG01. The sequence goes on along the minus strand of CAZEKG010000001.1, from coordinate 221,456 downwards.
TGATACCGCTATTTTATTTAAAAAAGTAAAGGAAATTTTTGCCGATTATCGGGTAGTCAAGGTTCAGGATGAAAAAGATACTTTAACTGTATTTATTGACAATAATATCAAAATCAGTTTTTTCTCTTATCCTTATAAGTTAGTCAGTCCGACGATTAAAGAAGAAAATTTAAATATTGCCTCTATTGTCGATATCGCCTGCATGAAATTGTCAGCTATCGTCAGTCGCGCGACAAATAAGGATTATGTTGACTTGTATTTTATTTTTCAAGATTTGACGATTAGTCAAATCTTGCTTGTGTTTAGTAAAAAGTTTCCCGACTTAGATATCAATCTTGTCTTAAAAAGTTTAGTATATTTTAAAGATATTAATAAGGAACCGATAAAATTCAAGCATCAGAGAAATATAGACTTTACAGCAGTAAAAAGCTTTTTAGAGAAAATCGCCAGAAGCGTGTAATAAAGAATGAAATAATCAAGATTTTATAAAGCCTATGGACAGTGTTGAAAAAAATAAAGCTAATATTTTAGAAAATGGATCGGAAGAAATAAAAAAATCTTCCGGTTTTTGGCGTGAGCGGATAAGGACTTCCGAGGATGTCGAGGCTCAGCGCGATTGGCAATCAAGGGGCACGCCGGCGGAAAGGCATTTTAAGAAGGAGCTGGACAAGATGATTTTTAGCTCGTCCGAATCTTTAAAAAATGGCGATGCGGCTTATAACCAGAGGGATATCGGTTTGAGCGAATATGACGGATTAGTCAGAGAGTTGCTAGCTGCCGCCAAAGATGACAATTATTCGCCTTCGAAAGTCTGGGAAGATGTTATAAGCGAATTGAGGGGAGTGGAAACCGAGGAAGGAAGAGTTAATGCTCTTCAGGTCTTAACCTCGCCTAACACTCAGTCAAGCGTTAGGAACGATTATTTTAATAAAAAGATTGCCGGGCTTTTAAACTACGCTTATCGCAGTGATTTAAGAAAATTAAGAGATGAAGAAAAAGTTGAGGAAGAAAGTCAGGAAAAAAAAGGTAACGAGGAAATGCCGCCCGATAGCCGAGATGATATGGATACTTCTATGGATGAAATGGAGAAAAATGAAGGGGAAGAAAATAAGGGTTATTTTTCAGTTCATCCGTTTTTTGGCGGCTATTATCGCGAAAATGTTTATAATAAACATGCCGGCGGTTCCCGTTGGAAGACTGAACGAGGCGAGCTGACTGCTGGACCGGAAATCGAGCTTAAAGAAGATTCAAAAAAGGTTTTCCGCGGAAAAGTTAATGGCGGAAGATTGGCTGATTTCCCTTTGCCTTACGGCTATCGTCCGGATATCAGGACTGTAAAAGCCAGCGATGAACTAAAGTTTTTAATTGATGGCAATGGCAATTGGCTTATCGATTCGCGAGGCTTGGAAAAATTCCCAATCAGTTTTACAGTTATGATCGGCGAAGCGGAAAGCTCGATAGCCGAAAGACGGCTAGAAGTAAATGAAAATGACTTAGCGGTCGAATCGCCTTATGCGGGGGCTGACGCCGGAAAAGCGCTCGCGGAAATAGAAAATGAGACGGATAATTTAGTTAAGGCTAGGAAGCTTAAAAGATTCGTTAGGAATTACTTGACTTATTCTAATGACAGCTCGTTCAATAAGGTTTATCAGAATCATCCGGTCGGCTATTTCGCGGGAATCGAGGAACATCGCCAAGCCGATTGCGATGTGGCTAACGCATATTATATAAACTTATTATCCGCTTCGGGAGTGAAAGCCAGGTTGGCGACCGGCAATTATGTCAAGAGTAAGGATAGCAATGGCGCCGCATCGTTGAATTCGGGCAATCGGCACGCTTGGACGGAGGTATATAATACTGAGGATAAAAAATGGCATCGTTTCGACGCAACGCCGGAGGGCGATCCGAACGCGGATGAAGAAATGCCTGATGAGCTGCCGGAGGATGAGCCGGGAGAAGGTGACTTCGGCGAACAGGAAGCGCCGGAATTGACGGAGGAACAGCTTGATGATTTGAAGCGTAAAATGCAAGAAGCGGAAAAAGAAGCTGAGACTCGGGAAAGGGAAAAAGATTGGGAGGCGAGGGAGTGGGCAAAAGATGCAGAATGTTCTTACGAGGAAGCTTTGATAGTAAGAGAAAAAATAAGGCAGGCTAGGCTCAAGTATGCTAATGTCTTAGAAAAATTAAGAACGCAGTTCCAAGAAATCGTCGAGACTAATCTAGTCCCGAAAGCGACGACTAAAGGCCCGGTTAAAAGGTCAATAGGCGATGAGCCTGATAGCTGGACGATGATTGGCCGGGATATTAGGACTGGCTCGAACGACCCTGAGGGGTATGCGATGGAAGCGAAGACTAATAAAATGATCCAGGATTACAGCGGGTTGGATATTCATTTCGTCGTTGATCGCAGTAGTTCTATGAATTATATTGACGAATCTTCCGGCTTGCCAAAGAAAGACGAACAGCAACTTGCTTGTTTTATTCTTCAAGACGCTTTGTATTCCTTTGCCGAAAAAACTCGCATCGCTCAGCGAGCCGGCAAGCTGATTTCGCCTTTAGATGTAAAATCTTCTTTAACCGCATTTCAAGCCGGCTCGGCCGGCGTTATTAAGTCTTCCGGATCAAGTTGGGGACCGAAAGAGCAATACGCGGTTTGGAAGGGCTTGGAGTCTAATATCGGCGGCGGGACGCCGGCGCATCTCGGCCTAGTAAAAGTTAGAGAAGTAATTGAGGCTGATTTGAATGACGAGGTTCAGGCTGGGAAAAAGAAAAAATCCAAGCCGAGGGTTCGCGCGGTTATGGCTTTTATGGATGGTGAAGTTGACGATCTTAGTGCTTATATAAAAGAGGATAATAAGCTGCGCGATTTAGGGGTTATGGTTTCAGCTTGGGGTATGACTAAGAGTGGTGAAGCGGTTAAAGCTTATCCGGGCGGACATTGCGTCGAAAAAGTCGCTGATTTGCCTAGTCATGTTTCGAAAGAAATAATCGCCGAGGCGAAGAAACTAACGGCGAAGAAAGGCAAGAAATGATTTCATTTAATATTCGTAATAAAAAAATTGAGACCTTAAAATCTCAGTTTTTTTTTGTTGCAAGTAACCCCGGCCTCATCCGCTTTTTGCCGGGCTTGTCGAGGCGGGAAAAATAAAGATTGAAACAAATCAATCTTGAATCGGGTAGTACCATTGAAGGCTAGGCGAGTTTGACATTTTTGATTCTTATGTTCGGGCGCGCCAGCTTTTTCCAATAATCATAGTTAATAAAATATTAAAACCCTGGGGAAAATCTTTCTCTTGGGTTTTTTATTGGGAGTCGTTTTAAACAATCCTTAGCTTATGAAGGCCTTTTTAATGGGCTATTTTATAATTTATCTAAATTTAGATAAATAAAATGGTTCTTTTTGACGATTATTGACATAATGGCTGAAATATGCTATTATGTCAGGTTGGCTAGGTAGCCAATCAAGGTTCACTTCCAAACCCAGGACCTCGTTAGCGAGGCACAGGAGACGAGAAATGATGAGATCCCTATTGCCCTTATTGTACTTGCTGGGCAAGTACTCTAAGATGGGAATCGGCGTCTGCTTGATTTTGATAGCTGCTGTCTTCATGGCGGCAAAGTATCAGAGTGAGCAGATTGCTTTCGCAGCGACCGATCGTTTGACGGAAGTCCCGTTAGCGATTGATCGGAGCTATGAAGAGCCTTTGGCGTTTCCGGAAGCGGTTGTGATTCCGCAACCGGCAGTAACCGAGGTTCAGTCGGAAAAAGCTGAGGCGCAAGTTTCAGCGACACTGAAGAAGGAACTTTCCGATGATCAGCTTATCGCGGCGTACGCGGAGCTGATCATGACCGACAATCATCATATGGAGTTTGAGCTGGCGAACAAGATTGCCGGCTATTACCGGGCGGAAGAAAAGAAGTATGATTTCACTCCCGGCTTACTCCTTTCGATCGGTCATCGGGAAAGCGAGCATAATATCCACGCTAAGTCGAACAAAGACGCGCATGGTATTATGCAAGTCCAAATCCCGACGGCCAAACGCTTCGCTAAGGATCTCAATCTTTGGCAGGAGCCCAAGATAGAAAAGGTTTCAGGGAAAAGTCCTCAGCTGCGCAAGGAAGCTGAAAAAGAGCACCTTAAGAAAATCGCTCAAGCCGAGAAGCGCCTTAAGGAAATGGTCTATGACCCAGAGATCAATATCCAATTGGGCGCCAAAACGCTTAGCGCTTATCTCAAGGAAGCTAACGGCGACCTTGATGCGGCGCTGGAGCGTTATTCCGGTAAGGCGGTCGATTATGCCGCCAAGGTCAAAGGGTTTCATCAGGAAATCCTCAAATCCCTCGAGGGATTGGCCTAAAATAGCCCCCACTGCACCACCCCGCTTGAACGAAAGTTTGAGCGGGGTATTTATTTTTTTAAAAAAATCACCCTACTCGATGAAGAGAAGGGTGATTTAAGATAAATATGGATTATTCAACGGAAACGATTTGAGCGTATTCTAATTTTCCGGTGAATTTTTTCATTTTCTTTTTATTGTATTTGACGACGCCGACCGCAGTAGCGTATAAAGTATCGTCTTTGCCGATAGCGGTATTTTTTCCGGCTCGGTAGCGAGTGCCCCTTTGCCTGATAATGATGTCGCCGTCCTTAGCTTTTTCTCCGCCGTATAGCTTGACCCCTAGGCGCTGGGAATTAGAATCTCGGCCCAGCCTAGTACTGCCTCCGGCTTTTTTCGTTGACATATTCCAAGTTGATTATTAATTCTTTGTGTTTATAGATCTCTAAGCATGGGTAGCCATCGCTTCTGAGCCTTGTTTAACAACTTTCATATTTTAGCTCATTTTTATGAATTAGTCAAGATGGGTCTAAAAACATTAAAATTAGCTAAATTTATGATGTTTTTTAAGCTTCTTTAGCCTATTGCCGGTTATTTTGTTATAATTATGGTAAATAGTTATTAAAAATATGAAAAAAATCTCGCTTTTAATCTTATCTCTTATCCTTGTTTTTTTAACCTCCGGATGCCTTAAAAATGAGCTTGGCGGCCAATCTTTAGATAATAAGGATATGGGGAAAAATAACCAAGAAAAGGCGGTGATTCCTGAGCCTAAGGAAAATTCGCTTCCCGATCAATCTCCGGCCCCGGTTAAAGAAGTAAAAAGTTTTTTCCCCGATCAGGCCGTAACTTCGCCTAAAAATGATAATTCTCCGTCTTCCGTTTCCGATAAAGCGCAAGAAAGGCAAAAATCCTTTACGGTTAGTAACGAATTGATCGTTGGTATGTATTTGGCGGATAAGTATGATCCGGGTATTTGTTATGGTTTGCCGGTAACTATCCCAGATAGCGCCATTAAGAGTAAGATAGCTTATGAACCGGAGTTGGCGGAATTCTTAAGGCAAAAGTATAATCTTAAAAGCGATCTTGATGTTTATAATAAGATGAAGCAATTGCAATCCTCGATCAGTTTGGAATTTACTGGTGGGAAATATAAATTTAATATTTTAGACGGTCAGTGCTGCACTCAAAAGAAAATCGAAGGTACGGTTGAATATCTTGGCGGCAAAATCTCCGATACGATAATTAGGCAAGAGACAAAAAATAATCCATGCTGATGAGGAATTTATTATTAGTCTCGTTATTGGCGCTTGTTCTCTCCGGTTGCGGGACAAAAACTGAAGTTATAAAAATATCGACGGAGTCTTCATCTCCGGCTATTTTAGCTAGTGAAGTCGTTTCCTCTTCTACGGCTTCTAATAAATCAGCTAGTTCCAGCGATTCTTTAACCGACTCGAAGGCAAAGCTGGATAACACTTTAAAAACATCAACTGTTGCTACCCCGACTTCCTTAGTTATTCCTTCCAGCTTAGTTTTAAAAGTTCTTTTCGCTCAGCAAGCGCCGTTTGGTAATTGGGATGCGATTCATGAGGAAACTTGCGAGGAAGCTTCAATGATCATGGCGGCCAAGTATTTTAATAAAGAGCCGCTTGACGAAAAGATTATGGAAGAAGAACTGCAGAAGTTATTAGCTTGGGAAAATGAGCGGGGATATAAGGTTGATCTTTCGGCGCAAGAGATGGCGGGCATTTTAAAAGACTACTTCGGTTTGAAAGCTGCTATAACTAAAGAAGCGACGGTTGAAAGAATTAAGTATGAATTAGTCAAAGGCAATTTAATCGTTATTCCGGTTGCTGGGAGGGTTTTAAATAATCCTAATTTCAAGCAGCCCGGTCCGATTTATCATGCCTTAGTCATTAAGGGCTATAATAGCAAGGAAATAATCACTAACGATCCGGGAACGCGTAAAGGCAACGGCTTTAGCTATTCTTATGCGAATCTTATCGAGGCTATCCATGATTGGCAGCCTAGTTTTTTAGATAACGGCTCCGCAGCGGAAAAAATCCTAACCGGCGAAAAAGCTATGATTATTATTAATAAGTAGCTGTTTTTCTTAGTATCTCATTTTATCCACAAGCCGCTTGACAGCGGATTTTTTTAATGGTAATCTTAAGTTAATCCCAACAAGTTTAATAGGTATTAACTTTGTTGGCATTACTTTAAGCAGTTTAACTCTTGATCATAAATTTATGATGTTTACTTCAAAAACCGAGTACGGCCTTAGGGCGATGGTTTCTTTAGCGAAGAATAAGACCGGCGAGCCGGTTTCGCTTTCTAAGATTTCCCAAGAAGAGCACATTTCCCAAGCTTATTTGGAAAGGCTTTTTTCCAAGCTTAAGGCCGATGGCCTGATTAAAAGCTCTAAAGGGGCAATGGGCGGCTACCTATTATCCCGCCAACCGGAAAAAATAACCATGTACGAGATCATTGAGGCTTTGGAAGGGCCTTTGGCGGTTTTTTCTTGTATGATCGATGATGAAAAGAAAATGATCTGTTCGGTTAAGAATTGCCTGACCAAGAAAGTTTGGTCGGAGCTTCAAAGGAATATCATTAAGACTTTAAGAGGCTTTACGTTGGCTGATTTAGTTTAAAATCAATTATCTAATATAATTTTATGTATAATCAAAAAGTCTTGGACCATTTCAGCAAGCCTCATAACCAAGGAGTTATCAAGGATGCTGACGGAGTTGGTCAGGTCGGCAATCCGGTTTGCGGGGATATAATGAAAATTTATATCAAGGTCGGTAAGAATAAGGCTAAGCAAGAGGTAGTAAAAAATATCAAGTTCGAAACTCTCGGCTGCGGTGCGGCGATAGCCACTTCTTCGATGTTAACGGATATGGCCAAAGGCAAGACGCTCGAAGAGGCGGAGAAGATTGGTAAATTGGAGATTGCTGAAGAGTTGGGAGGTTTGCCAGCCGCGAAGCTCCATTGCTCTATCTTAGCGCATGAAGGTTTGCGTGAAGCGATTAAAAATTACCGAGAAAATAATAAAAAATCAAAATCAAAT
>CAZEKG010000001.1:95357-214039 GCA_964512625.1 uncultured Gammaproteobacteria bacterium | reverse complement strand
TATTGGATAAAGTCCGTCCTCATTTAAAGATGGATGGTGGCGATGTTGAGTTTATCGGGTTTAATGAGAAAACTGGGGAGTTATCTGTTAAACTTATGGGCGCTTGCCATGGCTGTCCGATGGCGCAGGTTACTCTTAAAGAGGGAATAGGTAAGTTAGTTATGGAAGAAGTCAAGGAAGTTAAAAAAATAAAGTCCATTTAAGATATGGCTAAGAAAAAAATATATTACTTAGATAATGCGGCGACAACGCCGGTTGACGGTCGGGTCTTAAAAAAGATGGGCCCTTTTTTAAAGGAGAGCTTCGGTAACGCTTCTTCTCTTCATTTAGTCGGACTGGAAGCGAGAGAGGCTGTTGATGAGGCGGTAAGAATTGTTGCTGATTTTCTCGGTTGCGGCCTTAATGAGGTTTATTTTACTTCCGGCGCGACGGAGAGTAATAATTTGGCTATTCTTGGCTTAGCTCGCGGATTGGCCAAGAAATCAAGCTTTAAACCGCATTTAATTACGACAAGAATCGAGCATGATTCCATCCTTGGTCCTTTTAAATTTTTAGAAAAAGAGGGTTTCGAAGTTACTTATTTGCCGGTTAATCAGCAAGGCCTGGTTTCTATTAAAGATTTGAAAAAAGCTGTTAAGGAAAATACCGGCCTGATTTCTATTATGTACGCTAATAATGAAGTCGGGACTATTCAGCCGGTAAAAGAAATCGGCCAGGTAGTAAAAGATCTTAATAAAAATCGGAAGCATAAGATTTTATTCCACATTGACGCTGTTCAGGCGGCCGGCTATTTTGACTTAACAGTTGACGTGTTAGGAGTAGACGCTTTATCTTTTTCCGGTCATAAGATTTATGGCCCGAAAGGTATTGGGGTTTTTTATTTAAGGCGACAGACGGCTTTTGAGCCGATCATGTTCGGCGGACATCAGCAAGGCAGTATTCGGCCGGGGACTTTTCCAGTTAGCTTAATCGTCGGCCTTGGAGAAGCGGTTAAAATTATTAGCGATAAAAAAGAAAAAGAGAAGGAAGTAAAAAAAATATCGAAGCTCAGGGATTATTTAGTGGTCCAATTAAATAAGAGAATTGAGCGGATGAGGTATAACGGCGATCTAAAATCAAGGTTACCTGGCAATGCCCATTTTATTTTCGAGGGTGTCGAAGGGGAGAGCGTGCTGCTTATGCTTTCTCAAAAAGGCTTGGCGGTTTCAACTGGTTCAGCCTGTTCTTCGGGATCACTCGATCCTTCGCATGTCTTAATGGCTATGGGGATTAAGCCGGAATTAGCTCATGGCAGTCTTAGAGTAACGCTTGGGCGTTTTACCGAGAAAACGGAGATTGATCATTTAATTAAATCTCTGCCGCCGGTAATTAAAAAGTTAAGAGGTATGTCGCCTCTTAAATAAAAATAAATAAAAAAGCCTCGTTTTAAAACGAGGCTTTTTTATTGGAAGTCGCTCAAACCTGCCTGCCGGCAGGCAGGTACTTCGTCCGCTTGGCGGCGAAGTAAGCCTCATTTTTTAGTAGTCGTTGGAGATGAGGTAATAATTTTAGGAGGTGTGGAAGTTGGAATTAGGATAGGAGTTGTCGAAGCGGCTGTTGTCGTTGAATTTAAAATCGGAGCGGTTATGACAGGATAATTAGGTTCAGTTTGGATCGGCTTTTTTTCTAATTTATCAAGGACAATAAAGAAGCGGTCTTTTAGTAGGGTTTGTTCTGGCACTTTTTGTCTTAGAGAGGTGACTGTTTCCGCGTCGGAGATCGTAAGATAAACATCATTGTAAAGAAAATAGAAGACGCCGATTAAAATCAGGATTACAAAAAATAAGGTGATAGAATAGAGCCTTTTAATGAATGGCCAAAGATTGAATCTTATTTCTATGGTGATTTTTTTCATCTTATTTTCTTTAGTTCTGCATATAGATGTCGCCAGTAAGTTGCATCAGGTAACCCGGCTTTTGGGCGTTATTATTGACGGATAAATTTATCTGCTTGATATTATAATAGTATGGCCTAGTTTCCAAGTCTTTCAGGAAGCCCATCTGATCATTATATTCACCGATAGTATTGATAGCTAGGGGAATAATTCTTTGATTGCTATTTTTCGGATCATTAGAAAATCCAGGGTTGATATTGATTGTTAGTTTTCTTGCTCCGGCTAGGTTCTCTAGTTCAGTTATAAGCTTCAGTTCGTCTCCTTTTAGGATGTAGGCGCCATTAAGCTTCTTAACTAGGCTTTCTGTTTCGCTTAGATCTTGGCGGAGCTGCTTGATGTTTTGTCCGGCATTAAGCTTTCTTTGGAGCTCTTCTTTTTCGGTTCTTATTTCCGCATTTATCTTTATGATTTCTAAAACCGAAGGGTAGACAATAAAACCGATAAGAATTAAAAGCGATAAGCTGATTAGCCCGATTTTTAGATAAACTCCTTTTTTAGCTTGGGAAAAGTTCATTTTATTTTTTCGCTAATAATCGTGGCTTGAATGTTAAAGTCGCTATTCTCTTTTAAGAGCAGGGCGCTAAGCGGAATCTCAATCTTAGAAAAGAGTCCTGTTTGATTTAAGTTCTCCTGGAGCAGCAGCATGTCTTGGCGCGTTTTCGAAGTCCCTTGAAGCTCGATAGCTTTTTCTTTTTGTTGGATCTTGATGGTTGAAAACTTAATTCCGGCCGGCGCAGCTCCTTGGACTGAATTTATGAAAATCGACCAGCGCTTAAAATCGTTTTGGATCTTATCAAGGTCGCTTATCTTTTTATTTAAAGCGGAAGTCTGCATATTGATCTTTTGCATGGCGCCGATCGAATTGGAGTTTTGAATTATTAGGTCATTAAGCTTTTCTTCAAGAAAATATTTCGAAACGATAAGTAAGATAGAGACGATAGCCGTAAAAAGTAAAACCAACATAACCCATTCTTTCAGGGCGATATAGATTTTTCTGTTTTTTATTTGTTGCTTGTGCTGAGGCGACAACAGGTTAAGGTTTATCATAGCTCTTCTTGTTTTAGGCCTCTTAAGGCTAAGCCGATGGCTGTTATGTATGATTGGGATTTTTGAGGGGTGAAATAGGCCGGATTGGGGTTTTGGATGTTCTGCCAAGGATTGCTTAACTGGACAGTGATGCCGATTTTTTGGCTTAAGATTTCGCTGATACCGGAAAAATTAGCGCCGCCGCCACTAAGGATTATTTTCGAAATCGGTTTGCTGCCCGGGAAGTTGGCCTCGTAAAAGCCGATGGCTTTCTTGATTTGAAGATGCAATTCCTCAAGGGCTTCGGCAAAGATTTCCAATATAGCGCCATCGCATTTATTCTTATCGAGTCCGCAGATTATTTTCGCCTTTTCTGCCGTTTCAACATCGAGCTCCAGGGCATTGGAGATTAGTTCAGTTATCTTATTGCCGGAAATAGGAAGGCTGACGGAAAATTGGATATTATCGCCGTCGTAAAGGAATAGGCCGGTTCTTGTTGCGCCAAAGTCAATGACGATCTGCGGCTCCTTGTTGTTAGAATGCTCAATTAAGCATCTGGCGATAGCGGCGGCTTCAATTTCGACGATTACCGGTATCAGCTTAATTTGATTCAAGACTTGGATATAAGAATCGACAATCGCCTTAGGAGTCGCTCCCATAAGGCATTTTTGCTTAAAGGCGTTTTTTTCCGTTACTTGGTAGTCCATGTAAATATCATCGATTTCAAAAGGCAGATATTGAGGCAGGACTTCTTTTATTTGGTCCAGTAATGGCGTTTCAGAAACCGGTAATTCAAGGGTTTTTAAAAAAGCCTTTTCTTCCGGTAAGACGGTAATTACTTCTGAGCCGATCGAACCGCGACCATGGCGGGTTTTAATCAGCTTATGGACATGTTCGATAAAGACGGCTGGTTGTTTTATTTCTCCTAAAACCAAACAATTATTCGGCAAGTTTATTTCATTGTATGATTTAATGGAATATTTATTGCCGAATTTTTTCAATTGGATGAGCCTTATGGTCTTATCGGAAATATCCAGTCCGAAGGCGGGATCGCTGGTGTGGAAAAAAGACATGTTTAGTTAAAGCAGAAGTTATTTTCATATATATTCTAACATAAAAAAGACCTAATTAAAAAGAATTTTAATATTCTTCTTCCCAATGCTCGATAGTAACGATCGGCGAGAATTGCGGTTGGCCGAGGCCGTAGGTAATAACCTCATTGTCATAAAATAGATTAGTGCCTTGCCAAAGGCTAGTCATGGTTATTTTTCTCGCGACTAGTCCGCCGGTGATGTTTATTTCATTTGGGAGAGAGAGGATATTTATCTTATCATTAGCGTAAATAAGGCCTTTGGCGGTTAAGGAATTAAGGCAAAGTTCAAGATCTATTCGGCCTTTCGCCATTAAGCCGGAAGGAGTGCTAGAGGAAATCTTATTTATAGTTACGCTTGAGCCTCCCGGACATCTTGTTCCCCAGCAGCAAAAAGATGTATTAGCTCCCAGAACAATATTACCATCAGAAACTAGGGCGCCATTAATAGTTAGGTTTTGACCGCCCTTTATCTCAATATCGCCGGTAACATAAGTTATACCGTTTAGGGTTAGGTTCTGATTGGCCCACATTAAGTCGGAGAATTGTTTAGCAGTATAAATATGGTTAGCCCTGTTTTTGTAAGATAATGGGTCACTTAGACTGTCAAAGGAGACGGCAGGCATAGGAATGTAGCCCGGGTAATTAGAGGTATTGGGATTACTGATAGTCGAGGTCCAGCTAACGTTGATATTGTTTCTGGCTTTTATTTCCCGATCGGAGGTTAGCGCGCTCCAAAAATTAAGGATGATATTAAGATTGGAATGGATGCCGCCGCCTACGACCGTAAAGACTGAGCCGGAAATATCGATATTGCCGTCGGCAAATTCGGCGTTATCGAGTAAGACGCTTTCGCCGAGAGCTTTATATATTTTCGTCTTAACAACTCTTTGGGAAATGCCTTGTCCGGAGGCGATTCGGCTGGTAACAGTAATAGTTCCGTTGGCCAAGGCGGAATTGCGAATGGAAATAGTATATGAGCCGTTAGGGTATAGGGCAGAGTTTCTTGTAAAGTCCATCGACCAGCTAGGATTAGTTTCGAAATTATTTTTCCAAACAGCGTCGTTTTTTATTTTCCAAATCGCTTCGGCGATACCGCTCTCGGCTAGGTAGTAATTTTGGGTGGCAATAAGTTGGCTGTTTGAAATGCGATTCTCGGTCAAAGTAAACGAAGCCACGTAAATAGCTAAGAATAAAAGTAAAGACATGATAATCATGGCTGCTACGAGTACGAAGCCGTTAGGTTTTTCTTTAAAGGTTGCGGCCATAAACGGAAGTAAAAATAGTCTGAGTCTGATTTTCTTTAGAAAGGGTGATATTGATATTGATTAGCTTATCTCCCCAAAACGAGATGTCGTCGATATATTCTCCGACAATTCTTGGAGTGGTACTAGTCATCAGCGGTGATTGTCCGGTTTTATCTTTAGCATACCAATGAGTATAAGTTCCTGGTTCGTCACTAAAATAGTAGGCGATGGTTTGTCTCATTAAATTATGGCCGTCAAGGTAATAGCGGATGTATTGGATGCTAGTCGCCGGATTATTATTATCAATATTATTATGTCCGTCTTGAAAGATTATTTCTTGGGGCAGTTCAGCGGGATTGCTGGCGTCGGGAGGCAAGTCTGAAACCATATCTTGGGTTTGGCGGATTTCCCTTGAGATTCGATCGATGACTACTCTGGCGTTTTGGGTGATCTCGTTCTTCTTATCGGCCGTTTTATAAACATTCTGATTAACGGTATAGAGATAGGTAATTATAAAAAAAAGCAGCATGGAAATAGAAACGGCGAAAAGCGTCTCAAGAAGAGTAAATCCACTTTTATTTTTGACTGATAATAACATAAAAGATGATATTTTTTTCATTTCCAGAAACGGCATTAGACCAATAAACTTTAACGGTTGCTTTCTTGATGCCGGTCGAAACGAGGCTGGTATTAAGATTAGAATCGACGTATTCTATTTTTGTTTCACGCTGGTAAGCATAAAAAGGATTTTCCGGATCGGAGGCGAGGCGATGTTTAGCTTCGATAGTGCCGGTATTTATGTTGTCATACCCAATAGAAAAGAGTTCTTCTATTTTCGCTTGGGCGAGGTTCGAAGCGACGGTATTTTCTTCGGCTGATTTACTGGCTTTAAGGGAAATAGGAAAAATACGGGAGATTGATAAAAGTCCGATTAGGATAATGGATATGGTAATCGTTACCTCAAGCAAGGAGATCCCTCTTTTTTCAGTTGATTTTAACATAACCGGAAGGCTTAATTTCTATGACCGAAGTCTTGTCTTGGGAGTTTTTTAAGGTGATTGAGCCGCTTTCACTGACTCCTCCGGCGGCGTTAAAACGGACGGTGTTGTCCGTTAAGCTCGAAACGGAAAGGATGGCTATTGCGGCAGGTATTTTTTTATTAAGGAGCGGTACTTCGCTGCCTTCTTTGGTTATGGAGTATGAATTGGATAAGGCGTTAAAGCTGACTGAATAAACAACTTGTTCAGTAACAGCTTTTTGTTGAGCATATCTTAAATCAGCGACCATGTCCCTAGTCACTGAATCTAATTGAAGATGGGGCTTAAGGCTTTGGTAAGCCGGAGTTACGATGACCGAGATTATGGCGATTATCGATAAAACGACCAAGGTCTCGATTAGGGAAAAGCCCTTTTGTTTTTTAATCTCTCTGATCATTAAATGGTTTCCGTTAAGTTATACATAGGTAGGAGAATGGCGACGGCAATAACGGCGACAGCGGCGCCGATAAGGAGCATTAGGACCGGCTCAATGATGGTCGGTAGGGTATCCATGGTTTGAGTAACTTCTTCCTCGTAAAAGCTGGCTAAGTTTTCCATGATTTCATCAAGGGTTCCCGTATCTTCTCCGACGCCGATCATTTGAGTTATCATAGCTGGAAAGATTTGGGGGTGCTGCCTAAAAATAACCGCCAGCTTTTCACCTTTCTTTATTTTTTCAGCCGAATCGGCCAAGGCTTCCTGGTAAACAGTATTGCCAAGAACTCGGGAAGTTATGCTTAAGGTTTCAACAATGGCGATGTCGGTTTTTAAAAGTGAGCTGAGACTGCGCGCGAAACGAGCCAATTGGATTTTTTTAATGATGCCTGAAACGATAGGTGTTTTTAGGAGCAATCGATCAAGCACTTTTTTCCCGGCCTTAGTCTTAATTAGTCTAAAAAGCGTTATTAAAGCGACAATGACGGCGCCGAAGAAATAAAAGCCGTAAACTTTCATAAAGTCGCTGATAGCGATTAGGATTATAGTCGGTAGCGGTAAATTAGCGTTTAAATCTTTAAATACCGAAGTGATATTGGGAAGGACAAAAACGGCCATGAAAGCGCCGATGCCGAACATAGCAATGACAATTATAGTCGGATAGGTTAGGGCGTTTCTTACTTTTTGGATCAGAGCGTGATCCTTTTTTGTTTGGAGAAAAAGCTGATTAAGGACTTGTTCTAATCTTCCGGAGGCTTCTCCGGCTCTAATCATATTAATAAAGAGCTCACCAAAGTCTTTTTGGTAATTTTCTAATGATTCGCTTAAGGTTTTTCCGGCGCTTATCTTTTCAGTTGCTTCGTTTAAGATCGTTTTGAGCTTTCGATTCTTAGTCTGTTCGGCAAGAGACTTAAGGGAGTCGGCTAGGGGCATGCCGGTTTTAACCATGATTGATAGGTTTTGGAGGAAAAATATTTTTGATTGGGCGGAAATCTTTTGGAAATCCAGTAGGGATCTTTTTTTAGGTTCCATAGTTATTCTTTAGTTACTCTAAGGACTTCTTCAATTGTTGTTGTTCCAGTCTTGGCTTTTATGAGGCCGTCTTGCATGATAGTCATCATGCCTTGCTCTAAGGCGGCGCTACTAATTTCTCCACTAGAAGCTTTTTTTAGGATAAGATCTTTGATTTTTTCATTTATTTCCAAGACTTCATAGATACCGATTCGGCCCTTATAGCCGGTATTGCCGCATTGGTCGCAGCCCTTGCCTCTATAGAAGAGGATTGATTCGAAGCCTTGGCCTTCAGTTATATAGCCTTGTTTGACTAATTCTTTTTCGGCTTCGTCGATATCGAATTGTTTTTTCAATTCTTCATGCATTTTTTGATCAAGGTTGTAGCTCTCGATGCAGTTCTTGCATATTTTCCTAACTAATCTTTGAGCAATAACAAGGTTTAAAGTAGAAGAAATTAAGAAAGTAGGAATTTTCATATCAGTTAAGCGGGCGATAGTCGTGATGGCGTCGTTAGTATGGAGAGTTGATAAGACTAAATGGCCAGTCATAGCGGCGTTGATGCCGATTTCTGCCGTTTCCTGATCTCTAATTTCTCCAACCATAATAATATCGGGGTCTTGGCGCAAAAAGGCTCGAAGCCCGCTGGCAAAAGTAAAGCCGACTTTGGGTTGGATTTGGCTTTGATTGACTCCTGGCATGCGATATTCGATCGGATCTTCGATTGTTGAGATATTGACTTCCGGCTTATTCAAAATATTTAGAATAGTGTAGAGGGTGGTTGTTTTACCGGAGCCGGTCGGGCCGGTTACAAGAATCATGCCGTGAGGCTTCTCGATATTGTTTTTAACGATTTCATAAGCGCCGGATTGAAAGCCTAATTGCTCGAGGGTTAGCTGTTGGGTTTGTTCCGGCAATAAGCGCAAGACGATTTTTTCGCCGTCAAAAGTCGGGATAATGGAAACACGAAAAGAAACTTGGTATTCGGCGGTCTTAATCTTAAAACGTCCGTCTTGAGGTAGGCGATGCTCGTCAATCTTTAAATTGCTAAGGATCTTGATTCTGGCGATCACGCCGGAATGGACTGACTTTGGGAGTGTCATGACATTTTTTAAAATGCCGTCGATGCGATAACGGACATTGACTTCCTTTTCCGAGGGTTCGATATGGATGTCGGAAGCTTTTTCTAAAATAGCGTACTCTAAAAGCGTATCGACAACTCGAATAATCGGCAGGTCTTGGGCTAGGGTTTTTAGGCTCTCCGGATTGTCATCTTTGTTGTTTTCTTGGCTTTCGTTTTCAATATCCTTGATTTCCGCATTAAGGCCCTTATGGTATTGTTTCATGGCCTCCTTGATATTTTCCGGAGTCGTTAGATGAAGCTTTACTTCCAGCCCGGTTTTTTTGGCTAAAAAGTCAAAAAGTTCAAGGTTATAAATGTCTAGAGTAGCGACTAGGAGCTCTTTGCTATTCTTTTCAAAGGCGACGGTTTGATGGGATTGGGCAGTAATTTCAGGAATTAAAAAAAGGATGTCTTTGCGGATAACCTTACCCTTAAGATTGATAAAAGGCAGGTTATAATGCTTGGAAGCCATTTGATAGAGCAGTTCGGGATTGGTCAATTTTTTACCAATGACATAATCCTCTAAGGATTGCTTTTTAGTTTTTGCTTCTTCGGAGAATTTTTTAAGCTGGGTTTCGTCGGCCAGCTTATTTTGGAGCAGGATCGATTCAAGATCTTTTTGATTGATCATGGTTGTCGGAAAAGATTTTTATGCTTTTATTATAACATAAAAAAGGTAGCGAGCGCCATTGCCAGGAAAATAAAAAACCGTCTTTGGTTGAGGACGGTTTTTTACTGTTTGATTATTTGACTGTTTTTAAGATGAGTGATTTCTTGTTTCCTAGTTCAGGAAGGTTTTCTTGGTAAAGACTAATGGTTTTCTTTACAATATCTTTCCAATCATATTCTTTTTCAGCTCGTGATTTAGCGGACTCAGCTAGTTTTTTAATGGCGCTAGGATGTTTAAGGGCGAATTTCAATTGCCTAGCGAGATCAAAGCTGTTTTTATTTTTGAACTCGAGGCCATGGCCGCCTAAGGCTTCCTGATTCTCTTCGATATCACTGATTAGAGTCGGTACGCCGTAAGACATAGCTTCTAAGAGGGCGATGGATAAACCCTCAGCCTCCGAAGGCTGAATAAATAGATAAGCGTTCTTAAATAGAGTTTCTAATTCCTGGCCTGATTTTTGTCCGGCTAAGATGATATTAGGATTACTCTTAGCAGCTTCTTTAAGGGTTTTGACATAATTATCAGTCGAAGATCCGGCGCCGACAATGATCAGTTTTTTATCAGTTTCCATCTTGTTGTAAGCGTTAATAAGGGTGTGAAGGCCTTTGTGCTGGACTAACCTAGAAACGGCAATGAAATAACCTTTCTTTTTTAAGCCGAAGCTTTTTAGAGTATCTCCATTTAAATTTTCTTTTTTAGAAATACTGATGCCGTTAGGAATATGGACAGTTTCCTTATCGAAGCGGTAAAGGCAATATTTTTTTAAGGTCTCCGAAACGGTAATTGTTTGATGAGAGAAGTGGCAAGCCGTCCATTCGCCTAAAGCGAGGATTAGCTTGGCGAAGGAGCCCCATTTCTGATGCTGACGGTCGATACAGTGGAAAGTGGTTATTACTTTGGTTTTCGGTTTGAAAACTCTCGGAAGCCAAGAAAGTAAAGAGGGGCCAACACCATGGTAATGAATGATGTCATAGTCTTTAAATAAGGCGTGAATAGTAGAAAAGAGGGTATGAGTAATCGCATCAAGATGCTTGGTTTTTAAAGAGGGTAAGTTGATTATCTTAACCTTTTTGAATTTGGTCACCAATTTATGATTGCCGATATAGTAGGGCCTCGAATAAACCGTCACATCAAAACCCGCCTTAGCTAACCTAGTGCTAAGTTCTTCAACGTGTTTTTCGATTCCGCCTTGCTTGGTCGGAATGCCTTTTTGTCCGATAAATGCTATTTTCATATTAACATTTGATTTTTATCTTTTTTAATGAAATCACCCGGGAATTCTTAAATAAAGGGGGATGATTTATTAGGAAGATAAGCCCTATAGTTAACTGGTAATTGTATCATATTATGGCTATTTTGTCAATATCAGGAACTTTAAAAAAAGCCGAATTTATTTTATCTTATTTTAGATAAAAAAACTCCCAATTGACTTGGGAGTTTTTTTAGTTTTCTTGACCTTTATTTTTTCTTTTTTACGGCGATTTTTATTTCTTTATAGGCTGCTTCCTTGTTTTTAAAGTTTTGGACTTTTGACCATTTATCGGGATCGAGGTCTTTATAGCGCTTAAAGAAGTATTTGATTCTTTCCTTAGTCGATTCGTCTAGGTCCTCGATGTTTTTTATATGAGCAAAAAAGGGGTCTACTTTTTCAATAGGAATAGAAATGATTTTAGTATCGATACCTGATTCGTCTTCCATTTGGAGCAGGCCTATCGGCCGGCAGGAGATTAGGGCGCCGGCTTGCACCGGAAGCGTAGCAATAACTAAGACATCCAGCGGATCGCCGTCATCAGCTAAGGTATTGGGAATGAAGCCGTAATTACAAGGATAGACGCTTGAGGTATAAATAAAGCGATCAACAATAAGTAAACCACTTTCTTTATTTAGTTCATATTTAACGGAAGTGCCTTGAGGTATTTCGATGAAGACATTTATTTGTTTTGGGATTTTTCCCGGAGAAACTTTTTTTAAGTCCATGAGAGGGTTTGGTAATTTCTAAATCCTAATTTCTAATTTCTAATCTTAAAACAATAAATCAATGATTAAATTTTATATCGCTATTATCACTGTCATCCCGAGAGAGATTGTAATCAATCGACCGTGGAGATCCCGTGGAAATATCTACTTATTATCTTAATCGATAAATCTTTTCGTTTGGAATTGTTTTAAGATTAGAAATTGAAAATTTATTTGTATTTTAATTATATGTTTTTTTTCTTTTTTTGTCATTTAAATTCTTGAGAAAAGGAAAAGGCGGGGAGAGTATTGCTACTCTCTCCCGCCCGTGTTTGTGTGTAACTAGTCGTATTGGCTATGGCCAGATATAGCCGACGGTATCGACCGCCAGATTCTGACCATTTAACTCGCCACACTGCACACCCGTATTGATCGAAAATTTTCGACCAGGAACTGTGCGAAGTGTGTAGTACGGAATGGCGCGCCCACCCGTCCAATTTGCGAGCGCAACGGTTTTATTATTTCCGTTGCTGTCCATGCCGACGCCGTCCAGGCAGGCCGATGTCGACCATCCGTTATTCGTCATACTGCCGGTGCTAATCTCAGCAATGTACCAGTAAGGTCCTGGTAGATTGACGATTTCTACACCGATTCCGTCAACGTCGCTATAGGTTGCACTGCTGGGCAGGTAAGCGGCTGAAGCGTCAGCCGTAATCTGCCGAAGCGTCAGGCCATCAGTGAAGATTCTCATCGTTCCGGAGTTTCCGGAGCGAGTGAATTCCACCAGCGGCGCTGTGGTCGGAGACAAGCTAGTGAACACGGCTACTAACTGGATCTCGCTACTCATTGTCACCTGCGCCTCGACAGACGAACTGCCGTTGACGCCGTTGACGATCCAGTGATCGAATGACCAGCCCGTGGCGGGCATAGCCTTGATCGGGACAACCGAGTTCGCGGCATATTGAGTACCGCTTGCCGGTGTCACCGAGCCTTGACCCTGCACGCTCGTAGTGAGCGTGTAGGTAGTCGCCGTATTCTGTTTGAACACAGCCACCAACTCCACATCGCCATCCATTGTCACCTGCGCCTCGACAGACGAACTGCCGTTGACGCCGTTGACGATCCAGTGATCGAATGACCAGCCCGTGGCGGGCATGGCCTTGACCGGGACAACCGAGTTCGCGGCATATTGAGTACCACTTGCCGGTGTCACTGAGCCTTGACCCTGCACGCTCGTGGTGAGCGTGTAGCGGTCAGGGGTCACCTCACCATCGAATGGCCAGGGAATTGTGATGAATCCCAAGCCATTGCCATCCCCGTCAACTGCCTCGGAAACCACCTCTCCATTAACAGAGATGGTGAAGTTCCCGATCTTACCCCAGCAGAAAGTTCCGCTCTGCCCAATCGAAAGAGGGCAGTAAACGGGCTTCATCCCGGGGTAGGTGGCGACGAGGTAAATGTCGACTGCTTCACGTACCCGATTGGGTACAATCTTGGTCAGGTCGATCTGTAACGATTCACCGCGGACAAAAGGTTTCAACACCACTGTCAGCGGAATCTCGTCGTTATCGTAGTGGAGCGCGACGCCCCACTTTACCTGCGATTCATCGTACGCTGGGTACGATTCACCATCATATTCCGCGTCCACCCAGTACGCGAAAGCATACGGGTAATAGGCGCCGGCGGGGTAATCATACCACCAGTATGGATAACCGGCGGTACGAACGATGGTGACATGGCTGTCGCCGTCGCTAATTTTCGGCATGTTTTTCATGTCGTAAAACAATGCCGGCAGAGGTATGGTTCCCGCATACAGATCAATGATGACGCCGTCACCGACGCCTTCGACCGATACGCTCGCGGGCATCCGAGTTCTTTCCGGGGACGGCCCCGAAGGGCATCCCGTCAGGATACCGACCGCCAACAGGGCGGCCATCAAAATCATCGCGAAGTTCTTCTTCATTACTTCCTCCCGCCTCTTAAAAGAGGCCTCTTGTTCTTCTCCGGTCAAACTCAAGCCCCAAGGAAACTGTCCCTAGGACTTATATAACCATCTATGCGATACGTCAAAAGCTAAAGCGAATCACAACAGGTGACTCAAGCCTTAAATCTTGACAAGAATTTTCCTTTTTCAAGGTTCAAATTGGTGGAGCTTGCTAGCTTTACCAACATACTATTTTAGCACAATGGGCTAAATTTGTCAATAGATATAGGTTATTTTAGCTAAGATTGGCCTAAATATGGTTAATTATTTAACGCTTAGATAGGCTGAGAGTATTTTATTATAATGGTCCTCTGAATTGAAGTTTTTTTCGGCCGATTCTTTCGAAGTATTGCCTATCCTATCGGTTAAGTCAGTATCGTTCAATAATAGGTTAATATTAGAGGTTAATTCTTCTATATTTCCGGGATGATAAAGTAAGCCGGTTTTCTGGCTTTTAATTATTTCCGGAATAGCGCCGACTTTAGCGGCAATGACCGCCTTACCAAGCGCCATAGCTTCTAAAACGGCTAAGCCGAAGGTTTCATGAACCCTCGAAGGAGAGATGATAAAAAGTGAGTTCAGTATTTCTTGTTTTAATTCTTCTTTATTTAGTTGGCCGAGAAAGTCAACTCGATTTTTAAGGCCGAGCTTATCCGTTAGTCTTACTAAGTTTTCTTTTTCCGGTCCTTGTCCGGCAATAGCTAGTCTTACTTCCTTATCTTTAATCTTCGAGAAGGCGGTAATCAGTTCATCGAAAGCCTTGCTCTCGTCAAGCCGGCCGTAAGCCAGGATTTGGTTTTTCTTTTTTAAAGATTGAACATCTTCTTTGTTCAGGCTTATGAAGTGAGGAATGACGACGATTTTCTTTTCGTCGAAACCACTCTTAACGAGCTCTTGCTTAACGAACTCCGACGGAGCGATGAAGAGGTCGATATTTTTTTTATAAATCTTAAGCCACTTATGGAAATTGAATTCAGCTTTCATTATTAAGCCGGCCAAGATGGAATTTTTCGGTTTCATTTTCTTATTATCCGCCCGAAGCGTATAGGCCGGATCAATGAGCTTGAAGTCATGAACCGTCATAACGATAGGCAGCCCCAACTTCTTAATAGTTGGCAGGATTGAAGGGGAAAGTTGATGATAGATATTATGAATATGGACTAAGTCCGGTTTTTCTTTTTTAATCAGTTGAATAATTCTTTTTGCGGCTAAAGGATACCAAAACATTCTCGGCATCATGATTAGATCCTTCAATTTCGGCCGGCTTAAATTTATCTTTGGTACGAAGAAAGAACTGTTCTTATCGGCGATATTCTTTTCATCGTCTTGGGAAAAATAAACAATCTCATGACCTCTTTGGTGCAGTAAATCGGCGAGCGAGAAAAGGTAAGTTTCGGCGCCGCCTTTTAAGTAAAGGAATTTATTGACTTGAAGGATTTTCATTTTATCTTTTTAGTTTCGATTCCTGATTATTTAAAATGGAACCCGATCTCATTAATCCGAGAATTAGCCAAAGGAAAATGCCCGTTAAATTCGTTTCTAGATAGGGCTGGAAGAGACTGCTTAAAAGAATTAAGACTAAGCAAGCCGTTAAGCCGAGCAGATATGGCGCAAGATCAAGATCCTTTTTTATTTCTTTAATGGCCGGCCGGAAAATCGAGTAAATCAGTAGACTTAAAAATGCTAAGCCTAAAAGACCCATTTGGACGGTAATTGCTAATAGGGAGTTGTGGAGATTCCTAATTTCTTCAAAGGTCTTAAAGTCGCCGAGCTCTAAAGGGATTTTTAAGCCGAAACCGATACCGAAAATAGGGTTGATTAGCCATTGATCTTTAGCTGTTCGCCAAAGGTCAAGTCGCCAGGAAGCGCTACTATCTCCGGAAAGACTGGCAAAGGATTGGATTCTATTGGATAGGGAATTTATGATGCCGCTCGTTTCGATAGAGGCGCTATTATAAGGGAAAAGGCTGGTCGAAATCATTAAAAGAGCGATAAAGGCGATTATTAGTCCGGCAGTTTTTAAATTTATTTTTTTTAATTCGTGATAATAATTTTTAGGAATAAAGATAAGCAAGAAGGTTAATGAAATGAATAAGGATAGCCATAAATGCCTCATAAGCGAACTTAAGATGCCGAAAGACCAAACCCAAAGGATTAATAGGGCGGCATTACGATTCCAAAAACGGCTGAAAACGACAAGAGCAAAAACCATCAAACTGCAAAGAGCAAGATAAAAAGCGTGCGTGCCGGCGAGCAATCTTGAACCGGCAGTAGAAAGAGGAGTGAATTCTGTCCATAGGCCTTCACCCCTGACGATACCGATACCGATAAAAACAATGATCAGTAAGCCGGCTAAAAGCATGATATGAAAAAGCCTCTTAAACTCCTCTTTTGATTTAATCAAATAGATAGTCAAGAAATAAATGATCGGATAGAAGGCGTAATTCTTAAGCGAACTGAAGGCGATTTCCGTTACGGAATTAAGATTGTAAATGCTGCGAATGAAGTCGGCGCCAGCAATGAAAATAAAGATTAAAAGCAATTTTTCAGGCCAACCAAAGAATAATCCGCGATTGTCTTTTTCCTTTATTAGGCTTATTAGCCAGCCGAAAAAAGTTAAGCCGATTATAATATCTAAAGGATAGATCTTTAAGAATTGATCGCCGATATTGACTCCCTGAAGCGTAAAAAAACGCTCGAAAATCATAGTAAAGAAAAGAATCAAGGCTAAACCGATCGGCGGCAGAGGCAGGATAATAAGAGAGAAACTGGCTATCAACAGGAGATAGGAATAAAGATTGAAGCCGTAAAAAATTCCGAATAAAACAAAAACAGCCATCAGCAAATAGGCGAGGATAGTTTTAGCAAGACTATCTTTAGTATTGGCTTTAGGCTGTTCTTGGGAAGTAAACATAGATTCGCTTTTAGTAAAGCAGGTAATCTTTTATATTTTTTAAGTTTCAATTACCAATCTTAATTTTATCGAAGGTGGCGGTTGTCATTTTCTTCGTTATCGGAAAGCTTGAAGTTGAAAGAATTGTTTTCGGCTGGAGTCAGCTCGATTGTCTCATCATTATAATTATAATAGTCTTCTCTTGAACCGGCAAATAATTTCTGATTAGGGAAGATGATAATGAAAGCTAGGCCAAGCATCAGTCCGCCGGCAAAGCCGACTAGGAGGTTATTAAAAATTTTCGGCTGAGCCAGGTCTTTTGAGGTTATTGGACTTTCGATCATCTTAATTTCAACCTTACTACCTGATCCGTGATAAAGCGCATGTTTATTCATTAGAGTAAAAGAAATCGCTTGAGCGAATTGATTGGCTTGATTGCGATCAGCATTTAAGACATCAATAAAGATGATGCCTTGATCCTGTTTAGTTTTTACTTGGACCATTTTTTTCCAGGATTTTTGCCTGCTCTCGGCATCAACTCCGAGGTTATCATTAAGATTGAATCCAGCCTTAAAAGTATTATCAATAAAAGAACTGGAATAGACGACCTCGCTTAGCAAGTTAGCTAAGTAGTTAGAAGTCTTGGCCGCCGTATAAGTATCCATGTTTTCTTGATTAAAAACAATAAGCAGTTTGGCGCTTGATTTATACTTAGGCGGTTGGACAAAACTGACGATTAAGCTGATTAAAAGCGCTACTATCGTTATATAGATGACAGCCTTGATGTTTTTAGCTTGTAGTATTTTATCTGAGTTCATATTTTTTATTGGCAAAATTCCAGGATTAACTTTTAATTATAGCTTATTTTCTTATATTTGTCAATAGAAGTTGGGGATTATTTCATTAAAATAAGTAAAATTAGGTAAAATATTGGTTTTATGGGCTTGTGACTTATAGGCGACAGTTAGAAAAGAACTTTAAGGTTGACAAACATTTAAGATTGTTGGTTCTCTATTCATAGACAATATCTCCCAAAACCCTTATAATAAAGTTAAGGAAATTTTAATTTAAATGAATGATTTGGTTTAAAATAAGAGAATTAATTTCAGCTAGTCCAGCTAAAAGGGACAGTATAATAATCTTCAATTTGGCTTTTTGCTTGATTATCGATTTAGCTCTTTGGCTGATTTTATTGACGATGTATTGGAACTCAAGGGAGTTTATCGTTTTAAGGACTAATATTTATTTCGGAATCAGCGACTTGAATGCTTGGTATTTTATCCTGCTCTTGCCTTTATTCGGCTTGGTTATAATCCTAGTCGATTTTTTCTTAGCTCTATATCTTTATCTTAAGCAGCAGATGTTAAGCTATCTCTTAGCTTTTACCGCTTCCGCTTGCTTAGTCGCTCTGGCCCTAGCATCAGCCATTTTAATTTATATTAATTTATAATCATGAGTATAGACTTTCTTGTAGTAAAAATATTCTCTTTGACGGCCATTTCTTTTTTAGCTGCTTTTATTTGGACGCCTCTTTTAACTCACTTCCTCTATAAGTATAAGTTGGGAAAACAAATCAGGTCGAGCGATTCAGCGCCGATCTTTTCCAGCCTTCATCAAAAAAAATCCGGTACTCCGACGATGGGCGGCTTGCTTATTTGGGTAACGGTTTTATTTTTCAGTTTATTATTTTACTATCTCGGCCAATATCTTGACGGCGAATTCGCCAAGCTTAATTTCTTGACTCGCGCTCAAACCTGGTTGCCTCTTGGCGCTTTAGTTTCCGCGGCTATCGTCGGGCTTATCGACGACTATCTTAATATCAGGAAAATCGGCCCTTGCGGCGGTGGCCTTTCGATGAAATACCGTTTAGCGGTTTATACGGTTATAGCTGTTGTCGCCGCCTTTTGGTTTTTCTTCAAGCTTGATTGGGATATTATCAGGATTCCTTTTATCGGCAATTTTGAAATCGGCTTATGGTCTATTCCGGTTATTATTTTTATTATTGTGGCGACGGCCTTTTCCGTCAATGAGATTGACGGCTTGGACGGTTTGGCCGGCGGAACTTTATTGTTTTCTTTCCTATCTTTTGGCGGCATTGCTTTCGTTCAAGGAAAGTATGACTTGGCGACTTTTTGCGGTGTTATTATTGGAGCGCTTTTAGCTTTTCTTTGGTTCAATATCCAGCCGGCTAGGTTTTTTATGGGAGATACGGGAGCTATGTCGCTTGGAGTTACTTTAGCGATTATTGCTATTTTAACTAATTCGGTTTTATTATTGCCGATTATCGGTTTTCTTTTCGTTATCGAATCAGGCTCGGTTATTATTCAAACTATTTCCAAGAAGCTTCGAAAGGGCAAGAAGATTTTTCTCTCAACTCCTATTCATCATCATTTCGAGGCTATTGGTTGGCCCGAAGCTAAGATCGTAATGCGTTTTTGGATTATCTCGGCTATGACAGCGATCTCGGGTTTGGTTATCTTCTTGATGGATCGGGGAGCCTGGAAGTAGGCTAGAGATAAATTTTTTTAAGGGTCTATAAAGTCCATTTTAAAATTAATGACTATAAAAGCCACTGCTTTTAAATTCACTTCCGTAAAAATAAAGCCTCAAGAAAGAAGGCTGATTTTTAATTATGAAATAAAATTTATTTCCGGCAAGGCGGAGAAATTCAGCGAGGAAATAATTTTTCCTGCCAGCTGTGATTTTAATAATATTCCTAAGAAGCTACTTAATAATTTCATTGCTGATTTACATCTCGCCTTAGGCATTGGCTACTATAAACTTTATGCGCCGAAGCGATTCGAGTATAATTATGAGCTTTCGAAAGACCAAGCGGATTTTTTTAATCACCTTTATCGTAAAGGCCTAGGAGAATTTTGTTTTAGGAATAAGTTGAAATTTAAAGATCTTGCGGTCTTTAAGGCGAGTTTAAAAACAAGTAGGCCAGTTTTTGATTTAAGCCCCGCCGATTCTTGTTTAGTTGGCGTCGGTGGCGGCAAAGATTCTATTGTCGCTATCGAGCTGTTGAAGCGGGAAAAAATGCCTTTGAAAGGCTTTTTAATCGAAACTGAAAAAGAGGCGCCCATTTCTCGCGAGGTTATTAAGTTGGCGGCGATTCCGTCTTTGATTATAAAAAGAAAGCTGGATCCGAAAATTTTTCAGTCTTGGCCGAATTCATATAACGGCCACATTCCCATTTCCGCCATTTTCGCTTTTTTAGGCGCTCTTACGGCCGCTTTGACCGGCCAAAAATATTTTGCGGTTGCTAACGAATACAGTAGTAATTTTGGCAATATAAAATATGACGGCGAAGAAATAAATCATCAATGGAGTAAGTCAGCAGAGTTTGAAGAAATGTTCCAAACTTACCTCGAGAAAAACCTAAGCCCTGATTTAAAATATTTTTCGCCGATTCGACCCTATTATGAGATCAGGGTAACGGAAATGTTTTCTAAGATGGAAAAATATTTTCCGGTTTTTACTTCCTGTAACTGCAGTTTCCGGGTTCATCTTGATCGGCCGGAAGGGAAATGGTGCGGCGAGTGCCCGAAATGCGCTTTTATGTTCGCGATGCTAGCCGCTTTCTTACCGAAAGAAAAGGTCATCGCTATTTTTGGCAGGAATTTATTGGAGGATAAGAAGCTCCTGCCGCTTTTTATGGATCTTTTAGGTTTAGGGAAAATGAAGCCTTTTGATTGCGTTGGAACTTTCGAGGAAATGCAAGTCGCTTTTAATCTTTTAAAAGGGAAATTCTCTTCCTCGTATATCGTTAAGGAATTAGTTGGTAAAATCAAGACTGATAAAAGAAAAGAAAAAGATTTGTTTAAATATTATTTGGCGCCGAATGTGCCGGAGAGATTTAGATTTTTTGGGGTTAAGAAAGTTTTGATTTTAGGTTATGATCGCGAAGGAAAGGCCAATGAAAGATTTCTCAAACGCTATTATCCGGAAATCGAAATCGGCATTGCTGATAAATTCCAGGGTGATAATTATCTCGAGGTCCAGGATGATTATGATTTAGGTATCAAGACTCCTGGCTTGCCGGCCAATTTATTGACGATGCCTTATACGACCGGTACTAATATATTTTTATCTAGGATAAAGAATAAGGTTATCGGCGTTACAGGCAGTAAGGGAAAAAGTACGACCGCTTCTTTGATTTACGAAATATTGAAAGCTGCTAAGATGAAAGTTAGGCTTCTTGGCAATATCGGCGAGCCGATGCTCGATTATCTTCTTAATAAGCCCGATGATAAGGAAGTATTGGTTTTGGAGTTATCGAGTTATCAGTTGGCGGATATTAATTTTTCGCCTCATATTGCGGTCATTACTAATCTTTTCCCGGAACATCTTGATTATCACAACGGTTTGGAAAATTATTATTCAGCCAAGAAGAATATCTTAGGTCATCAAGGAAGAGGAGATTATTTTATTTTCAATCCTAAGATCGCTGAATTGAAAAAATGGTCTAAGTCGTCGAAAGCCAAGGCTATCGCCTTAAAGAATGATTTTAAGTTTAAGCTCTCTGATTCGCCTTTAATCGGTAATCATAATCTTGATAATATTATTTCGGCTGCCAGCGTAGCTCGGATTTTTAAGATTAATGATAAGACGATAAGGCGAGCGCTTAAGGGATTTAGGCCTTTGCCTCATCGCTTGCAGTTCATTGGCGAGTATAAGGGAATTAAGTTTTATGATGATGCTATTTCTACTACTCCGGAATCGACCATGATGGCTTTATCGGCTCTTAAGAAAGTCGGGACGATTTTCCTCGGCGGGACTGATCGCGGTTATGATTTTTCAAAGCTGGAAAGAATGATTAGGAAACTTAAAATAAAGAATCTTGTTTTATTCCCTGAGAGCGGCCTTAAGATGTTTAAGACTAGAAATGGTTTGAATGTTTTAGAGACTGAAAGTATGGAGGAGGCCGTCGCTTTTGCTTATAAATATACCCCTAGGGGGTATATCGTCCTACTTTCTAATGCCTCACCAAGCTATAGCTTATGGAAAAACTTCGAGGTTAAAGGGGAAGAGTTTAAAAAATTCGTCATCAAGCATTCAAAATAATTAAGCGGACTATGCGATCGAATATCATAAAAAATATCCTAAACTATCTTCATCCTTCCTCTTGGCGGACTCTTTGGCAATCCGTTTTAAGGCAGAACCGCCATCATCAGCCGGATTGGTATCTTCTTGGGACAATTTTCGGCTTGACTCTTTTCGGATTGATCATGATTTCTTCGGCCGGAGTCGCCTTAGGTCTTAATTCAAAATATAACGATGCTTATTATCATTTCAAGCATCAGGTCATTTTTGGGTTGTTTCCGGGATTGTTTTTATTCTTTTTTCTTTATTATTTTGATTATCGTAAGTTGAAAAATAAAGCTATTCCGCTTCTCGTCGCTTCTATTTTCTTATTGATCTTGGTTTTTATTCCGGGAATCGGGGCTGATTGGGGAAGCGCCCGCAGCTGGATCAAGATTTTCGGCTTTTCACTTCAGCCTTCGGAAATCGTTAAGCTGACCTTTTTGATTTATTTGGCGGCTTGGCTTTCTTCCCGCGGACGAGAGAATGTTAAAGATTTAAAAGCAGGCCTAGTTCCTTTTTTAACTGTCTTGGCGGCGGTAGCCGGCTTATTGATTCTTGAGCCGGATACGGGAACTATGATCGTTATCGTTCTGATGGCTATGGCCGTTTACTTTGTGGCGGGAGCGAAAACGATTCATCTTTTCTTTATTAATTTAGTCGGCGTCGTTTCAGTCGGACTATTACTAATCTTTTCTGATTATCGAGCTAATCGTTTTAAAACCTTTCTTCATCCTGAGCTCGATCCTTTGGGCGTCGGCTATCATATTAATCAAGCGCTTTTAGCAATCGGTTCCGGCGGCTGGCTGGGACGAGGCTTTGGCCATTCCAGGCAGAAGTTCGCTTATCTTCCCGAACCGGTTGGCGATTCTATTTTTGCTATTATTGGTGAAGAGCTGGGTTTCATTTTTTGCGTCTTATTAGTTATGGTTTTCTTCTTCATGATAATTAGAGGACTGAAACTGGCTCAAAAAACTAATGATAAGTTCGCCAGCTTGATTGTCGTTGGTATTATGGTTTGGTTCGGGGTTCAGGCTTTTTTCAATATTGGTTCGATGTTGGGCATTATGCCGATGACAGGAATTACGTTGCCGTTCATTTCTTACGGCGGTACTTCTTTAATGATTAACTTGGCAGCCGTCGGAATTTTAGGTAATATATCGAAACAGCATTCTTAAATTATTAAGCTTTTAAACGGATATGAAAATACTTTTTGCCGGAGGCGGAACTATGGGCTCAGTCAGTCCTTTAGTCGCTATTTATGAAGAAGTCAAAAAAAGAGAGGGCTCATCGCAATTTCTTTTTTTAGGCACTAAGGCCGGTCCGGAAAAACAATCAATCGAAAGTTACAAGATTCCTTTCAGGGCGATCGCTTCCGGAAAGTTAAGGCGTTATTTCGATTGGCATAATTTTTTAGATCCCTTTAAAATCTTAGGCGGGTTTTTCCAAAGTCTTCTAATTATTATGAAGTTCAAGCCGGATATTGTTATTATCGCTGGCGCTTTTGTAGGCGTACCGGTCGCTTATGCCGCTTGGCTTTTACGGGTGCCGGTTTTAATTCATCAGCAGGATATTGTTCCTGGACTAGCTAATAAGTTGATGGCTAATGTCTCAACTAAGATTTCCGTTTCCTTCGAGATTTCCTTAAAAGATTTTTCTCCTCATAAGACCGTTTTAACCGGTAATCCAGTAAGGCGGGAATTTTATTCCGGCGATTGTGAAAGTAGCCGCGCCTTTTTCAAGCTTAGAGAAGATCTTCCGGCTGTCTTGATTCTTGGCGGCGGAACGGGAGCGATAAAGATAAATGAGTTAGTCGCTAAGTCGATTTCTCAATTAACTCAGTTTGCTCAAGTGATTCACATTACCGGCAAGGGCAAGAGTTTTGATGTTGAGGCGGAGAATTATCTCCAGTTTGAGTTTTTGACTCATGAGATGTTGGAAGCTCTTTGCGCCGCTGACTTAGTTATTAGTCGGGCGGGAATTTCGACCCTTTCCGAATTAATAATTATGAAGAAGCCGACTATTTTAATCCCGATGCCAAGGAGTCATCAGGAAGATAATGCCCGGTATTTCCAAAAACATGATGCGGTTATTGTTCTTTCCGAAGACTCTTTGACGCCACAAGCTTTTGCTGATGTCGTTAAAGGCTTGGTCGGCAGTGAAGAGGAGAAAGACAACTTAGCTAAGAAGATCTCCGAGATGATGCCTAATGATGGCGCTAAAAGAGTAGTGGATTTGATTGTTAATAACATTTTAAAAAAATAAATCTAGGCATGGATAATTTTGATTTGAAAAAAATTAAGAAAGCTTATTTTATCGGGATCGGCGGGATCGGGATTTCGGCCGCGGCCAGGATTCTTCATTTTTATGGCGTGGAGGTTTCCGGCAGTGATTCTTATGCTAGCGAAATTACCGAGCAATTGGAGCGCGAAGGGATAAAAGTTATGTCTCCTCAGCGGGCGGAAAATGTGCCGGAAGATGCTGATCTGATTTGTTATACCGTCGCTATCGCAGAAGATCATCCGGAACGTCAAAGAGCCGGAGAGTTAAAAATAAAACAACTTACTTATCCGGAGTTACTTGGCCGATTAATGAAGGATCATTATTCGATCGGTGTTTCGGGAACTAATGGCAAGACAACGGTTACGGCTATGCTCGGTAAGATATTTTTAGAGGCGCAGGAAGATCCGACAATAGTCATCGGTAGTAAAGTCGATTATCTTGGCGGCAATTCCCGAGTCGGCAAGGGAAAATACTTTATTTTCGAAAGCGATGAGTATCGCCGAGCTTTCATCAATTATAATCCGATGGCAGCAGTTATAACTTATATTGAAGCTGATCATCTTGATTATTATAAAGATCTTGCGGATATTAAATCGGCTTTTTCTGATTATTTAAATCAGATACCGGAAAACGGTTTGATTGCTATCAATAATGATGATGAAAATTCTAAAGAAGCCGTTGCTTCTTGTCAGGCGAAGAAAACGACTTATAGTCTAAGGAGCGAAGCCGATTTTAAAGCGGAAGAAATAAGAGTCGAAGCCGGCCGGCAATTTTTTAAGGTAAAGACTGTCGAAGGGGGTTCATATCAATTCAGTTTAATGATTCCCGGACTATTTAATATTTATAACGCTTTGGCCGCGATTGCCGTTTCTAGAAGCCTTGGCCTTGATTGGGAAGTTATTAGTTCCGCTTTAGTCGGTTTTAAGGGGGCTTGGAGAAGGTTTGAAATCCTTGGGGAGTTTAAGGGTAAAACAGTCATTTCCGATTACGCCCATACGCCGGATGCGGTTGATAAAACAATCCGCGCCGCTAAGGAGTTTTATCCTGGAAAAAGGATTTTAAGCATTTTTCAGCCTCATCAATATAATCGGACTAAGAATTTTTTTAAGGAATTTTCCGAATCCTTTAATGGCGCCGATGAAGCTTTATTAACTGATATTTATTTCGTCGAGGGACGGGAAAATCCTAAAGATTTCGATGTCGACTCGGAAAAGTTAGTTTTGGCGGCTCGCGCCCTTGGCGCTAATATTTCCTATTCGGGTGATTTGAAGTCGACCGGAGAGAAGTTAATGGAGAGAATGGATGATTTTGATATAATCTTACTTATGGGAGCCGGGACAGTTCATGAACTGGCAAAAAATATTTGTAATGGAAAATGCTAAGATAAAAAATTAAGCTTGAATAATATTTTTGTTCAATATGCCTTATCAGGATTTTGATAGGCTCCAGGCGGCTTTAGAGAAGGAGCGGAAAAAGAAAATTAAGAAAGTTATCGGCCAAGGCTTCTCAGGCCAGCAGGCGGTTTTAGCTTCTAATAAAGGCTTCGCTTCAGTATCAAGGAAAAGAAAGATAAGAATAAAAGATTCGACTAGATTTAGAAAAAATGCCAAATCTGGAAAATAAATTAGCCGATTTATTCGGCGACAAGTTGAAAAAAAGCTATCCCTTGAAAGGGATGACTACTTTTAAGATCGGTGGAGAGGCTAAATATTATCTCCAATTGGAAAGCGAAAAAGAAGTCGCCCAAGCTCTCGAAGCGGCTAAAAAATACAAAGCCTCTTATTTTATCTTGGGTGGTGGGAGTAATATCTTGGTTGCCGATAAAGGTTATGACGGTTTAGTGATTAAGTATATCGGCGATAAGATTAAAGCGTACGATGACTTTATCGAGGCATCCGCCGGAGCGAGCTTGGCGAAGGTAATCGGTAAGAGTGTCGGGGCCGGATTGTCTGGGTTGGAATGGGCTTCGGGAATTCCGGGGACCTTGGGAGGCGCGATTTACGGCAATGCGGGAGCTTACGGTTCCAGTATTTCCGATTCGCTAGTTTCTATAAAATATTTTAAAGCTGGTAAGATAAAGGAAATGAAAGCGGAGAACGCCGGTTTTTCCTATCGGCGCAGTATTTTTAAGGAAAGTACCGAACCGCTATTCATTATTTCCGCCTTATTGAAATTAAAGAAAGCTGATCCAACAGAAATGAAAAATAAAATAAAAGAGATTATTGCCGTAAGAAATAAGAAGTTCCGCGATTTGGCCTGCGCTGGCAGTATTTTTAAGAATGTCGAGCTTGATAGCGGCTTAGCTGATGAATTAAAGAATAAGAGTATCGAATTACCAGAAGCTTTTAATTCTAGTCGAGTAATTCCGGCCGCTTGGCTTATCGAGAGTTGCGATCTTAAAGGTAAGACTATCGGCGGCGCCGTGATTGATGAAAATAATGCCAATTTAATTTTTAATGATGGAACGGCTAAGGCCGAAGATGTAATCATTCTAATAAGTTTGATTAAGCAAAAGGTTAGGTCAAGATTCAATATTCAATTAGTCGAGGAAATAGCCTACTTAGGATTTTAAAAAAAATAAATTGAAACAAATTAAAGGTTAAAATACTATTACCGTTTGAGAGTATTAATAACCTTAAAAAAATGGAAATCAAAATCAAGGCTACCAATGTTAAATTGACGGCGGAGGCCAAGGAAACGATAGAGGAGAAAGTCAGGTCGTTATCTAAGTATTATAATAACATCCTGGAAGCGGATATAGAGGTTGGGATTACTACTTTTCATCATAATAAGGGGGATATTTTCCGAGCTGAGGTTAACTTGGTTGTTCCTAAGAAGCTTTTGCGGGCCGAGGCGGAAACCGATAATATAACTAAATCAATTAATGAAGTTAGGGATAAATTAAAGATGGAATTGGTTAAATATAAGGAAAAAAGCAGTTAAAAGCTAAGGGGTATTGCAATTATTTTAAAAAAGTGTTACTATATAAAGTACACTTTTTTAGTTTTTAGGGTAGTAGTACATTCAATCGAAGGGTAAAAGGGGAAAAGCAATCATGGCAACTATGGGGAAAAGATTCCGGCATTTTCGGGGGAGAGAGATTGGCCGGCTGGCTGATGAAGTAATCGGCGAACAGCATCGGCAGGAAGCGAGAAGACTCTCAGATCCGCGAGGAGAGCAGATTAGGAAAAGACTAGATTGGATCTCGTCTCAGAAGATCGAAGAAGGGTCGCTAGTCCTTCACGACCTGACGAGAGAGTTTCATATCGTCAATTGGATCGATATGGAGTCCGGGACCTTGGAACTCGAGGGCTTTGGCAGTCGGCGAAGCAATAAGTGCTGCGCCCTCCTCTGTTTTTGCATTAGGGAGCGAGCCGAAGGAGAGAAGGTGGCATGAGTCTTATTACCAGACCCGCTTATAGAGTGATTTGGTTTAACTTGTTTACGAGGAAGACGGTTCGTCTTTCTCCGGAGCAAGTCGCCAGCAAACTGGCCGCCGGAGGCATTTTTCTTGAGCTAGAGGAAGTCACAAGACGCCTCGAGGTTCTCAGGGAAGATGCCCGCTTGAGTCTTGATGAGAAGACGGGTCAATACCGTCTTTACGGGCATGACTAGCCGATCTAAACAGATCGGCTTTTATATTTGACAAAAGTTGCATTTTTAGGGTCTTTTTGATAAAATACCCTAACTAGTAATAACTATTAATTATGTCATTTTTGAATAAAATTTTCGGTGATCCGAATGAAAAAGCTTTGAAAAGCATTAAAGATGAAGTAGAGAAAATAAATGCTCTGGAGCCCGAGATAGAAAAACTTTCTGATGAGCAGTTAAAGGAGAAGACTGTCGAGTTTAAAGCAAGATTGGCAGCAGGGGAAACTCTTGACGATATCTTACCCGAAGCTTTTGCGACAGTTCGAGAGGCCTCTAAAAGAGTTTTAGGTCAGAGGCAATTTGATGTCCAGCTGATCGGCGGTATCGCTTTGCATCGGGGACATATTTCGGAAATGAGAACCGGAGAAGGTAAAACCTTAACTGCGGTTGCGCCAATGTATCTTAATGCCTTAGCCGGCAAGGGCGCTCATCTAGTAACAGTTAATGATTATCTTTCAAGAATCCACGCCGATTTGATGGGGCGGGTTTATAATTTTCTTGGCTTTACAATCGGTTGTATTCAACAACAGAATAATTCTTTGCGCTTTAATCCGAACAAGCAAACCGTCGAAGGCGATGAAGTTTTAGATGTCCAATATCTTGAACCATGCTCCCGTAAAGAGGCTTATGCTTGCGATATCTTATACGGTACCAATAATGAATTCGGTTTCGATTATCTTAGGGATAATATGGTTCAGTCGCCTGAAGAAATGGTCCAGCGGGAGCTGTTTTATGCCATTGTTGATGAAGTCGATTCGATTTTAATTGATGAAGCGAGAACGCCGTTGATTATTTCGGCGCCCGATATGGAATCGACCGAGAAGTATGCCCAATTCGCCCAGATAGCGAAAAAATTGAACAAGGAAGAGGATTTTGTCATTGATGAAAAAATGAAAGCGGCAACCTTAACGGAGGCCGGAATCGAAAAAGTGGAAAAAATCTTAGGTGTTGGCAATATCTATACCGATATGGGCATTACCGAAGTCCATCATATTGAACAGGCTTTAAAGGCAGAAGCTCTTTTTAAGCGCGATCGCGATTATGTAGTTAAAGACGGCGAAATTATAATTATCGATGAGTTTACCGGACGTATGATGTTCGGCCGTCGCTATAGCGAAGGTTTGCATCAAGCAATTGAAGCTAAAGAAAATGTTGAAGTCCAAAGGGAGAGTAAGACCTTAGCGACTATTTCTTTTCAAAATTATTTCCGTCTTTATAAGAAGTTGTCCGGTATGACTGGTACCGCCGTTACGGAAGCGGAGGAATTTTTTAAGATTTATAAATTGGAAGTCGTCGTGATTCCAACTAATCGGCCGATGGTTAGGAAAGATTTAAATGATCGGATTTATAAGAATGAAACCGGAAAATTCCAGGCTCTCGCTAAAGAGGTTAAGGAAAGATATGAAAAAGGCCAGCCGGTTTTAATTGGCACGGTTTCTATTGAGAAGAATGAATTGTTAGCTGATTTATTGGCGCGCGAAGGTATTGAGTGCCAAATCTTAAACGCTAAACATCATGAAAAAGAAGCCCATATCATCGCTCAAGCTGGAAAATTTAAAGCGGTTACGGTTGCAACCAATATGGCCGGAAGAGGCGTTGATATTATTTTAGGCGGCTATCCTTTCGATGAAGCTGAGTATAAGAAAGTCGTCGAAGCTGGCGGTCTTTGCGTATTAGGAACGGAACGCCATGAATCACGACGTATCGATAATCAGTTAAGAGGCCGTGCCGGAAGACAAGGCGATCCTGGTGAGTCCCAGTTTTATATTTCCATGGATGATGATTTGATGCGGATTTTCGGCTCCGATAGGATGAAATCGATGATGACAACTCTTGGCGTGCCGGATGATATGCCGATCGAGAACGGCATTATTTCAAAATCAATCGAGCAGGCCCAAAAGAAAGTTGAGGGCAATAATTTCGATATTAGAAAACATCTTGTCGAGTATGACGATGTCATGAATAAGCAGCGTGAGACGATTTATAAGAAGCGCAGGGAAATATTATTCAATGAAGGAACTAAGGAAGTTATTATTGAAGCTCTCGATAAGGAGATTGAAAGTATTGTCGCTCAACAGACGATTGAGGAAGATGAAAAGACTTGGGATTTAGAGGCGATTTACGAAGGAGCCTCCGCTATCTTTAGAGTCGCTCCGGAATTAAGGAAGAAATTGGAAGAGCTTCGAGCGGAAGCGGGAGATGGTCAGGATGATTACATGGCGCGGGAAATGATCGTTAATTATTTAAAGAAGTTGGCTGTTTTGGAATATAATAAAATGGAAGCAGCGGTCAATTCATTGCCTGGCGGAGACGGGACGACTGAGCCGATGCGCCAAGTCGAGCGAGCCGTTTTACTTCGAATTATAGATACTCTTTGGATTGAGCATTTGGAAACTATGCAGTATATGAGAACTGGCATCGGGCTTCGCGGCTATGGCCAAAGAGATCCGCTGGTCGAGTATAAAAAAGAATCGATTAGTATGTTTCGGGAGCTGCTCAATAATATCAATTCACAAATCGCTTTCAGTATTTTTAAGATCGGCTTCGTAACGCCTCAGCAGATGGCGCAAACCGACGCTTCGCCGAAGAATTTGCAATTTTCCGCCCCGAGCAAGGAGTCTTCATATAAGTCGCCGATGGAGGCCGACGAAGGAATTCAGGAGCGCAAGGCTGATAAGATTATTAAGGATAGTTCTCATTACGACGGCGAGAAAGTCGGCCGTAACGAGCCTTGCCCTTGCGGTAGTGGCAAGAAATTTAAGAATTGCCATGGGAAATAATATATTAGGACTAGGAAAATATCGCCATTACAAAGGAAACGAATATGAAGTCATTGGCATTGCTAAGCATAGTGAAACGCTTGAAGAATTAGTGGTCTATAAAGCTCGTTATGGTAATTATGATTTATGGATCCGTCCTCTTAAGATGTTTTTAGAAGAAGTCGAGGTTGACGGCGTAAAGAGGCCTAGGTTTGAAAAAATATCAGATTAACTTAAGCGCATGAAAGCTATAATTTTAGCGGGCGGTAAAGGAACTCGGCTACAGCCATTGACTCTAACAACGCCTAAGCCGTTAATATCCGTCGGAAATAAAACTCTAATTGAGCAGGTTTTTAATATCGCCAGCCGATTAGGAATAAAGGAGTTTTATATTTCCGTAAGTTATTTGGCGGATAAGATTATGGATTATTTCGGCGACGGCTCGGACTTCGGCTTAAAAATAAATTATTTAATCGAAGAAAGCCCGATGGGAACGGCGGGAGCCCTTATTTTATTGAAACGCCAAGGAGAGATATTCAAAGAAGATTTCTTGACGGTCAATGCCGATAACCTTTTTGATCTTGATGCAGCTTCTTGGTTTGATTTCCATAAGGAAAATAAAAGCGCCGCTACGATCGCTTTGACTGAAGTTGAAGACCCTAGCCAATTCGGGGTCGCTGATCTCGATAGTCATTTAATTAAGGAATTCGTTGAGAAGCCGAAAAAAGAAGGGGCGCCTAGCCGCTTCATTAATAGCGGTTATTATCTCTTAAGTCCCGAAGTTTTTGATTATGTCGATGAGCAAGCTGATTTTTTAATGTTTGAAAAAGATATTTTCCCTAAACTGGCTAAGGAAAAAAAGTTATCTGGATTCAAGGATGAGGGCTTATGGTTCGATACGGGAACTTGGGAAAGGTATGAGGAAGTGAAAAGTAATTGGCCTTATTAAATAAATAAAGCAAAAATCTAGTGGAAGGAAGAATAAAAAAAGCGGTTATTATAATGGGCGCCGGACCTTCGGGTTTAGCGGCTGGTTGGGAGCTTATTAAATCAGACTATGCGGTTGAATTTTTCGAGGCCGAAGAAAAAATTGGCGGGTTGTGCGCGACTCATTCTTGCGACGGCTTTAAGTATGATTTAGGAGGCCATCGTTTTTTTACTAAAGTTGAGGAAGTTAATAGGATTTGGAATGAGATAATGGGGGAGGATTTTTTAGTTAGAAATAGGCTGTCGAGGATTTATTATCGCAAGAAATTTTTCCATTACCCGATAAAACTGCTTGATGTTTTAAGGCAATTAGGAGTAGTAGAAGGACTTTTGATTTTTTTAAGCCTTTTAAGAGTTCGGCTAATCGGTTTATTTTATAAAAAAGAGGAGAAGAGCTTTGAGGATTGGGTTATTAAGAGATTCGGCTCGAGGTTGTTCAACCATTTTTTTAAGAGCTATACAGAGAAGCTTTGGGGCGTTTCAGTAAAAGAGCTGGGAGCTGATTGGGCGGCTCAAAGAATGAAAGGCATATCCTTATTGAATGTCTTAAAAAGCTTGGCGATAAACAAGCGATCCGGCCAAGTAAAAAGCTGGATTGATAAGTTTAATTATCCTAAGTATGGTCCGGGCATGCTGTATGAAAAAATGGGACGACTGATCGAGAATCAGGGAGGCAAGATAAATCTCAATCAGAAAATAAAAAGCATCGTACACAATAATAGTTCAATCGATAAAGTCATTGTCGCTAATACTAGCGGTAAGGAAACCGAGGTCTCAGCTGATTATTACATCTCATCCATTCCTCTTAATAAGCTGTTGGAATCATTATCGCCGAGACCTCCGGAAGAGGTTGTAAAAGTTGCTAAGAATTTGCGCTTCCGAGCTTTTTTTGATGTTTGTTTAATCGTTAATAAGAAGGAAGTTTTTCCCGATAATTGGATTTATGTCCAGGATCCCGGAGTTAAGGCTATTAGAGTTCAAAACTTTACTAATTGGAGCCCGTTCATGTCGCCTGATGAGGATAAAACCAATATTGGCGTCGAGTATGCCTGCTGGGAGGGCGATGAGCTGTGGTCGCAATCTGATTCCGAGCTGATCGATTTGGCGAAAGAAGAGTTGTCGCGAATCGGCTTAGTTGATAGCCGACTTATCGAAGGCGGGCTAGTGATAAGGAATAAATACGCTTATCCGGTTTATCATCTTGATTATAAAAAAGACCTCGAGGATATCTTTCTTTATTTATCGCAGTTTAAGAATTTTCAGCTGATCGGCCGGAGCGGCTTATATCGCTATAATAATATGGATCATTCTATTTTAACCGGCCTTTATGCTGCCAGGAATATCATGGGTGGCGATTATAATGTCTTAAATGTTAATGCTGATGAAGAATATAACGGTTAGTAAAGCTGGCGTAATAATATTAAAAAAGTATTGGCTGGAATTTTTGGCTTTGGTTCTTTACGCAGTTTTGATATTTATCGGGATTTTCCATCACGAAGTTTGGCGGGACGAAGCGCAGGCTTGGCTGATTGCCAGGGACCTTAATCCACTCCAGATATTGAATCAAATGCATTATGAGGGCTCGCCGGCTCTTTGGCATTTATTTAATTATCCTTTGGCTCATTTCGGGTTGCCGATTTTCTCAATGCAGCTTTTAAACGGCCTATTTTCCTTAGTGGCGGCGGGACTAATCTTATTTTTTTCTCCTTGGCCGAGGCCTCTTAAGTTGGCGGTAATTTTTTCTTATTATTTCATTTATGAATATCCGGTTATCGCGCGAAGCTATATGCTGGCGGTTTTGATCTTATTCTCTTTGGCCGCCATGTATAAAAAAAGATTTGACCGGCCTTTCTTGTATGCTATTTTCATATTCCTTTTAAGCAATACCATTGTTCATTTTTATTTGCCGGCTATTGTCCTTGGCGCTTGGTTCATTTATGATTTACGGCTTAGGAAAATTGAAATGAAAAA
This sequence comes from uncultured Gammaproteobacteria bacterium, assembly GCA_964512625.1. Classification (GTDB taxonomy): domain Bacteria; phylum Patescibacteriota; class Patescibacteriia; order 2-01-FULL-39-33; family 2-01-FULL-39-33; genus CAZEKG01. The sequence continues at coordinate 180,898 of CAZEKG010000001.1, read as the reverse complement.
GATTGTAGCCATTTCTCTTCTTTTGGGCGCCGGCTATCTTATTTCTTTATATCAGCTATTTCCGGCTGGAGATAATTTTTATGCCGGCGCTCAAGAGTATTTTAAGAATATTGAGATTTTTCCTTTTTATAATTTATTTTTTTTGAAATTAGACGCGAAATCTTATTGGGTTTATCTCGCCTTGATTCCGATCGCTTTCTTTTATTTCATGGCTTGGTTCTTTTTTATCAGGTCTAAGAAGATTTTTGTTTTCTCGTTTTTGTCTTTTTGCTGGCTGATGTATATTTTTGTTTTTAGGCATAGTGGCTCAATAAGGCATCACGCTTTAATCTTGATGTTAACTCTTTTTTGCTATTGGCTGGCTTATCCGGATGGCGAGAGCGATAAAAAGTTAGTAAGATGGCGTACTGCTATTAATATTGTGATGGTGATTTTTCTGATTTATCCGGTTTTTTCAGGAGTTAATATTCTATATAGCGATTATAAGTATAAATTTTCCTGTTCTCTTGAAGTTAGTGATTACCTAAGGGCTAATCATAGCAACAGCAATATTATCGCCTATCCTTTTTATGAAATAACTCCCGTTTTAGCCTATTTACCCGATGCTAGGAATTGGCGCGTAGAATACAAAGATTTTGGAACTTACGTGACTTGGGATAGGCAAGGCAAGACTCTTTATAAATCTCCCCAAAACCGATTAATGACTGAAACGGAAAAATCCGGCTTTAAGGAGGATTATCTTTTAGTCTTGAATCAGCCTTTAGAGGCTCAATATTTAAATAATTACGAGTTGATCCATGCTTGCGAGCATGATTATTTCGGAGTTAGTCATTCGATGGAATCCTATTATGTTTATACGAAAATAAAAAAATAATATGCCGGAACTTCCAGAAGTCGAAACAATAGTTTCAGAATTGAATCTTAAAACGAAGAATAAGGCGATTAAGGCTGTCGAAGTCCGGGCGGCGAAGATTACTGACCCCGGTCCGGAAGAGTTTTCTAAAAAGCTTCAGGGCAAGAAAATAATTTCCGTCCGGCGTCGAGCTAAGATGATAATTTTCCATCTTTCCGGTGGCGATTATTTACTTTCTCATCTTAAAATGACGGGTCAATTCGTTTTTATCGGTAAAAAAGGTAAGGCGGTCTCCGGCGGGCATCCGATCGGAAACATCGGCCAATTGCCTAATAAGTTTTCTCATGTTATCTTCGATTTTAAAGATGGCAGCAAGCTTTTTTTTAACGATATCAGGCGTTTTGGCTGGATTAGATTAGTGAGTAAGACGGAGATGGAAAAAGCTGCAAGTAAATACGGCTTAGAGCCGCTGTCAAAAGAATTTACCAATCAGGCTTTCATAGATATCTTAAAAAAATATCCGAAGAGAAAAATAAAACAGCTCCTACTCGATCAGTCTCTTATTTCAGGCATTGGTAATATTTATTGCGATGAGGCTTGTTTTTGTGCTGGCATTTTGCCAATGAGAATCTCCGGCAGTTTAAAAAAAGAAGAAATGAAAAAGCTTCATCGCTGTATTGTTAGGATTCTTAAGTTTGCCGTATTGAAAAAAGGAACTTCGGCTAATACTTATATCCTAACTGATGGCAGTAGGGGAAGTATGGTTAAGTATTTAAAAGTTTATCAAAGGAAAGATAAAAAATGCCTGAGGTGCGCCGGAGTTATTAAAAGGATAAAAGTTAATGGTCGCGGAACCCATTTTTGCGATAGTTGCCAAAAATAATCTTTGGTAAAAAAAACGAAGATTGATCACTTCGTTTTCTCTAGCTTGATTGCCTAGTTTTTAGTAAAAAATGTAATAAAGAATAATAGATAGGACACAACCGGTTAAAAAGCCGGCGATGACTTCCGTCGGCTTATGGCCGACTCGCTCGGTTAATTGCGGGCAGTCCTTCTTTAATACTGCTTTAGCGACAAGATTAGTTAGAGCCGCGTTCTTTCCGATTTCTCTTCGGAAACCGACCGCGTCTCGCACTACCACAATCATCAGCATGAAAGCGATGGCAAAGGCCGCCGAATTGAAGCCTTCTCTTAGGGCAATAACCGTAACGAGCGAACTGACAAAGGCCGTATGTGACGAAGGCATGCCGCCGTAATCACTTAGGAGATGTTGCCAATTAAGGTTATTTGGTATACCATCAATAGTGAGCTTTATGATTTGAGTCATAAAGGCGACGAGGATAGGAATGATAATTAATTCATACATATTTTATGGAATATATTTATTCGATTATTGCGGGAGTAATTCAGGGGGTTACCGAGTTTTTACCTGTATCTAGTTCCGGCCACTTGATTCTTTTCCATCAGATTTTTAATTTCGATATTGAGAGCAGTGCTACTTTCGATGTTATGCTTCATTTAGGGACTTTTTTCTCGCTCTTGATTTTTTTCTATCGCGATATTATGAAGGTTATCCGCGGCTTTCTTTCCAGCTTAACTAATTGGAATCTAACTAATAATTTCAATCAGCGCCTTTCTTGGCTGATTATTATTTCGGCTATTCCGGCTTTCATTTCCGGTTATTTTTTTCAGGATTTCATCGAGTCAAGGCTGAGATCGGTCTTAGTCGTCGGGGTGATGATGATCCTGGTAGCGATTGTTCTTTTAGTCGTTGAAAAGAGATCATCAAGGTCTAAGGATCTCCAGCAAATGTCGAAGATGGATGCTTTTATTATCGGCCTTTCTCAGATCCTAGCTTTTTTCCCGGGAACCTCGCGCTCCGGCATTACTATTATAGCAGGTATGGCGAGAAAATTAAAAAGGGAGGATGCGGCCAGGTTTTCTTTTCTTCTTTCGGCGCCGGTTATCTTCGGAGCTTCAGTTAAGACTATTTTAGACGGTATATCTTTTTCCGGAGAAAGCGCTTGGATTCTTTTTTTCGGCTTCTTCGCTTCTTTCATCTCCGGCTATTTCGTCATCAAGTATTTCTTAAAGTATGTAAGTAATCATTCTTTGAATGTCTTTGCTTATTATCGGCTTATTATTGGCTGTTTGGCGCTGATCTGGTTTATTTTCTTATCGGGACGGTAAATAAAAACGAATAAGGTTAGGGCGATAATTAGGAATTGAGTTGAAAAGGAATCAAGAGCGCTTAAAGTCGGCGGGTTCAGTATTTTTTGCATTAAAGTTTCCTTGGAAAAATAATTTTCGGCCAGCCCGGGAATTGATTCATATGATTCGATCTGGTCGGCTAAATCACTGACGCCCAAAACCCTAGTTCCGAAGAGTTGGACAATAACCGTCGTTGGACGGTTTTTAAATTTCCCCTCGACAACCGCTACTCCCGTTTCCTGGTATTGCGACTTGATGATATTTTCGAGATGCTTCGGGCTGTTGAGCCAGGCAGTAAAAGCTTCTTCGTTGGTTTGGAAATCAATCGCTAAGTTTTCTCCGACATAAAGGTATTCGTAGTCCACTTCTTTTATCCAGTCGGAAAATTTCTTGCCCTCCGGGGAGGTATGATTGAAATATTGGCGATTTAAGATATCTTTGCCTTTGTTGGCCGCTGCTTGAGTTAGTCGGGGATTGGTCTTTAAGGCGCTTAAGCCGGCGTTTAGGCGATAATTATTTACCAGTTCCACTATTTTTTTTGAATTTATATCTAAATTAGCGGGCGAGACCCTAGGGAAGAAAGCGATTGCCGCAATAACGGATAATTTAAAAAATAAGCCGGCCAGGACTAGGAAAAGAATGACTCTTTTTATGAATTTAAGCATATTATCTAAGATTGATTGTTTGAATTATATCATAAAAAAACACTTATTGTCTTTAATTCCTAAGCTTGATATAATCAATTCATGAAGAGAATATTTTTGATATTATTTTTAGCAATTTTGCTTATCGGGCTGTTATCAGCCGGTTTTTTTTATTTTATTTCCCCGGTTTCCAAGAGTAATGATGGTGTTATGATTAATATTGAAAAAGGGGAGGGAGCTAGCGCTATCGCTAATAAACTTAAGTCGGACGGGCTGATTAGGAGCGAATTATTATTCAAGATAGTTGCTAAAATAAATAATAAGTCGGATAAATTAGCATACGGCCAATTTTCCCTTAAGAAAAATCTCGACTTGATATCGTTGATTGATTATTTAGCCGATAATAAGAATGCTGATTTGGAAAAAACAGTTATTATTCGCGAAGGCTGGACAGATCGTCAGATTGCTAGTTATCTTGAGGCTCAAGGAGTGATGACGGCGAAAGAATTCTTGGCCGCCGCGGTCGTTTCGAAGTGGCGCGGAAAATACGACTTTCTTTCCGAAGTCAAAGGCGACAATCTTGAAGGTTTTCTTTTCCCGGATACTTACCGCTTATTCAAGGATGCTAAGCCCGAAGACCTTATTACTAAGATGCTTGATAACTTCGATCATAAATTCACTCTCGATCTTCGCGAGGAGGCGGATAATTCCGGCATCGGTTTTTATAAAACTTTGACGCTAGCTTCGATAGTTGAGAGGGAAGCGACGGCCGACAATAGAGCGATGGTAGCCGATGTCTTTTTAAAACGACTTAAAATAAACATGGCGCTACAATCCGATGCTACGGTTAATTATGTAACCGGCAAGAGCGAGTTAAGGCCAAGCTATAACGACTTAGCTGTTGACTCGAAATATAATACTTATAAATATCCAGGTTTGCCCCCGACACCTATTAGTAATCCTGGCCTAGACTCGATTAGGGCAGTTATCTATCCGAAAGCGAACGATTATTATTATTTTTTAATGGATAAAAACGGCGTGACTCATTTTGCCAAGACTTTTCAAGAGCATCAGGCCAATACCGCAAAGTATCTCGATTAGAGCCGATTATTGACAAAAGGCCTAATTTTGCTATAATAAGGAAGTAAAACCTAATTCCACAGACAATAGGTGCTCTAAAAATAGGCCTTAAGGCCTAAAAATACCATAAATTAAGGTATTAGAGCTTAAACCCATAAAACGGCCTATCGAGGAAAATAATAGCTAGAAACTCGTTTTTTGGCTTTTAAAGTCTGTGGATAACCACGGATTTTGTTTTTTAAAAAGTTAATTAGATTAAATAATTCTATAGAAATATGCCTAAAAACAAAGTGCAAAAAGGCGAAATTCTAAGAACTTTGCAGGAAAGAATCGGTTCGGTTAAGTCAGGCGTCTTTGTTAATTTCTCCGGTATTCCGGTTAAGGAAATTGACCAATTGAGAAACAATTGCAAGGACGAAGGCGCGCTTTACATGGTAGCTAAGAAGACTTTACTTAGGAAAGTATTGTTGGAAAAAGGCATCCAGGCAGGCGACGACGAAAGCATAACCGGAGAAGTCGGCGTAATATTAGGTTATACCGATGAGATAACTCCAGCTAAGTTGGCTAGCAGTTTCGCTAAGGGTCAGCAAAAACTTAAGATTGTCGGCGGTATTTTAGAGGGTAAAGTGATTGATGAAAAAATGATCCTTTCTCTTTCTAAGCTTCCTAGCAAGCAAGAGTTGTTGGCTAAGATGGTTGGTAGCATGGCGGCGCCTCTCTCCGGATTGGTCGGCGTAATGCAAGGCAACTTGAGAAGTTTGGTTTATGTCCTTAACTCCGTTAAGGAAAAGAAGTCTTAATAAAAATATTAATTTAAAATTATGTCAGAAGAAAAAAAAGATGTAGTTGTTCCTGAGAAGTTTAAATCTCTTGTGGAGCAAATCGAAAACTTGAGCGTTCTTGATTTATCAGAGTTAGTAAAAGTTCTTGAAGAGAAGTTCGGTGTTAGCGCTGCTGCTCCGGTAGCTGCTGTTTCTGCCGCTGCTGCTCCAGCTGAAGCTGTTGAAGAAAAAGACAGCTTTGACATTGAAATCACTTCTGCCGGCGCTAGTAAGATCGCTGTCATTAAAGAAGTTAGAGCTATTACTGAATTAGGCCTTAAAGAAGCTAAAGATTTAGTTGATGCTGTTCCAAAAATCGTTAAAGAAGCTGTAAAGAAAGAAGAAGCTGAAAAGCTTAAGAAGCAATTAGAAGCCGCTGGCGCTACTGTTACTTTGAAATAAATCTTCAAACTAAAAACTCCCGTTTAACTCGGGAGTTTTTAGTTTGAATTAAAATTTTATATCGAGAGAATAGACTTTATTATCCGAAAGGAAGAAGATTTTCTTAAGCTTTTCCTGGATGGTAAAATCAGTCGCATTAGAGAGGGCGGGAGAGACGAATTGGAGCTTGATTGATCCCTTGCGGTCGGTAACGATGATTCTCTTATTGGTCGGATCAAAAATAAATAGGTAGTTGGAGCCGGATTCGGTTTGGATTTGGGAGTTGATACCTAGCTTCTTTCCGGCCGAAATATTGAATCGCCTTTCTACTTCATTTTTAACTATTTTAACCACCTCGCCATTAGTAAGGAGTAGGTAGGAATCGATATCGACAGCTAAAGAGACGGCGTCTTTTAGGATAGCTTGGTCTTTATAAAAAACGGCGCCGGAATTAAGTTTATTACCTGTTGGCGAGTATTTCATGATTTGCTTCTTGCCCGGCAGGAGGGCGTATAGGCGCGAGCTGTAAACGGCAAAGTCGCTTAGTGGCTCGCTTAAAGCTAGAGCCGGTTGAGTTGAGCTTGAACCGATTAGGAAGAAGGAAACGCTTTTCAGTCCGTCGTAGATGATTAGTTGCTTATCATTCCAATTCTCTATTTTTTTCGCTTTGGCGTTTCCGACGATTTTTTTAAATTGTTTTTTTACGGTATCAAGTTGATAAAGGTTGCCGGTAATTTTATCGGCGGTAAATAAATTACTGTTAATGCTGGCTAAGCCGGCTGGTTGGACATCGGGATTATTTTTCCCTAGGTCATACACTAACGGCGGATTCTCAATGTTGACTATTTTTTGGATTGATTCGCTGATGCTATTGATCCTGTTTTGTAATTCTTCTTTAGTTGAGGCGAATTTTTTGCTATCAGGTATAGTATCTAATAAGGCTTGAGCTTCGTCGAGGTTTATCTTTGAGCCGGCTTCGTCAGCATAAACATTCTTTGCTTCCGCCGAATCAAGCAGTTCTTGGATTTGGCTCGAGATTTCCGGGATATTTATATTGCTGGAGGACCTTTGGCTTCTTCCAATTAAGACGGCGCTTTGGCTGAAGAGGAAAAGCAGGACAAAAATTACAATCAGAACTGCTTGCTGCGATCGCCTTAGATTAATAAAAGATTGAATTGCTTGATTGAGTCGGAGGCTTAGGTTTTTCGCCGGTCCGCCGTTTTTAAAAATATTTATCGCACCAGCCAACCAATAAATTATTGATTTAAAAGGGTTTAGCTTGATTACGATTTTCTGATCGGTATTAGATAGCGATTGCTTTAAGGATTTCGGCCCCTCGGTTCTTATCATTTCTATTTCCGCTATTGGCTCTTCAACCGGAAATTCTTTTTCTTCTTCGCTGAGCATTACTTCTTCCGCTACTGGCTCTTCCTTATTCATTATTTCGGAAGAAGTATCCTCGTATTTACTGGCGATAAAGATATCATCATCGTCTTCGGCGATTATGTCTGCGTTATTTTCTTTTAGATCGACAATATTTTCCGGCGCTTCGACGATTGATTCGCTAATTGGGTATTCCGGAGCTACATTATTTAAATTAGCTTCGGTTATTTCGCTGGCCTGGCGATTGGGCATTTCTTCTAAGAATTCCTCGATACCGATTTCATCTATATCGTCTTCTTTTTTTACTTCTTCGGGAATAGTTTTAGCTTTATGGCCGGGCAGGACATTCTTAATTAAGCCCCATGATTTTACGCCGGCAATCTTAAGTCCTTGATAGCCTTTAATGCTGATAAAGATAACTCCCTTTTTAAGATAACTGAGAGCGATGACAATGGCTTTTTGCCAATTAGGCATTAAAGAAGGCTTAAGGAATTGCTCTGTTTTTTCTTGAGTTTTGATTAGGTTATTTAAAGAATGCTCTGTTTTTGAGTTATAAATGGTTTCCGCTTTTTCTTTTTCCAGTTGGCTGTTTTTTTGTTCTCGATTCGAGTCGATAGTAATAGCATAAAAGCCTTCTTCCGAATTGGCCAACCTTAACTTTTTCTCAATCATTAAGAGCGCTTCTTGGGGATGTTCTTTCAGGATTATTTCCGATAGGTCTTTTTTGGAAAGGTAGTTGGTAATGGAGTTATTGGAAAAGAAAAGAGTATCTTTTTCGCTTATGCCGCCGCTGATGATATTGGAAAAAAGCCTTTCCTGATTAAGCTTATGCTTCTTGTCGCTATGATTATCAAAAATTTCTACAATGGAATAATCGTATTTGCTTTTTAAATGGAAAAGAAGTCCGAGCCCGATTCCTGCCTGACTTAGGAAAAGCTGACTGCGATGGTTTAGGCCGAGGATACAGTTGATATTTTCCAGGTCGATTTTTTCGATTGATTCGTTGATGGCTTTATATATTCTCCGATTAGCCCGAAGAAGGCATTCTTCGAATCTTTTTTCTAAGCCGTTTTCAAGGTTAAAAGGCGGGAGATAGTATTCTGTTCTTAAGTCCTCGACGATTTCAAAAAACCTGTCAATGAATTGATCAGGCATATCTATTAATTCGATCAGGCCAAAAATATAGCCGAGCCGGTCAGTTAGGCCTTTCTCGGTTTTAGTTGAAAAAACATCGCCCACGATTACGCCATCTTTGGAATCGAGGGAGAGTTTATGGATTTGGGTTGAAAATTGGCTCATTATCTTTACACTTAACTCTATTTATTATACAATATTTTATAGAAGTTGTTAAATGGCTTTGGAGGATAAAATGGATTTTTCGCCTTTCTAGTCGCTTAGCTGCCATTACTAAAATTTTGATCATAAAATATGCTTGAACAATTATTCGGTTCAAAGACTAGGGTCGTTCTTCTTAGGATGTTTATTAATAATCCTGACAAATCTTTTTTCGTTCGCGAGATGTCGCGCAACATGGAACTCCATCTTAATTCGGTTAGGCGGGAACTAGCCAATCTTGAGGAGATCGGCATCATCACTTCTGCCACTAAAGAAGGCGTCGAAACCGAAGAAAGTATTAAAGAACCGAAAGATAATAAACGTTATTATATTCTCAATCCTCATTTTCCTTTTGTGGAGGAGTTACGCGCTTTAATGATTAAAGCTCAAGTCATCGTTGAAAAATCCTTAGTTCAAAAAATAGAGAAAATCGGCAACATCGCTTTTTTTCTTCTTTCCGGTATATTTGTCGGACGCCGAGACGCCCCGGTTGATATGCTCATCGTCGGCAGTGTTGATAAGACGAAGTTTTCTCGTTTAATTAAGACATTTGAGAAGGAAATGGGGCAAACGCTCAATTATTCCATCATGCCTAAGGCCGATTTTCTTTTTCGCAAGAATGTAACCGATAAATTCCTTTACGACCTTCTTGAAGGTAAGAATATAATCGTCATTGATAATCTTTAAGATATGCGTCGTAAAATAATGATGTTCGGCGCGGCTTCTTTGCTATTTTTAGCGGGAGGCCAAGCGGTTTACGCAGCTATCCCCGGGATTGATCCCTGGTTGAAGTTTTTTGATGCATCAGGAAAAGAGACCGCTAGCTTCTTGCCATTAGCGAAAGATTTTAATTCAACGGTTAGCTTAGCCTCGGGTGATGTAAATCATGATGGGCGAGATGAAATCGTTATCGGTTTTGGGGCCGGTTATTCCCCGATAGTCAAGATTTATAACCTTGAAGGGCAAGTTGTCAGCGAATTTTTAGCTTACGCGGAAAGTTTCAAGGGCGGCGTTAATGTGGCGGTCGGCGATTATGACGGCGACGGCCAGGCGGAGATAATAACCGCGCCCGGTTTCGGCGGCGGGCCGCATGTCCGGGTTTTTAAAGATGGTCAACTACTTTATCAGGAATTCGTCTTTGCTCAAAAAGAGCGTTCTGGCGCGCGAATCGCTTCCGGTGATATTGATAAAGATGGCCAGGCGGAAATAATCTTTTCCAGCGGTTTAAATAGCAATCCGGAAGTCGGTTATCTTAAAGAGGGTAAATTTTTTAAGAAAGGCTTGCCGATTAAGCCGATCGGCGGCGTTAATATTTCTTCTGGAGATATTAATAACGACGGCAGAGCGGAAATAATCGTTTCTTACGGTTACGGCAATAAGCCGGAAGTGCTTGTTATGGATAGCAATTTTAATATTTTAAAATCATTCTTCGCTTATGATGAGGGCTATATCGGCGGAGTGAATACGGCTGTCGGCGATATCAATAACGACAGTAAGGCGGAGATAATAACGGCGCCGAGCTTCGGGGCCGAGGCGCGAATCGGGATTTTTAGCGGCCAAGGGGAGAGATTGAAGCAATTCTTGGCTTATGAGTTTGAATATAAGGGTGGCGGTAAGATCGCGTCAATTAAAGACGCTGACGGCTCGGTTAAGATTATAACTTTGCCGGAGCGAATCTTTGAGTCTTTGAATGAGAAAGATTATAAATATATTTCAGTTGATCTTAAATCGCAAACTTTAATATATTGGCAGAACGGCTATCAATTAGGTAAATTCCTGATTTCTTCCGGTTTAAGGACTCATCCGACGCCTAAGGGCGAATTTTCTATCTTCTTAAAGCGAGCTAGTGTTAGGATGAGCGGGTATTACGGGTATAACCATCCGGACAATTATGATCTTCCGGGAGTCCCTTGGGTTTCTTCCTTTAAGGGGCCGTATACGATTCATGGCACTTATTGGCATAATAATTTCGGACATCAAATGAGTCATGGCTGTGTCAATATGAAAACTCCGGAAGCGAAGATTATTTATGATTGGGTCGATATTGGGACGAGGGTTTATGTGAAGTAAGAGGGGGGGGAGAGTCGAAAGTCATAAAGTCGAAAGTAACAAGTAACAGGTAATAAGTAATGCCAGAAGGTGCAAGTAATAAGTAATTTGTAATTAAGGACTCTCTTTAATGTCATCCTGAGGGAGATTGTAATCAATCGACCGTGAGGATCCCGTGGAAATATCAATCTGACATTTTGTCTAATGAATTTTAATGGACTTGGTTTAATTATTATCCAAGTCTTTTTTAGTTGTTATTCCCGTGAAAATGGGAATCCAGGTTGTATTTCCCCTCCCCTTACCAAGGGGAGGTTAGGAGGGGTTTGCCGAGGCAATTAAAGACTTACTATATTTCCACGGGATCCCCACGGTCGCTGCGCTCCCTCGGGATGACAAGTATATAAAGAGAGTTTGATTATTAATTCTTTGTTTTTACTTTTTCTTTTTTAGAAAAGAAAAAGCTAACAAAAAGAAAAATCGCTCGCTGTAAAAAATCATGGCTGATTATTTCATTTCGCTCGGCAAGCCAATTATCAGAATAGCAACAGAAGTAATTGGCTTTTAAGCCTCGCTATCATGAAAAATCAGCACAATATTTTTTAACGCTCGCAAATACGAATACAAATACAAATGCGAAAATTATTTAGCCTGACTAGGCTAATTTTTAGTTTAAATTTTTTCTAAACATTGACAAAAAGATCAATAAATGATATATATTGGATAGTACTGTACAACAAAGATTGGCCTGGGGTTCCGACATAGTGCTGGAATGAGGGGCTGATCGAAAGAGAGGAAGTCATGGCTAAGAGTAAGAAAGAGGTGGAAGCGATTATTTCCGGCGCCGGGGTTTTTCAATCCCTGATTACTTTGCTTGTAGATAAGGTGAAAGAGCTCGGCGGGACGATGGAGGATATTTATCGTCTAATTACGCCGGCAGGAGCGCAAACGCTGAAGCGGATTGCGGAGGTTATTGTCAATTGTAAACCTTACTTCCGCTCAGTCTCAGGTGATCATGAGCTCATTATCGACGCGACCGACGGGACGGAAGGATTTATTGGTGCTCATGATGTCTTCGACGGAAATATCGACCCTGATTTTCGTAATTGGGGCGCGGACGAACCCGGTAAGCCTACACTCGCTACGAAAGTCGAGGTGCTCGAGTTGGAGAGGGACGGAACTTTTCCTCAGATGTTCGGCTCATTATCTCATGACTTAGATAGGCTCTGTCTTACGCCGGCCCAGATCAGAGGTTTCGCTAGGAAGTATCGAGACTGGTTCCGACTTGATGGTCGCGCGACTTTTTTCCTATATTGGTCGCATGGTCATTTATTCGTTGCTTTTGCGTACTTATCTGTCAGTGGCAAGCTCCGTGCTAGTGTCAGTCGCTTTGAGCGTGGCTATGCCCGGGATGCTGAGCTTAGTAATCGCGTCGTCGTTCCAAAATTGACGTGACGGCTTGACTTAATCCCTTGGATTCCTTGACGCTTGAGTGCCCGGAAGACGAGGGATTTTTTATTTTGCCGAAAAAAGATTAAAATGATAAGATAATTAAATTAGCAACTTGTAACTAGTAACCAAAGTAATTGTAATTAAATTTATTATTTTTAAGGTACTGTTTCCTAGTCCTTAGCCCCACACTCTATGCATCTAATCATCAACACAGCTAAAGACAATGAAATCTCTATTATACTCGCCAAGACGGCGAAAGATTTTAAGGTTTATAAAAAAACAGGCGAAAGGAAGCAGTCAGAGCATCTCTTAAGATTGGTTGAAACTGCCATGAAAAAAAATAAAATAGAACTAAAAAAGATCAAAGGTCTCGGAGTCGTAACCGGTCCCGGCGGTTTTACCTCAGTTCGGATTGGTGTTGCTTCTGCCAACACCCTTGCTTACGCGCTTAAAATACCGGTTGTCGGCTTAAGTCTTAAAGAATTCAGCGATAATAATGAGTTAGTCGGTAAAGTTGTAAAAAAATTAAAAACTCAGAAAAAATTCAAACCGGTTGTTCCGGTTTATGATCGCGAACCCAATATCGGTTAAAAGGGGATTACTTATCCACTTGTTATCCACCAATTAAAGACTCGTAATTAAAAAAACGCCGAAAAAGGGCGCTTTTTTAATTCTAAAAAATTGTTAGGAAGTGTTGTCAGATCCCAAGCAGTGGGTTATAATTAAACATGTAAGGTGAATTGTGGTGAAAAGTGGTGAAAATACTGAAGCTAAAATTATGTTTCTAGGCCAATATTCCCATAGTGTAGATGTTAAAGGTAGACTGGCTATTCCGGCTAAGTTTCGGACTGAATTAAAAAAGGCGGTCGTAACTAAGGGTTTGGATAATTGTTTAGTCCTTTATCCGAAAAAAGAATGGGATAAGATGGCGGAAAAATTTTCTAGCCTTCCGATTACGAAGTCTAATAACCGCGCTTTTACCCGCTTTATGTTGGCGAGCGCCATGGAAGTTGAATTCGATAAGCAGGGCAGGATCATCTTGCCTGAGTATCTTAGAGAATTTGCCGGTATAAATAAGAATGCGATCGTGGCCGGCCTTTATACTCATTTGGAAATTTGGGATGAAGATAAGTGGAAGGCTTATAGCGCCGAGGCGGCAAAGAATTCTGGCGAAATAGCGGAAGCATTAGAAGGCTTAAATGATTAATATGGCGACCATTCATGAACCGGTCATGCTTAAGGAAGTTTTAGAAGCCTTAAAGCCGGAGCCAGGTAAAAATTATCTTGACGGAACTTTTGGCGGCGGCGGCCATTCTCTTGAGCTGATGGATAGAATAAAGCCGGAAGGAAAAGTTATCGGCGTTGATCTTGATCCGAAAGTGGCGAAAGACAGTATTAGCGATAACTTGATTCTCGTCAATGACAACTATAAAAATCTTAAGGAAATATATTTAAGGTTAAAAAAAGACGGGATAATGGATAAGATTGATGGTGTTCTTCTTGATTTAGGCTTATCCTCAGATCAATTAGCAGATTCTGGCAGAGGATTCAGTTTTAATGACCAGGGATATTTAGATTTAAGGTTTAATCCGCAATCAGGCGACTTAACGGCGGCGGAGATATTGACTAGTTATAATCAGAAAGAGTTATTTGAAATATTTAAGGAGTTTGGCGACGATCCTTTGGCTTGGCCTCTAGCCAAAGAAATCATAAAATTGCGAGAACAAGGCGAAAAAATAGAGACGGCTGAAATGCTTGTCCAGCTAGTCTCCCGCGTCTATAAAAGACGCTATAAAAAGCCCTCTCGGAAAAACCCGGCTACCAAGGTTTTTCAAGCTTTAAGGATCGCCGTCAACGACGAATTTGGCAACATCAGAAAAGCCATTCCGGAAGCTGTCGAAGTCTTGTCTTCGGGCGGCCGCTTAGCTATTATCACTTTCCATTCGGGAGAGGATCGGATCGTTAAGCATATGTTTCGGGAAATGGCTAAGGCGGAGGATTCGCGGGTTAAATTAATTACTAAGAAGCCGATCTATCCTTCTAGCGAGGAAATCGAGTCTAATCCGAGAAGCCGCAGCGCCAAGTTAAGAGTGATTGAGAAAATTTAAAATATTAAATCGCGAAGTATCTTCTTTCCATGTGTAAATTCTGGCGAAAAGAAAAATGCAATCATCATTTCCCCGAGCTTAATCGCCGTCGAGGATTGTTCAGTTTATTCAGTTGGTTTTCAAACTGGCAAAGGCTTTCTTATTTTATGATTGCTTTGTCTTTTATTTTCGGCTTAGCTTATTTACTCCAAACTAATTATACGGCGACCAAAGGCTATGTCATTAAAGACCTTGAAAGGCAGGTGGCTGAACTCCAAAATGAGAATAAGAAAGCAAAATTAACTTATGTCAGCTTGCAATCAATGTCTAATGTCGTCTCAAAAGTGCCTAAGCTTAATTTAGTAGCTTCTAACGGGGTTGAAATCATAAACTATAGCGATCAGGTCGTAGCGTTAAGAAAGTAAAATATGCGCATCGGATCCTCATTCCTAAACAAGAGGGAAAGCGCCGAAGGTCTAAGAATTAAAATCTTAGGCTATCTTTTTATCTTATTAGTTTTGGCAGTTATTATTCAGCTTTTTAATCTTCAAGTTCTTCAGGGTTCGGCTTATGCCGCTTTGGCTGCCGGCCAGCATGAGCTTTATAAAAAGCTTTTTCCCGAGCGAGGCTCGATTTATGTTTTAGATAAGGACGGCAATAAATCAAGTTTATTTCCTTTAGTTAGTAATCAGGAACTCGACATGCTTTATGCCGTACCAAGGGAAATAGAAGATCCAAAAGCGGCGGCTGAACTGATTTTTGCTATTTTCGGTTTGCCGGAGAGCATTGATCGTATAGCTGCAGAAAAAGAATTATCCAAGGATTTGTCGGCCGAACTTGATCCGAAGCTTAGGGCAGAGATTTTAAAAACGAGGTTGGATGCTTGGTATGAGGATCAAAAAAATAAAGAAATAGAGAAATGGACAACCAAGTTTTCTAATAAGGAAAGCCAATATCTCGCTATTAAACATAAAATCAGCGATGCTCAATCGGAAAAAGTCAAAGCTTCAGGGATAAGGGGATTTTATTTTAAGAAAGAGGCTTGGCGTTATTATTCCGAACAAAACATGGGCGGACAAATCCTCGGTTTTTGGGGTATTAAAAATGATGAACGTAAAGGCATTTACGGTCTTGAAGGCAGTTTTGACGCCTTATTAGCAGGTAAATCAGGCCTAATCCAATCAGAAAAAGATAATAGGGGCAATATTATCGCTATCGGCAATAATAAGTTTCAAGAGAAGGTTGATGGTTCTGATTTAGTTTTAACAATCGATAGGGCTATCCAATATAAAGTTTGCCAAACTCTTTTCTTTGCTGTTAAAAACTCTAAAGCTGATGGCGGAGTAATTGTAGTTATGGAACCGAAGACGGGCGCTATTATTGCTATGTGTAGTAATCCTGATTATAATCCGGATAAATATAATGAGGTTGAAGATCCTAATGTTTATAATAATCCGGCGATTTATAGTGCCTATGAGCCGGGCTCGATTTTTAAGCCTTTGACCTTAGCATACGCTTTAGACGCGGGCAAGATTACCCCGGAAACAACATATGAGGATACTGGTTCGGTTAAGATCGGTCCCAATACGATTAGAAATTTTGAAAATAAGGTTTACGGCCGTCAGAGTATGACCCAGGTCTTAGAGAATTCCATAAATACCGGCGTTATCTATGCTATGCGTCAAATAACGCCGAAAGTTTTTTATAAATATATCAAAGATTCAGGCTTTGGGGATGTTACAGGTATTGAGCTTGATAAGGAGATGCCCGGTAATATTAATAATCTTAAATCAGGTGCTGAGATTTATGCAGCTACCGGTTCTTTCGGGCAAGGCTTAACGGCTACCCCACTTCAAATGGTTAATGCGATCGCTATGATCGCTAATGGCGGTAAATTGATGAAGCCTTATATAGTTTCTCAAATTATTTCGCCGGAAAAGAAGGTTACTAATATTGAGCCGAAAATTATCCGCCAAGTAATTTCTTCTAAAGCGGCGTCTATGGCGGGAGCCATGATGGTCAGCGTCGTTGAGAACGGCCATGGAAAAAAAGCAGGAGTTCCGGGTTATCGCGTGGCTGGTAAGACGGGAACGGCTCAAGTAGCTAATACGGACGGTAAATATGACGCTAATGCCACGATCGGATCTTTTATCGGTTATGCTCCTTTTAATGACCCGAAATTCGTAATGCTAGTTAGAATTGATCGGCCAAGAACCGCTAGCTTAGGCGAATTGGTTGCCGCTCCGGTTTTTGGGGATATTGCCAAATTTATCCTTCAGTATTATAATGTCCCGTATGACAATCCTAGTGATCCGAGACTAACTCAAACCGTAAAAAAAGTAAGCTATGGGCAGGAAAATCCTTAAAAAAATCTTGTTTTTATTAGCCTCGGCTATCCTTAAAAGGTATGAGCCGAAGGTTGTTGGTATTACCGGTAGTGTGGGTAAAACCTCAACTAAAGAGGCGATTTATGCCGTTTTAGCCTCAAAGCTGAAAGTCAGACGCAATATCAAGAACTATAATAATGAAATAGGTTTGCCTTTGACTATTATCGGTGCCGGTTCTGGCGGCCGTTCGCTTATCAGCTGGGCTAAAGTCTTTATTAAAGCCGTCAGCTTAATGATTTTTAAGGATAAAAATTATCCTGATATCTTAGTTTTGGAAATGGGAGTTGATCGGAAAGGCGATATGAAGTATCTAACTGATTTGGTTAATTGTTATGTTGGAGTGGTAACTAATATTGGTCCTGTTCACCTTGAACATTTTGGAACCTTAGAGAGAATAGCTAAAGAAAAGGCTATTGTTATTTCCCATATCGATCGGAACGGTTGGGCAGTTTTAAATAACGATAATCAATATACGGAGAGCATGGTTAGCTTGGCTAAAGGTAGATGCTTAACTTACGGCATAAAAAACGAAGCCGATATTAAAGCGGTTGAAGTCAGTCTTTCTCATGGCGAATTAGGTGGTTTATCAGGCCTAAGTTTTAAAATGATTTATAATGGCAGCGCTGTTCCGGTTCTTTTGCCTAATATTTTAGGGGAGCATTTAGTTTATGCTGCTTTGGCGGCTTCGGCGATTGGGATTATTTTTGAAATGAATATGGTTGAAATAGCTACGGCCTTAAAGCAATTCAAGGCGCCCAGCGGACGTATGAATTTAATTAGTGGCATTAAAGGTACATATATTATTGATGATACCTATAATGCTTCGCCCGATTCGATGGCGGCGGCTGTTGATGTTTTAGGTAGGATTGAAACGGAGACTTATAAATACGCAGTCCTAGGCGATATGTTGGAGCTTGGTGATTTTACTAGGGAGGGCCATGAATTAGTCGGTAAGAAAATCGTAGAAAATAAAATTGATTATTTGATTACGGTTGGAGATAGAGCCGCGATTATTGCTGATAAAGCTTTAAGTCTTGGCATGAATAGGGATAGGGTATTTACTTTTTCCGATCGCGAAGAGGCTGGGATTTTCGTTCAAGGCAGGATAAATAAGGGTGATTATATCCTTGTTAAGGGTTCTCAAGGGGCGAGAATGGAAAAAATCGTTAAGGAAATTATGGCTGAGCCTTTAAGAGCGGAAGAATTGTTAGTTAGGTTTGATAAGTTCTGGCAGGGGAAGTAAGGGATAAGTTTAAAATTTAAAAAGCAAAATAAAAAAACACGCTCTTGTAATTGCAGGAGCGTATTTTTTTTGTGTTCGTCATCCCGCATTGTTATTCCGACTGAGGATATAATCATCTGAGTGGAGGAATCCCTTGCATTATTTTTTTATACCTAATACTTTTTTCTAGAAAAAAAGTATTACAAAAAAAGTCGCGCCGATCGAAATCATGCCTGCCTGCCGGTAGGCAGGCTCCTTATAAATAAGTTGGCACAATATTTATCAATGGCGCAAATCCGATACGAATACAGCCTCAGAAGGTCAATAAATCAATGCCTGTGGATAAAAAAATTTGCCAAAACCTGTCGGGGGGAGGTACAATAAAGGCATCATTATTTTAAATATTATTGTAATTTTATGCCAAAATCACCGGAACAAAGAATAAATAGCCAAACTGAAGGGGAAGGTAAAAAAAATCAAGAAGTACTTGAAAGAAGACAGGAATTAATCAATGAAATGCTAAAGCTTCCTACTGCTCGTGATCTTATAAAACAATGGGATGGACTCAGTAGAGAAGAGGAAAATTTATTGTGGGCAGTTTATAGTAGTTTATATGATGGAGATCGAGCTATTATATATTTCGATGAAAATCGTAAGGTTATTGAAGAAAAATTCGATAAAATGAGTTCCCTATATAAACAACTGGAAGAAATGGGAATAATTATGTATCATAAAATTGACCGAACGGACACTGGTGTCTATACTATATATATCACTGCTAGAAAAAAAGCAGAGTAGTATAAGTATAGGATATTTTACAGACTAATATATTTGGTAGTTTAAAAAAATAAGAAATTATTCCTTTTGGGTAAATAAAAAACTCAGTTGTCGACAACTGAGTTTTTTATATGCGTCAAATTAAAAATTCAGGTCCATTTGATAGGCTTTGCCGAGGTTATTCTTTAGGAGTATAATTAACCTCAAAGAGTAATAATTCATTAGTATGGATAATAAGGAGATAATTAACCAAGTTGCAATTTTTAAAGGCAATGCAATTAGAAAGACCATTTTTCATAAAGAATGGTGGTTTTCTATTTTAGATATTATCGCCATTTTGACTGATAGTCCACAGCCGAAGACATATTGGGCTAAAATGAAAGAAAGAGATAAAGATATGTCTCAACCGTTCCCATTTTGGGAACAGTTGAAAATGACAGCCGAAGATGGCAAAATGCGAGAAACCGATTGCGCCAATACAGAAGGCTTATTTCGTATTATCCAGTCAATTCCATCGCCTAAAGCTGAGCCACTTAAACGCTGGCTGGCTAAAGTCGGCTATGAAAGAATTAAGGAAATCGAAGACCCGGAATTGGCCTCAAAACGCGCTAAGACACTTTATAAGTTAAAGGGTTACCCGGATAATTGGATAGAAAAAAGAATGCGAGGAATTGCTGTTCGCAATGAGCTGACGGACGAATGGGATAAACGAGGAGCGGAAAGGCAAAAGGATTATGAAATCTTGACCGCTGAGATATCTAAGGCGACTTTTGGCGTTATACCGTCTGAGTATAAAAAAATTAAAGGATTGAAGAGAGAAAATCTTAGAGATCATATGAATGATCTGGAATTAATTCTGACTATGCTGGGAGAGCAGACGACGACGGAAATACATCGTAAAAATGAATCAGAAGGCTTGCCAAGGCTAAAGGACGACGCCAGGTCGGGCGGCCAAATCGCCGGATCGGCTAGGAAGCAAATTGAACGCAAACTTGGAAGGCCGGTTGTCTCTAAAGAGAATTTTTTGCCAGGTAAAAAGAATAAGAAAATAGTTAAATAGACTTAAAATAAAAAATACTCCGGTTAGGGAGTATTTTTTAATCAGCGACGATTTGCAGGTTATCGTAATGTTCTTTAACGGCTTTGATTATCTCTTCTATTTCGCCGTCAAGGATGACCGGAATGTTATTGAAGTTAAGATTGACTCGATGATCAGTAATGCGATCTTGAGGGAAGTTATAAGTTCTGATTTTTTCGCTGCGGTCGCCCGTTCCGATTTGGGATTTTCTCTCGGCGCTCAGCTTCTTTTCCTCTTCTTCTCTTCTTAGGGCCCAAAGCCGGGAGCGAAGAACCATCATAGCTTTTTCTCTATTTTGGAGCTGAGATCTTTCGTCTTGGCAGTTAACGACTAAGTTGGTCGGGATATGGGTTATGCGAACCGCCGAATAAGTCGTATTGACTGATTGTCCACCATGGCCTCCAGCACAGAAGGTATCGATTCTTAAGTCTTTCGGGTCGATTTTAATATCGACATCTTCTATTTCCGGAATAACGGCGACAGTCACTGTTGAGGTATGGACGCGGCCTTTTTTCTCCGTTTCCGGCACTCGCTGGACTCGGTGGACGCCACTTTCATATTTCATCAAGCCGTAAATATCTTTGCCCTTTACTTCAAAAATAACTTCTTTAAAACCGCCGATGCCGATCTTATTAGAAGAGATTAGGGATACTTTCCAATTCTTTTTTTCGGCAAAGCGGGAATACATGCGGAAAAGCTCAGCTGAAAATAAAGCCGATTCGTCGCCTCCGGCGCCGGCTCTTATTTCCATAATGACATTTTTTTTATCGGCCGGATCCTTCGGGATCAGTAAAGTCCGAATTTCTTTTTCTAATTCGTTTTGTTGTTCGATAAGGGCTTTTTTCTCTTCCTCGGTTATGGCTTTCAATTCCTCATCATCTTTATTATCTTCAAGCATCTTATCTATTTCAATCAGATCGCTCTCAACTTTATTAAGTTTCTTATTCGCCTCAATAACTTCCTTAAGGTCATCATATTCCTGGGCGATTTTCTTGCTTTTTTCCGGATTAGAAACAATGGACTCGTCCTGAAGCAGGCGTTCCAATTCTTCGAATCTTAATTGCAGTTTGGCTAGTTTTTCTCTCATAATTACATTATAGGCCATCCTTAAGTTAAAAGGAATAGTTTTTAAACGGCTTTAAATAAAAAGAACCCACGCATCTTATGCCTTAAGGGTTCTTTTTATTTTATTTAAGCTATTTTTCGGTCTTAGCTTTTTTAGTCTCTTTGATGATTTTTAACTTTTCCTTCTTAACTTTCTTGCCTTTTCGAGTGGCGGCAGAACCTTCTTGAGCGGCGACTCTCTTTTGGAATTTATCGACGCGTCTAGCGGTATCTACTAATTTTTGTTTGCCTGAATAGAAAGGATGGCAAGCAGAGCACATTTCAGTATTTATGGCTTTTAAGGTTGAACCAACAGTAAAGGTATTGCCACAAGCGCAGGTAACCTTAGAGTCTGAGTAATATTCCGGATGGATATCTTTTTTCATAATTTATTGTCTTATTTAAGTATTTGGCCAATTACTGTAACCAATATGCGTATTTTATCGATTTTTTTGATAATTGTCAAGGGGGATGTAAAATAGCCTAAAAATTGTTATAATTCAGTCAGTTATTATAACTTAAGACTTATTATGATCTACATTCTTTTCTTAATGCTCATCTTGTCGGTATTGGCGGCGATTATCGCTTCGCTCATTGTTATCGGTATGATTGCGGCAGAAGGCATTCCTTTTATTTCAACATCCAATAAGGATTTTAAGGCGATTATGGAGGCGGTTGAGGCTAAGCCCAATGAGTTGATTTATGATCTTGGTTGCGGTAAAGCCCATTTACTGACTTATGCGGAAAAGAATTATAATACCAGGGGTATCGGGTATGAAATTTCTGTTTGGCCTTACTTAATGGCGATTTTTAATCTTTGGTATGGGCGTTATAAAAAAACAGAAGTTCATTTTTCTAATATGTATAAAGCGGATCTTTCGAAAGCGGATATCGTTTTTTGCTATCTATTTCCCGAAACCATGGATAAGCTTCACGATAAGTTTGTTAAGGAAATGAAGCCTGGCAGCAGGGTTGTTACTTACGGGTTTGCTCTTAAGAGGAGGCAGGCGGATAAGGTGGTTATTACTAATCAGGATAATACGGAGCTTAATCGGATTTTCGTTTATAAGTTTTGATTTTTAACGCTCGCAAATACTAACGCAAATACAAATACAAATACAGATACAAAAATAAATGCGAATAAAAAAACCCCGAAGTGTTTCGGAGTTTTTTATTTATAAGCTTAAGGATTGATGATTCTTATTTCGCTGGCTTTTACTTCTTTGGCGTATCTTATGTCTTCAGAAGACATAATCATTACGCTAACTCCGGTTTTTAATTCGGAAGGACTGATGGTTTTTATTTCAAAAGGCATGGGAGGCATAGGAGGAGCGATTTTCGGATCTTTGGAAAAGGCCGCCATCTCTTTATTGAACTTAGCCATGTCAGCATTCATCGTCTCGGGTGATTTATTTTGCTGCAAGGAGATTTTTATCGTATCGTCGTAATTAATCGCCCTCTCTTTCGGAGTTGATTCGGCTAGGGGATTTTGCATGAGATTAGCTGCTTCTAAGTAAAGCTTGCCGTTTTCTATTTTTGTTATTTTACCTGTTATGGCATTAAGCGGTTGCTTGTCCATGATAAAAAGATTGGAATCTTCGACTTTTTTTGCCGCTTCTTTAAGGCAGCTATTGTTAGCGGCTTTCGGACTTGATAAGCCGATACTTAAGCCCCAGCCAAAAAGGCATAGGCCGACTATGAGCATGATGACGGCAATGGTTATGCCCTTGGCGAAAGCGCCCAAATCTATTTTTTCCATATTATTACCTCCCATTATTTAGTTAGACTTGATTTTATTATAATATATATGTATAATGTTGACAATGTTATTTTATTCGGCCTCATCGTCTAGTGGCTAGGACACCGCCTTCTCAAGGCGAGAACCGGAGTTCGATTCTCCGTGGGGCTACAAAGAAATTAAAAACACCTTTATGGGTGTTTTTAATTTGACTTAAATAGGCGATTGTTATTAAACTGAATTAGTGAGTCGTACTTAAAAAGTAGCGTCGAATTAGGCGCTTGAAATAAATCAGTTTTCTTGTGTTTTTAGGGTGGGAACGGTTAAAAGGGGTAGGTCATGGAAAGTCAGGTAATAAGCAATTTCTTGGCGGTTGTTCTTCCAAAGGATGGGGCAGTCTTGGTTTCCGATGTTCACAGCATTGATCCGGAGACGGGTCTGAGCGAGGAGGATCGGAAGGATTTTACCGGCAGGTTTTTTGATTTGGTTCACGATCTAAATCGGAAGCAGATCGAAAATGCCGGGAAGCTTTCGGCGCAGGCCGAAGCTATTACCAGGAAGGCGCAGGAAAATCTTGCCTTGCTTCCTTCTCAGTCGAGAGGAGATTTAGAGATTCTTGAATTGCCGGAAAAAGCTACCTCGGATTCGAAAGGCAATGGGCGGGCTGTTTCCAAGGAAACGGCTACAAACCAAAAGCCGAAGGGCGGACAGCGGAACGATAAATCAGATAAGCTCGTCGAGATTGTCAGCCGTCGCGGACCGAAACGCGGGTTTACGACTAAAGAAGTTGCTTCAGAGGTTGGGAACAGCGAAGGCGCTGTTTATCAGGCTCTTTTGAAACTGAAAAAAAGCGGTCGTATCGGTAGGACTGACCGCAAGTGGCATCGGGCGGAAGAGACAGGAGCTGAATCGGGAGCCGTCGATAGCGCTCAGAAGGTTACGTGCAAACAACAGCTCCAGGCTCAATTGCGGGAAGAAAAGGCTGAATCCGGCAATGGCCGGTCAGTTAACCGCGAAGATCGTTTGGCGCAATTGCAAGCATCTCATCGGCGAGCCAAGACCGGGAAATCCGGGAAGCTTATCGATCAGTTGCTTACTGTTTTTACTCGGGGTCCGATGAGTCGCGATGATATCACTCGAGCACTGAAAGCCAACCCACGTTTCGATAATAAGACGATAACTCAACAGCTCAACTACGGTTCGAGTAAGGCGGAACTGCTGAGACGCGATCCTGTTACTGGTTGTTACGATTTGACCACCAAGGGACGCGAGAAGCTAAGGAGTATTGTCGGCGAATACGTAACTGCCGAGGATGGCTCTGATGATGATGCCTCGGGGCGAAGAAATCCCCAGGGGCGTGAAAAGAATCACGGTCCGGCGCCACCTCAAGGTCCTTTGAAGTATCCTGTTGCCAGTGAAGATTGGCAAAAGATCTTGTTGGGTATTCTTGAGAAGTCCGGCTACACCCTGACTTTTGAGGGAGTGACGGAGAAAGCGAAATCTTCAGCTCCTTACTTCAGCTATGATATCTCGACTTTCTCTGATACTAATGTCGAGAATCATCTTCGTAATGAGTTAGTCGCCTTGGAAAAGGAAAACTACCTTGTCGTCTTGGATGACGAAAGGATAGCTCGAGGCCCTCAGTCGGGGAAGGACGCCATTAATAGGTCCTTCTACGATAAAGGTTCGGCTAAAGGTAAATTCTACCAAGACGGCCGGAAGCTCATTGATTCGCCGGAGGATTGGCAAGCGGCTGTCTTACAGATTATCGATCGAGCCTCGGCTGACAAGGTATATCTCAAGAGAGGCGAGGTGGTAAACCGTTTAAGGCAGGCAAGAAACCTCGAAGGCTACGCGTTGCCTTTGAATATGAAGGATGGTTTGATGGTCAAGGCTATTCAGTCGGCCATTAACCGTCTTATCGATTCTAAGCAACTGCGTGTTGACGAGGACGGCTACCTCGAAAGAGTTGCCGCTGTCGTTGCGACTGTCTAGCGTCAAGCGCGTAATACGTTTGGCGCTTTTTATTTTTCTTAAAATAAAAACCCCGGCTTTGCGGGGTTGGCTTAGTAGCAGGTAATGACTCCGGCGTAGCGGACGTTGCGTGGAACATCATCCAGGCAGAACATCATATTGAGATATCGGCAGTCGCTTTTACCGCTGATTGCTGGGGCGTGCTTTTCGCCGCCGACTTGCTTCATATCGCCGAGCGCGACGATTGGGGATTCATCAACTACTCCGGGGTGTTGGAGATTGATAGTTAGGATATCGATCAGGGTTGCGGGAGTGATGTTAAACTCCTTAAAGATAGGAAGGACATCTTCTCCGGGCTTGACTTCGGTCTTGAACCGGACGAGGGCGATACGTCTTGGGTTTTGAGCATCTTTCGGAAAGTGCTCAAATGACAAGAGACGTTCTCTTGAATCGAAGTGTCCTCTTTCAACGATTTGGAAATTGGCTCCAAAGATGAGCATTTCTGCTGCGATTTCGGGATCAAGGACTACTTCGACGAAATCGATCTCGATTCCGTTCTTCAGGACCTTCTCGAAAAAGTACCTAGGGATCATGACCAGCTCTCCTTCCTTGTGGTGACATTATATAAGAGTTAAGGCAATCTAAATATTACCTTTTAATTTTAATTTGTCAACCTAATGCTTTTAAAACATTTTATTTTAGGTTAAAATATATTTATGAGGATATTTAAGAAAAGAAAA
The DNA here is from genome assembly GCA_964512625.1 of uncultured Gammaproteobacteria bacterium. Lineage (GTDB taxonomy): Bacteria > Patescibacteriota > Patescibacteriia > 2-01-FULL-39-33 > 2-01-FULL-39-33 > CAZEKG01. The sequence continues at coordinate 155,585 of CAZEKG010000001.1, read as the reverse complement.
CCGAAAAAAGAAGTCTTTAGGACTAATCCGGAAAAAGCGGCTTCTAAAGTCGCTATCAATTCCTTTATGATGGGGAGTTTATTTTTTATTTTAACTCTCGCTTTAACTTTAAGTCCTGAAAGAGTTAGTCAAGTAATGATCTTCCAGCTAGTCTTAGCCATACCGTTACTTTATGTTTCTACTTTAGCTTATTCTAAGATAGGTTATTGGAGAGAAACGAAGACTTGGGATTATTTAGGTTGGATTACTAATACTTTAGGTAATATTTTTGTTTTTAATGCTGTCGGACTAATGACTAATTCCATGTATCATGAGGTTGCTTTGGCTTATTTTATAGCAACTATCTTATTAATGCTTTGTTATTCGATCATTAATGTCATTCATGAGCCGTCTACGGCAGCTGAAAGAATTTTTAAGTATGTTTTTTTTGTAATTTTTATAATTGTTGGCGGTTTAATGCCAGTAATCCTTAATTAATTTTTAATTTTCATGCTGGCTTTATTGGAAAACTTACCCTTATTCCTGCTTAATATTTTCAGTATCATGAAGCTGAAGGATTTTGTCGATGTTTTTGTCGTAGCGGCAGTTATTTATGTGGTTATGGTTTTTATCAAACGAACCAGGTTTTATTTCGTCCTTTATATCTTTTTCGGCTTTATCGGACTTAATTATTTTGCTGAGGCGATAGATTTTAAATTGACACAAACTCTTTTCAGGCCGTTTTTAACTTTCTTCATGGTCGTTTTAGTCGTAGTTTTCCAAAGGGATATTAGGAAGTTTTTTGAATGGTTTTCTGCCGCCGGCCATCGCTTAGCCGCCAATAGGAAAAAGATAGTTTCTTCGGAAGCGGCTCAAAAAATGTATGAGGCTATCATTGAATTAAGTAAAAGGAAGTTCGGAGCCCTTATCGTCTTGCCGGGGGAACAGCCCCTGGAAGGGTTTATTGAAGGTGGAATTAATCTTGAGGGCAAGATTTCGGTTCCGCTTTTTTTAAGCATCTTTGATCCTTCGTCTCCGGGCCATGACGGGGCGATTATTATTGAAAACAATCGAATTAAAAAATTCGGCGTTCATCTTCCTTTGGCGCTTAAGTTTGATAAATATGAGAGCGTCGGAACAAGGCATCGGGCCGGCGCGGGAATAACGGAAGCGACTGACGCTTTAGCGATTATCGTCTCCGAGGAGCGCGGAACTATTTCTTTAGCTTCCGAGGGTAAGCTTAAGAAGATAAACGATATGAAGATCCTCGAAGAAGTGATTAATAAATTTATTAAGGAAAATGTCGATTTAAGCCGAGCTAACGCTTCTTGGCATGCTATTTTAACCCGTAATTGGCAGTATAAGCTGGCAGCTTTTATTATCTCTCTAATGCTTTGGTATATGCTGATTTTTTCTTAGCATTTTTTTAAGAATAATGAACGAGATTACAGGCCGAATGACGGCTTGTTTTTTTATGGACTTTGATTTCTATTTATGTTATATTATAGTGAGTGAAAATGGTTTTTATAATCCATAATTTATCATATTTTATGAAAAAGATTTTTAAGAAAAAATGGTTTTGGGGCCTGATAGCTCTTCTAATTATTATAATTGGAGCGGTTGTTTTTAGTTTGTTGAATAAGAAGCCGACGGTCCAGTATACGACGGAAGATGTTAAAAAAGGCAGTTTGACTCAAACTGTTTCAGCTACCGGTTCAGTCGAGCCGTCGGAAGATATCTCTTTGAATTTTAAGTCTCCGGGCAAGCTGGTTTTTCTTGATGCTAAAGAGGGTCAAATCGTTAAGGCTGGACAAGTTTTAGCTCGGATTGATTCTGCTAGTTTAAGCGCTCAGGTAAAACAGGCTCAAGCGAATGTCAGTTCGGCGGTTGCTAATTATCAAAAGGTTAAGGCTGGCGCCGGTTCCGAAGATATACAAGTTTATGAGGAGCAGGTAAATAAAGCTCAGAATGATTTGAACAATCTAATCACTCAAAAACAGGATAAGTTAGCGACTATGCAGAGCGATTATAATGAACAGGTCAGTAATCTAAGGGACAGCAATATCAATTATTTAAATAGTAGTATTTCCGTCGCTCAAGTCGCTCTTAATAAGATCAATGATAAGCTAGTCGATACTTCAAAGAATCAAAACATGCAAGTTTCCAATATCGGCTTAAAGAATCGGGTTGATAATAATTACAATATAACCATAGACAGTTTTTTAGAGATTAAGAAACAGGTCGGCTCCATAAATTCAGGAACTACTAATGGTGATTTAATGAAAGTAGCGGACAATGCTAAAAATTTCTTGAATACTTTATTGACCTTACTTAATGATTCTTATGATTTAGCCAATAGTATCATTGAAAATTCCAATTATCCTCAAGCTACTATCAGCTCGATTAAATCGGATATCAGCGGCCAGCAAACGGCAGTCAATACTTCCATTTCTTCGCTGCAAACGGCGCGAGCCAATCTTAATTCCGCGATCGCCACTTATCCCGGCAGTGTTATCAATACGACAAACACTTACGATTCTCAAATCAAGGCGGCTTCCGATGCTCTTTCTATCGCCCAAGCTCAATTGGCTTTGAAAAAGGCCGGTCCGAGAAGTTTCGATTTAGCTTCGGCTGAAGCTAATGTGGCGCAGGCCCAAGCTCAACTAGACGCGCTTTTTGCCAATCTTAACGATTACTCGATTAAAGCCCCGATCGACGGCCGAGTCAATAAAGTAAATTTCAATCTTGGCGAACAAACTAGTATGTCTCAGTCGGTCATTCAAATGCAAAGCGATTTAAAATATCAGATTAAAGTCGATATCCCGGAGTCCGATGTCACTAAGATAAAAATCGGCGATAAAGCGGTTATTAATCTTGATGCTTTCGGCAATGATCATCTTTTTTCCGGCAGCGTCACTTTTATCGATCCGGCTCAAACGGTTATTCAGGATGTCACTTATTATAAAACGACGGTTATTTTTAACGAGGATTCTTTTATCGAACAAGTAAAGCCAGGCATGACGGCTGATGTGACTTTAGTTACTAACGAAAAGCAAGATGTTTTATATATCGCTCAAAGAGCAGTTAGACTTAAGGATACGGCTTTAGGCGAGAATCCGGTTAAATATGTCCAGGTCTTAGAGAACGGCCAGGCGGTAGAAAAAATCGTTACGACCGGCTTAAGAGCGGATAATGGCTTAGTTGAAATTACTTCCGGCTTGAGCGAAGGAGAAAAGGTGGTTACTTTTACAAAGGGCGCTGCCACTCCCTAAATTACTAGCTTAAGAAAATTATCATGTCTACTCTTATAGAAGTCCGCGACTTAAAGAAGGATTATGTCAACGAAGAATTAGTGACCAACGTTCTTTTCGGCCTTAATTTCAAGGTTGAGGCGGGAGAATTTTTAGCTATTATGGGTCCTTCGGGATCAGGTAAGTCAACCTTGATGCATATTCTTGGTTTTCTTGATGTTCTAACTAGCGGAACTTATCTTTTTAAAGATAAGGATGTTAGTAATCTTGATGATAATCAGTTAGCTCAAATAAGAAACGAGGAAGTCGGCTTTGTTTTTCAAGCTTTTAATCTTTTACCGAAAACTACGGTTTACGAGAATGTTAGACTGCCTTTATTGTACAGTAAACGGAAGGATCAGCATCAGGCCGTTCTTAGCGCTATTGAAGCGGTCGGCCTTAATCATCGTATTAATAATTTTTCCAATCAGCTTTCCGGCGGTGAAAAGCAGCGAGTCGCGATTGCCCGCGCTTTAGTAAACAACCCGTCACTTATTTTCGCTGATGAGCCGACCGGTAACTTGGATAGTAAGTCCGGCAATGCCATTATGGAAATCCTTGAGGAATTGAATGATAAGGGTAAGACCATTATTCTTGTTACTCATGAAAGTGATACAGCGCGCCATGCTAAGAGAATAATCAAGATGTGCGATGGCCTTATTTGTAATGATGATCGAGTAAGTAATCGTCGCTCAGCTAAAGACGGGGAGGAATTGATGAAATAATTTCCATTTTTTTAAGTATTAAAATGGCCGCTATTTAAGAATCTTTATAAACCGGGATGAGACTATCTGAGACCATAAAACTATCTTTTTCTATTTTGCGAGCTAATAAAGTTCGCAGTTTTTTAACTAGCTTGGGAATCGTTATCGGTATTGCCGCGGTTATTATTATTATCTCAGTCGGTGCTGGAGCGCAAAGTCTTATAATCAATCAGCTTAATTCAGTCGGGACTAACTTAATCGGTATTTTGCCTGGCGCCTCAGACAGTAATGGTCCGCCGGCTTCGGCCCTTGGCATCGTTATAACAACCCTGAAGTATGAGGATGCTCGAGCTATTGGCGAGCAAATCCAAAATATTGCCGCTGTTTCTTCTTACAATACTGGCATCGCTAAATCGACTTATCAAAATAATTCCAGTGATGGCAATTATTACGGCGTGATGAGTGGCTATGTTGATGTTGAGGAGTCGAAGGTCATGTCTGGTCGTTTTTTTACGGCCGAGGAAGAGCGCAATAATGCTCGCGTCGCAGTTTTAGGCTATGAGACTTGGCAGAACCTTTTTAACGGCCAGGATCCGATTGGTAAGAAAATAAAAATCAAGAAAGAATTTTTTGAAGTTATCGGAGTTATGAATAAAAGAGGCGTGGCCGGCTTCCAGAATCAGGATACGATAATCTTATTACCAGTTTCAACGGTCCAAAATATCATGTTGGGCGTTAATTATATTAATTATATCCGAGTCAAGGTTTCTTCTCCCGACAAGATGGATCAAGCGACTAATGATATTAGACTACTTCTACGAGATCGCCATAACCTCAAAGAAGCAGATGCCGAAGATTTTAGTGTCAGAAATACTAAGGAAGCTATTGATACTTTAACTAGTATAACTGACGCTTTAAAATTCTTTTTAGCGGCGATTGCGGCGATATCTCTTATTGTCGGCGGTGTTGGTGTTATGAATATCATGCTGGCTTCAGTCAATGAAAGAATTAGGGAAATTGGCTTAAGAAAGGCGGTCGGCGCTAAACCCTCGGACATTGTTAGGCAGTTTGTAGTTGAGTCAATCGTTATAACCTTAGTCGGTGGTATTATTGGTATTATCATAGGCTCACTCTTTTCCGTTTTAGTGGCGGTTGTTGCCAAGTATCTCGGTTATAATTGGGATTTAGTTATTAGTCCCATTTCCATTTTAGTCGGCTTTGCCGTCGCTTTCTTAGTTGGTTTGATTTTCGGTCTTTATCCGGCTATTAAAGCTTCTAAGCTTGATCCTATCGAGGCTTTAAGATATGAATAATTTATGAATATATTTCTTCCCATTAAAATCGCTTGGAATTCCTTGATCCTGCATAAAAGTAGAACCTTTTTAACGGTTTTAGGTATTATGATCGGTATTGCGGCGGTTATTATCGTTATGTCAGCCGGAGAAAGCTTAAAGGGTTTAGTGCTCGGTCAAGTTGAATCCTTTGGTTCTAATTTAATTCAAACCGAAGTTAAGGTTCCCTCTACTGGTAAGAATTCAACCGCTAATGCCGGCAGTATGGCTCAGGGAGTCCAAATAACAACTTTGAAATTAAGCGATGCGGAAGCGATCGGCAGACTGCCCAATATTAAAGCTTATTATGCGGCCGTTATCGGACAACAAGTAGTCTCCCACGAAGATCAAAATAAATCTACTAATTTTTTTGGCGTTTCCCCCGGCTTTATTAATATTGATAAATCAGAAATCGTTAAAGGCCGCTTTTTTACGCCCGAGGAAGATAATGAATTAGCACGAGTAGTCATTTTAGGTAGTAAGTTGGCTGACAAGCTTTTTGGTAATCAGGATCCCATAAGTCAAAGTATTAAAATCGGTAAAAATAAATTCCGTGTCATTGGAGTTTTTAAGGAAAGAGGAGCTAGTTTTGGCCTTGACTATGATAATATGTTTTTTATGCCTATCCAAACAGCTCAAAAAATAATTATGGGCATAGATTATGTTTTAATGGTTACTTCCCAAGTTAAGAACCCAGCGATTCAGGATCAAACAGCTGATGATATAGCCCAGCTTTTAAGAGAAAGGCACAGTATAACTAATCCGGAAGATGACGATTTCGCAGTCACAACTATGGAGGAGGCAAGGAAAATGATCGATACCATCTTCGGCGGTATTACTCTATTGTTAGTCGCTTTAGCCGGAATTTCTTTAGCAGTCGGCGGGGTTGGTATTATGAATATTATGTATGTTTCTGTTACGGAGAGAACTTTTGAAATCGGTTTAAGAAAAGCTTTAGGCGCTAAGAAAAAACAAATTCTTTGGCAGTTCTTGGCTGAAGCGATAGCGGTAACGCTTTTAGGCGGTTTCTTCGGGATTATTGCTGGTATTCTTATTTCTTTTCTCATTAGTTTAGTGGCTGGTAATTTCGGCTTTTCTTGGAATTTTAATTTATCATTCCTTTCTATCCTGATCGCCTTCGGCTTTTGTGGCGCCGTCGGACTGATTTTCGGTTATTATCCGGCCCAAAAAGCGGCCGGCCTTGATCCGATTAGTGCTATAAGACACGAATAATTATGCAATTAAACTCCCTTCTTAATCCCTTTAAAAAAACTGACTGGACTTTATTTATTGCCAGCATGTTTTTAGTTTTTTTCGGTTTAGCCGCTATTTATAGTGTCGCTTTAGGCCAAGGCTCCGGTCAATTCATCAATTTTCAAAAACAAATCATTTGGACGATGATCGGCTTAACGGCTATGTTTTTAATTTCCAATATTGATTATCATTATTGGCGTCGTTGGAGTTGGGTAATTTATTTATTAAGCCTCATTCTTTTAATACTAGTCCTTACTCCACTTGGTTCGGTAGTTAAAGGAACGAGAGGTTGGTTCTCTTTGGGTTTTATGAATTTTCAACCAGTTGAAATAATGAAAGTCTCGATTATTTTAGTATTGGCTGATGTTTGCAGTCGGTACGTAAGAAGGGTCCATCGTCTTTGGCAAACTTTGCTTTTAGGTTTGGTAGTTTTTTTGCCGCTCGGCTTGGTTGTTTTACAGCCTGATTTCGGTTCCGCTATGATGCTTTTTAGTATTTGGTTTGCCTCCTTCTTTTTTATCAGTAAAAAGAATTGGCATATTGCTTTGATCCTTATTTTTGTGGGAGCATGGTTTTTTCTTTTCCAGGATTATCAAAAAGCTCGCGTTATGACTTTTATTGATCCTTCTCTTGATCCGCTCGGCAGTGGTTATAATGTCCGCCAATCTATTATTGCCGTCGGTGCTGGAAGGGTGCTTGGCAGGGGTTTGGGATTTGGTTCACAAAGCCAATTGAAATTTATTCCGGAAAGTCAGACAGATTTTATTTTTGCTGTTATTGCGGAAGAGTTGGGTTTTTTCGGTGTTGTTATGCTTTTAATTTTCTTTGGCATTATTTTTTATCGTCTATATCGGATTTCGGTTCGGGCGCCTGATGATTTCGGGATGTTTGTCGGTCTTTTGCTCTTAACGATTATTTTCGTTCAAGTTTTTATCAATGTGGGCATGTGTCTAGGATTATTGCCGGTTACTGGTATTCCTTTACCTTTTGTTTCTTACGGCGGTAGCTTTTTAATTAGTATCATGCTGTTAATGGGAGTTGTTCAGAATATTCATAAGTTCGGCGTTATTGGAAGGAAATAAATCATGCCGAAAAATAATTTTAAAATCGCCTTAATCATTACTGTCTATAATAGGCCGGAGCATTTTCGGCTTTGTTTGGATAGCGTTTTAAAACAGCGAATAATGCCTGAGGAAGTTATTATCGCTGATGACGGTTCTAATGAAGATATAAAATCGATAGTTGAAGAATATAGGCCGCGATTCAAATGTTTATTGAGGTATGTTTTTCAGGAACATTTAGGTTTTCGGCTTTCGGCGGTTCGCAACCTGGCTATTGATGCCAGCACTTCTGATTATCTTATTTTCATTGATCAGGACATGATTCTTGATAAATATTTCATCGTTGATTATTTAAAAGCGGCGGCACCTGGTTATTATATCCAAAGCTTTGGTCGGAATATTCAAATAAGCTTAAGAAATAAGATATTGAAACAAAGGGATTTGAGATTAAGTATTACTTCTAAGGGGATTACTAATCGATTCGGTGTGGTTAGATGGCCTTGGGCTTTTTGGTTTTTAACTGATTTAATAAGGAAATGGCCCTTTAAGATTCCTTTGTTTAGTGGCTTTATTAAGTCTTATGAAGATTCCTTAAAGGGAGTAAGCGGTTCAAAATGCGGTTTTTGGAAGCAAGACTTGATTAAAGTCAACGGTTTTAATGAAGATATTGTCGGTTGGGGACGAGAAGATAACGAATTAATTCAAAGGCTTATAAATAGCGGAGTTAAGAGGAAAAATTTAAGGTATGGCGCCGTTTCTTATCATCTTTGGCATGAGAAAGCGGAAAGGTCTAATTTTAGCCTAAATAATGAATGTTATCATAAAACAATCGATTCAGGGCTTATTTACTGCCAAAACGGGCTTGTAAAGAGCCGAAATAAGGATTTTAGCTTGACTTAAAGGCTTATAACCTGCACAATAAAGATGAAAGGAGAATAAATATATGAAAGATATTAATCCTCAGAATGCCGGGCGATTTTCGGAGGAAGGATTGAAGATGATGACCCATTGCCCGGTTTGTCATTATCAATACAACCCCATGGAAGCCAAGGTTCTTGATGAAAACGATAACGCCCATTTAATCCATGTCAAATGTCGAAGGTGCCAATCTTCCGTCGTAGCCTTAGTTATGACTAATAGTTTTGGTATCAGCTCAATCGGCTTAATAACCGACCTAGACGGTTTGGAAATAATCAGGTTTAGAGATATGGCTAAAGTAGAGGCTGATGACGTTATCGAGGCTTTCGAGAAAGTTTCATTAAAAGGAGAGTTGGAGAGGATTTTCCTGGCTTAAGAAAATAAGAAATAAATTAAAAACACCATGACTTTAAAATTGGAAGCTAAAGGGCGAGAGCTAGTTGGAAAAAAGATTTTTCAACTTAGAAAGCAGGATTTAATCCCGGCTGTGCTTTACGGCAATAAAGTAAAGAATGAGAACTTATCAGTTTCTTACAGCGAATTTGAAAAGATTTTTTCCGAAGCGGGAGAAAGTACGATCATCGATTTAAAGATTGATGGCGGCAAGACAGTTAAAACTATTGTTGCTGATATCCAAAGAGATCCGGTTAAAAATAGGATCATTCATGTTGATTTTCACGAGATTAAGATGGATGAGGAAATTAATGCTAATATCCCTATTAATTTTGTCGGCGATTCAAGATTAATAAAAGAAGAAGGCGGATCCTTAGTTCATAGCATCTCGGAAGTTGAAATAAGATGCTTGCCTGGCGACTTAATCCATGAAATCGAAGTTGATATTTCCGTCTTGAACGATTTTGATGATGTTATCGCTATTAAGGATCTTAAGTTGCCTAAGGGCGTTGAGATTACCGGTCATGAAGATGATGATGTTGTTTGTTTGATGGTTAAGCCTAAACACGAAGAAGAGGCTCCGGTTGAAGCTGCTCCAGTTGAGGCTGAAGTTAAGAAAGAAGAAGAAAAGAAATAATAGTATTTTTGTGATCTTAATCGCTATACATAAAAAAGAGCTTGGTTTATCCAAGCTCTTTTTGCGCATTGATTATAATTTTATTTCCATAACTCTATCTTTGCCGGCTAAATCCTTAATTATTTTTATCTCGGCCCTCGGGAGATATTCCTTAGTCAGTTTAGATATTTTTTTAGCCTGAGTATCGCCGATTTCGAAAATAATGGCTCTAGGCAAGGTCTTTAATTCGGCGATTTCCTTAATAATTAACTCATAAAATTCTAAGCCTTGATTTTTCGCGAATAAGGCGGAAGCAGGTTCGTATTTTAAGTCCGGGCATCTTTTTATCGTTTCTTTTTTCTTTTTAATATCGATGTAAGGGGGATTGGAAATAATTAATTCCGCCGGAATCTTACGAAGCAATTCTTTAAAGTCACCTTTTTTAATTAGGACATCCGCTTTCAGAACCCTGCTATTTTTCTTGGCAGTCTTAAGCGCCTCAAGACTAAGGTCGCCGGCGCCGGCTTTTATCTTCGGGCATTGTTTTTTTATGGCGATAGCGATAGCGCCGCTGCCGGTTCCCAGGTCTAAAAGACTTTTAAGTTTCATCTCGGCAATGGTTTTTAGGGCAGTCTCAATTAACGTTTCCGTTTCCGTTCGGGGAATTAAAACATTCTTGTCAATGAAAAAATCCAAGCCGTAGAAAAATTTATGATTTATAAGATAGGCGATCGGGATATTTTTCGAGCGCTGCCTGATTAAGTTTTGGAATTTATTCTTTTGTATTAAGCTTAATTCTTTCTCTGGATAGGTATAGAGGAATTCCTTGCTTTTATTGATCGCGAAAGACAATAAAACTTCCGCGTCAAGATGCGCCGAAGTTATTTTTTTTATTTTTAATTTTTCATATCCGGATTTAAGCGCTTCTTTTATTTTCATAGTTCGGTTATTTTTTTCATTGCCTTTCTCGCTCTTAGGACTTGACGCATAAGATCGAAACGGGAATTGAGCCCTTGCCAAAAACCCCACTTCTTTTCTTTAATGACTTGATGGAGGTTCTTTAAGATTGGTGTTGCGACTTTTAAATTCATTTTTTTAGCGTAGTAATTCATAACGGTTTCGATTCCGAAGTCGTGGGAATAATCGTTTTTAATCACTTTAAGGAAAAAATCACGCTTCATAGCTCTTTCGCCTCCAATGGCGTAGGTTGGGTAGATTTTCGGGATAATGGCGCCAAGGCCGAAGATACGATCTCTTAAGCCAATTGATAAATCATAACCCTCTTTTAAGACTGGATTAAGGACTTTTCGAAGATGGTCGCTGGTTAGATTCTCTAGGTCGGCATCAGCGAACATAATTATTTCGCCCCGCGATTTATTAAATCCAAAGATCATGGCGTCGCCTTTGCCGAGAGTCGTTTCTTTATTATAGACATCAACCCCAAATCCGTAAGCGACTCGAAAAGTGTCGTCGGTACAGGCGTCAGCGATAACGATTATTTCGTCAATTTCTTTGATTTTTTGAGCGACAGCTAGGACTCGGCCGATATTGTCCGCTTCGTTATGGGCCGGGATAATCAAGCTGACCTTGATTTTTCGATTCATATATTATTGCTTATATTATAGCAAATTGGCCTTAATAAAGAAAAGCTTTATCCGGAGGCTCTGTTTTAGGTGATTATGAGCCCTTTTCAAGATTAAATAGTTCCCTAAATTGACATTTTTCTCATCAAATGATATACTAAACAAGTTTTAACGACTAATTAAACGATTAAATGGAAATCAGAAACATCGCTATTATTGCTCACGTTGATCATGGTAAGACCGCCCTAACGGACGCTATCCTTAAACAAACGGGTATGGTTAAGGATGATTTTAGTATGGATACTAATGACTTAGAAAAGGAAAGAGGCATTACTATCTATTCTAAGAACGGTTCAATCGATTATAAAGGGACGAAAATAAATATTGTCGATACTCCCGGCCATGCCGATTTCGGTTCCGAGGTAGAACGCGTTTTGCGTTCCATTGATGCAGTTGTTCTTGTGGTTGATGCTCAGGAAGGTCCTATGCCTCAAACGAAGTTTGTTTTAAAGAAATCCTTGGAGCTTGGCCTTAAGGCGATTTTAGTCTTAAATAAAATCGATAAGCCGGCTGCTCAACCTGATATAACTCTTGAAGAAGTTTATGAGTTATTTCTTGATCTTGGAGCTTCGGACGAGCAATTGGATTTTCCGGTTGTTTATGCTATCGCTAGAGAGGGTAAGACGAAGCTTAGTCTTGATGATGAGGATAGCGATATGACGCCTCTTTTAGAAACTATTATTGCTAAAGTTCATCCAGCCAAAAATGATAGTAGTTTACCTCTTCGCTTACAGCCTTTTAATCTTGCTTATGATGATTTTCTCGGCCGTATGGCCATCGGTAGGATTTACGAAGGCAAGATAAAAGTAGGCGATCAAGTTATTGTTAAGAAGCCGACCGGCGAAACAAGAAACGGCAGAATTTCAAAACTTTTCACTTTTCACGGCCTTCAAAGGAATGAAGTTACTGAAGCCCTAGCTGGAGATGTTGTTTTAATCGCTGGACTCCCTGATATTTTTATTGGTGAGACTATTTGCGCTAATGCCGATCAGGAAGCTTTACCTGCTATTACGATTGATGAGCCGACTATTTCTCTTAATTTTTTAGTTAATAGTTCGCCTTTTGCTGGACGCGAAGGCAAGTTTGTTACTAGTAAACAAATAAAAGAAAGATTACAAAAGGAATTAGAAATTAATGTGGGCCTGAAGATCGATTTTGATTCATCCGAATTTTATAAAGTTTATGGCCGAGGAGAATTGCACATTGCGATTTTGCTTGAGAATATGAGAAGAGAGGGTTATGAGGTTCAAGTTTCTCAGCCTCAGGTAATTATTAAAGAGGAAAACGGTAAGAAGTTTGAGCCTTTTGAGGAAGTTATTGTTGATGTGCCGGCGGAAATGTCCGGAACAGTTATTGATAAATTATCTCGCCGCAAAGGTTCTCTTCAGGAAATGAAGCCGGAAGGCATTCATACGAGAATGATTTTCGAAATCCCAACTCGCGGACTTTTAGGTTATCGAAGTGAATTCATTGTTGATACACGAGGCGAGGGGATTCTATATACCCGCGTTATCGGCTTTAAGGATTATGTTGGCGCGATTGAGAAGCGCGATGTCGGCTCGATGATTTCCATGGAAACCGGTAAGGCTTTGGCTTACGCCTTAGATAATCTTCAAACTCGTGGCGTCTTGTACATCAAGGCTAACGAAGAGGTTTACCAGGGTATGGTTATCGGCAATGTGGCGAAGGGTAATGATATGACGGTTAATCCGATCAAAGGTAAAAATTTAACTAATATGCGTGCTTCCGGATCAGACGATACAATCCGCTTAACTCCGCCTTTGGAAATTACCTTGGAACGAGGCATGGAAATTATGGCGGAAGATGAATATTTAGAAATTACTCCGAAATCGATAAGATTAAGAAAACAGCTTTTAACGGAAAATGATAGGATAAAGCTTGCTCGTTCATCTAAAAAATCCTAGACAATCATAATAGTCAGACAAAACAAAAATCTCCCGGTTAAGGGAGATTTTTGTTTTGAGAATTTAATTACGGAAACCGCCTCTGAATTTTGGCTTGTCTTCTTTTGGTCTAGCTTCTTTAACAGACAATCTTCGTCCGTCAAGTTCTTTACCGTCTAACATAGCAATAGCATTTTCAGCTTCTGCGTCAGATGACATTTCGACAAAACCGAAACCCTTTGATCGGCCGGTAGCTCTATCAACAATAATTTGAGCTGATAAAACGTTTCCGGCTTGAGCGAAGAATTCTTTCAAACCTTCGTCTTTGGTGTCGTAAGAAATTCCGCCAACATAAAGTTTGTTGTTCATGGAAATTTTCTTGTGTTTTTATTCTTATCTGTTGGCGGACCTTTTGTTCTTATTTCGGCCGGCTTTTGAGCACGCTCCAGCCACGCACCTAATTAAGCACCTTCAGATATGTTTTAATCTTAGCATATTTTGGGGAATAAGTCAATAGCGCGTGGGGATAATTAAGATAAAAGACTTGAAAAGACCAACTAAATCTGTTATTATTGAGAAGCATTTGATTTTCTAGCTTCTTAATTGGCTTAATTGCCGAAGTGTAAGTATTGCGGGATCGTCTAATGGTAGGACACGCCCCTCTGGAGGGTGTTATCGGGGTTCGAGTCCCTGTCCCGCAGATGATAAAAATAAATACAGCCCTAGCTAGGGCTGTATTTATTTTTACTTTCCGTGGGAAAGTGGGACTCGAACGGGTCAGAAGAAATCGCTAGTTTCTGCTGGCGATTTCTGTCGAAAGTCCCTGTCTACCGGCAAACAGGCTTTTCCTATAGTAAAAAAATTGAATAATTTTCGATGCAGTAGTATAATTGACTCATTAAACTAATCAATAATATTATGACTAATACTAAGGAAAATAGTGTGTCATCCCAGCAATCGACTAGTTTGGAAATGGCGCTAGTTGAATTATTTGAAAAGTTTTTAGGTATGGCCGACAAGGAGCTGTATGATTTTGTATTGGATAAGATAGTCTTATTAACTTCTAGTAAGATTGGTTTTTTTCATTTAATTTCCGATGATGAAAAAATGATTCATTTGACTACTTGGAATAAAGAAGCTTTAAAGAATTGCAAACGGCCGACGGAAGGACACTATCCTTTAGAAAAGGCCGGCAATTGGGTTGATTGCGTCAGGCAAAAGAAACCAGTTATCTATAATGATTTTCCTAAATCACCTAATCAAAAAGGATTGCCATCGGGTCATGTGCCTTTAACTAGGTTTATGAGCATACCGGTGATTCAAAATGGCAAAGTTAAAGTTATCTTCGGTGTTGGTAATAAGGAATCAGATTATACCCAGGAAGATGTCCGCAGAATCCAAATTTTCGCTAACTCATTAGAGAATATAATTACCCAGCGCGAAACTCAGTTGCAGTTGGTTGAAAAAATTAAAGAATTAGAGAAAATGAATCAATATATGACTGGCCGAGAGCTTAAGATGGCGGAGCTTAAGGCGGAAATCAAAGAGCTTAAAAAGAAAAACAGCTGATTTTTTATTTCATAAATAATCATTCAATTATATGTCGGGATACGACGCGAGAACAAAAGACGATAAGTGCATTTTTTGCGAAATCGTCGCCGGAAATATCAAGACGCCGGGCTATTTTTGGCAGGATGATGAATTCATGGCCTGGCTGGCGATCGACCCTAATACCGAAGGTTTCAGTTGTGTAATTCCTAAGCAACATTTCGGCAGCGATGTGCTTAAGATGCCCGATGATGTTCTTCAAAGGTTCATTTTAGCGTCGAAGAAGGTGGCTAGCATCTTGGAGAATTATTTTTCCGATGTCGGGCGAGTCGGTTTGATTATGGAAGGAATGGGTATTGATCATGCGCATATAAAATTAGTGCCGATGCATGGAACGGGATATTTAAAAGAAGGCGTCTGGCAGCAGGCGGTTAGTGGTAAAGAATTTTGGTTTGATAAATACGAGGGCTATATCTCTTCGGCTAGCGGACCGATGGTTGCGTCGGAGAAATTGCAAGCCTTGGCGGAAAGTATAAAAGAAAGCATTAGTTAGATTGAATTTAAGAATTTATTATATGAAAAAACAGATTGTTGTAATTCATGGCGGATCAACTTTCGATACTTATGAAGATTATATGGAATATCTAAAGTCATCTGAGCTTACCATGGAAAAGATAAACTATAAAGATTGGAAAGATAATTTAAAGTTGAAGTTGTCGGAATTCGAGGTTATTTATCCCAGAATGCCTAACCCTAAAAATGCTAAATATTTAGAATGGAAAATTTGGTTTGAGAAATTATTTCCGCTACTCACTAATGAAGTAACACTGGTTGGCCACTCCCTTGGAGGAATATTTCTCGCAAAGTATTTAACGGAGAGCATTTTTCCGAAAAAAATTAAATCTATTCATTTAGTTGCCGCCCCCTATAATACTGAGGTGTGTAAGGAATCTTTGGGGGATTTTGCTCTCACCGATAAGGTTAGCGATTTAGTAAAAAAGACTGATAAAATTTTTCTTTACCAAAGTAAAGATGATCCTTCAGTGCCATTTGCTGATGTTGAAAAGTATAAAAGAGACATCCCGTCTTCAATCCTAGTGTCTTTTGAGGATCGCGGTCATTTTACGCAAGAAGAATTTCTTGAATTGGTTGATAATTTGAAAAATAGTTAAATTTATTAAATAGAAATAGGATAGGGTTGTTTACATTTTTAAACCAATTTAAAAAGGCGGATCATTTTTTGATTCCGCCTGTGTTTTTGTTTAGGCTACAGCCTCTTTACTTACAAATCGCACATTGACGCCCGCGTCTTTGACGATTTGAAGGCCGTTCTGAGGGTAGACTCCCTCGAGGACGACGAGCGTGTCTATGCCTGAGCCGGCAATGGACTTAGCGCAGACTTCGCACGGCTCAGCGGTAACATACATGGTCGCGCCTATCGTTGAGGCGGCCACTCCGCTCGCCAGCATTTTCAAAAAAGCCATTTCTTCGGCATGGACGGCGCGGCATCGTTCGATTCTTGAACCGGAAGGAATGCCCTCATCTTCCCGCATGCAGCCTACCTCCGAGCACAAAGGCTGGCCGGGCGCTTGGGCGTTATAGCCGAAGGAGACGACGTTATCTCCTTTTACGATCACGCAACCGAACTTTCTCGTTTGTCCGATGAGCTTTCCTTTCTCGTCAAGCCGGTAATGTCCGTCGCTGTCTTTTTGGCATCCGCGAACGCAATTGGAGCGATCGGAGGCAGCGATGGCCATTCTCATATAGAAGGTATCCTGTTCATTAAGGTGCCTTTGGTACTCTTCCGTTCCCTCGATTACCTGTAGGAGGCCGGTAGATCCGAAGCCTCCGGCGCCGCGGCGGGTTTTTGGGAGTACTGCGACTTCTTCGAAAACTGGAATTTCAACTTCCGCGAAGACCAGCTGGGCGATTCGCATACCCTTCGTAATGACGAAAGGATCCTCGCTGCGGTTGCGAAGTAATACTCCCGCATTGCCACGGAAATCCGGATCGATGGTGCCGGGAGAATTCCCTAGTTCGATGCCGTACTTGTTTGCTAAGCCGCTTCTTGGCCTTACTTGGCACTCGATCGGCCAGGGGCAGGCAAAAGCGACGCCAATGCCGATGAGGACCTTCTCGCCGGGATTGAGGGTAAATGGCAAGCTCTCGCCTTCCTTGTATTCCTTGGTTTCCACATCAAGCACGCCGTAGGCGAAAGCATCGAAACCGACCGCGCCGTTACTGGCTCTTACCGGAGTTTGGGCGTCTTCGAAGAGTCTAATTACTTGAATCGTTTTCATGAGAATACCTCTCTTTTCGTATTTACATAAAGGACACGCTTGGAATCGCTACGGTTACATATTATTACAATAGGTTGTGATTGTAAAGCGTAAGGGTAATAAAGATAGAAAACTCTATTAAAGAGCTAATAACTTCAAAAAACAGCCCATCCTGGGTTGTTTTTGTTTAATCTAAATGATAAGATTAGCTCAAATACTACTTTAAGGTTTGATATGGAATTTATGGGCAGGATATGAAGATGGAATCTCTCGGCTTAAGCATAATAATTCCGGTTTATAATGAAGAAAAGAGAATAAATATTTCCTTTGATGAGATATTGAGCTTTTATAACTCCCAATTATTCAATAAATTCGAAGTCATCTTCGTTAGTGACGGTAGTACGGACAAGACGGTTTTAAAAATAAATGATTTTATAAAAGCTCATCCGGAGATCGATTGTCGCTTAGCCGGCTATGAAATCAATCAAGGCAAGGGCTCGGCGATCAAGTACGGCGTTTCTCTCGCCGGTATGGATTATATCTTGATGGCGGATGCGGATATGTCGACGCCCCTTAGAGAGATTGAAAAGTTTATTCCTAATATTCTCGCCGGCGATGAGCTTATCATCGGCTCAAGAAAATTAAAGACTTCAAACTTAATAAAGCCCCAAGGATGGCTAAGGCGCCAAGTCGGTTCGGCGTATGTTTTATTTTCCCGGCTTGTTACCGGGCTTAAGAATATCAGCGATTTCGGTTGCGGCTTTAAGGTTTTCCGAGCGGAGATGGCAAAGAAAATCTTTCCGAAAATAAAAGTAACTGGTTGGGTTTTTGATGTGGAAATGCTTTACTTATACGGCCAAGCCGGCATTGATATTAAACAAATAGGGGTTAATTGGCATAATGAAAATAATAGCAAGCTAAGATTAAGGGATTTTAGTAAGATATTCTTTGATATGTTAAGGATAAGATGAGCCTGCATTAATAAATTGGTAATTTTCTGGTATTTTTTATCTTATTTTAAATATTTTTGTCATTAACCTTGACATTTTTTTTATTATATATTACAATATTGGGTGCTGCTGGTAAGTAGGCCAGCGGTTGTCCCTTAACTCAAAGTCGGAGGAATTGTGATGAAGCTTCTTTTTTTGTTGAGACGTTACTCGAGCGTGCGGAAGCTATCGACCTGGAGATGGTCGAGGGACCGCTGTCAGAACTCGAAGAAAACCAGACTGTCATCGGCGTTCTTCCTGACCGCCTGAAGCGTCTGTTCGCGCTTCGGAGGTATTTGGGTGAAGAGTTGCGGGCGACGAAGCAGCGCTTTCAGGAAGAGCTCGATGCGATCGACAGCATCAAAGAGGTCAAGGCTCTTGGAGAGAGGGCGCGACAAGTTCTTGAGGATTTGAGGGAGCAAAGCGATTTTGTCAACGGTTTGTTCTGGATGGAATGCCGACGTCACTTCCAAGACCTTCTTCCGAACAATGCCGGAAGTTTCGGCGTCGCCAAGGACTACCAGTTCTATTGGGAGCCCAAACCGGAGCTCTGCAATTCCGGAGGTCTTTTCGACGGAAATTTGATTGGAGCAATCCTCGCCTAAGGAGCTCCTTCCAGACAGAGAAATACAAGGGGTGATCCATTGATATGGACGCCCCTCTTTTAATTCCCTTGAATTGAAATTTATCATTATTTAAGCTAAAATGAAGAAGAAATAATCGGAAGTAATCATGTTTAAAAAAAATACTATAAAAATAAACGAAGGGGAGTTTCATTATTGGGAGAAAAATCCTAATAAACCGGAAACCATTCTTTTACTCCATGGCTTTCCCGGCAATCATGGCGGACTTTTAGACTTAGCCAGGGGATTGGATGATTATCGGCTTATTATTCCTGATATGCCTTCATGTGGAGAATCAGCTCCGTTAAATGGTCAGCATTCGCTTGATAAATATGTTAGTTGGTTAGATCTTTTTTTTAAGGAGATAGGCCTTAATAAGGTAAAAATAATTGGCCATTCATTCGGCGCTCGTTTAGCCTTGAGTTTTAGTAGCCAGTATCCCGAGCGGATTTCTAAAGCCGTCTTAATAACGCCAGTTTTAAGAGTCGAAGGTTTTATTGCTCAGTTAGCCGCTTTGGAATATTTAATAGCGGATAAATTGCCTAATGGCTTAAAAAAACCCTGGCTTTATAATAAGCTGTATCGCCAAGCCGGCAATCTTATTATTTATAAATCCTCCGGGCCAGAAAGACGGAAAAAGCTGATTGCCGACAGTAATCGAGAACTTGATCGCTTAAACCCCCAAATCAGTATTGATATGTTCAATGATTTTTATCAATCAGACTTATACGCGCTGGCGGATAAAATTAAGAATCCGGCTTTAGTCATTGCCGGCGATCGCGATGAAATCGCTCCCTGGAAGTCGGTTAAGGAATTGGCTGATCGGATGCCCGGAGCTGATTTTAAATTAGTTAGCAATGCCGGTCATGTGGTTGTTCTTGAGAAGCCAAAAACGACCGCCGGCCTTATTAGGGCTTGGCTTTAGCTCGGGAATGGACAAAAGAGCGGAAATCTGTTATCATGCAAAAGTTAATCAGTAATCTTTTCCAGACGCAATAATATGCGTTTTTAATATCATATTTAATCATAAAAAAAATGGCGGAAGAAGTTGTCTTAAGGTTTGATGAAGTTACTTTTGAATATGCTCATAAAAAACCTCTCCTTGACGAGGCAAGTTTTAGCATTCGCAAGGGTTCTAAGGTTACTTTAATGGGTCAAAACGGCGCCGGCAAGACAACGATCTTTAATCTTATCCTTGGCAAGTTAAAACCTAAAGAGGGTAGTATCCATATAACTAATAATGCGACGATCGGAACGGCTCGCCAGGTAATTGCTCGCGAAGATCTTGAGCTTAATGTGGAGGAATACTTTTCTAAAGCCTTTGAGGTTGTGCCGACCAATATAAAAAGTAGGATCAATAAAGTTCTTGAGGCGGTCAATCTTAATGTCGCTTATGATCGCAAAGTAGCGGCTCTTTCCGGCGGTCAACAAGCGCGACTACTCCTTGCCTTCGCTTTAGTCCAGGATCCCGATATCTTACTGCTTGATGAACCGACTAACAATCTTGATCAAGCCGGAATCGACCATTTAATTCAATTCTTAGTCATGTATGATAAGACAGTTATTGTTATTTCCCATGACGCCGACTTCTTAAACTGCTTTACTGACGGCGTTATTTATCTTGATGTTTTTAAGCATAAGATTGAAAGCTATGTTGGCGATTATTATTCGGTTGTCGAGGAAATCAGCAAGCGAATTGAAAGGGAGTTGATGGAAAACGCCCGAGCTGAAAAAGTGATCCGCGACCGTAAGGAGAAAGTCAATTTTTTCGCTAACAAGGGAGGTAAGATGAGAAAGCTGGCTAAGAAACTTAAGGAAGAAACTGAAGAACTTGAGGAGAATATGGTCGATGTCCGAAGAGAGGATAAGACGATTAGGAAATTCCGTATTCCGGCTCAAAATGTCATTACGGATGTCGTAAAAATAAGTTCCATTTTATCTTTTTATGATCATCTGCCTTTAGTTAAAGAGGTTGATTTAACAATTAGGAAGAATAAGCATGTCTTAGTCGAAGGTCCTAACGGTATTGGGAAAAGCACTTTCTTAAGAACGCTGGTTTCCGGGGAGTCGGAAGGAGCAAAGATTACCGAAGGCGTTATTGTCGGCTATTACAGTCAGGATTTCTCTAATCTTAATTTTGAGGATACGGTTTTCGATTCGCTTAAGGCTTCTATTAACGATGATATTATCGATATTCAAAACATGCGCGCCGTCGCAGCCAGCTTTTTAATTACCGGCGATTTAATGGGTAATAGGGTAGGGGATTTATCCGAGGGTCAAAAAGGCTTATTATCTTTCGCTCGCTTAGTCTTAATGAAGCCGGGACTTCTTATCCTTGATGAGCCGACCAATCATATCAACTTCCGCCATATTCCGGTTATTGCCGAGGCGATCAATAATTACGAAGGAGCGATGCTTTTAGTCAGTCATATGCCCGATTTTGTCAAAGAAATCAGAATTGACGAGTATTTAGATTTAAGTAAGGTTTAATGGGGATATTTTGGTCAGATGTTGACAAAAAATATCATTTATGATAGTATATAAGAGATTTAATAATCCTAGCGCTATTTAAGGCGTTTAGCGACTCTAACCTTTTTTGTGTCATTACTGATGTGGCTCAACTGGAATATGGGTCACAAATAAAAAAATATGACACAAAACAAACAAAAAGTGCCAGCTTTTAACGAGCTTGGCATTGTTCCGAATCTTTTAAAGGTTCTCGAAAAACAATTCAGTGAGCCGACTCCTATTCAGGCCAGGGTTATTCCTTTGGCTATTGAGGGCAAGGATGTCGTTGGTATCGCTCAAACAGGTACGGGTAAAACCTTAGCTTTTGGCATTCCTATGCTTCAACGACTTTCTGAGAGTCAAGGTCAAGGCCTAATCCTTTTACCGACTAGGGAGTTAGCTCTTCAGGTTGATGAGGTTTTACAAAAAATCGGTCGCGAATTCGGTCTTAAGACGGCAATTTTAATCGGCGGCGCTTCTATGTATCGCCAATTAGAGATGATTAAGCGTAATCCACATATAATTGTTGCGACTCCGGGCCGGCTTGATGACCACATGAATCAAAAAAATATTAGTCTTAATAAAGTTAGTATTGTCGTTCTTGATGAGGCTGATCGGATGCTTGATATCGGTTTCATGCCTCAAATCAAGAAAATCTTGAGCCAAGCTCCCCAGGAAAGGCAAACTTTGCTTTTCTCCGCGACTATGCCTCACGCTATCGCTCAGATCGCAACAACTTTCATGAAAACTCCGCTTCGAGTCGAGGTAGCGCCTCCGGGATTGCCGGCGGCCAATATTGACCAAAAAGCTTTCGTAGCTAGCAAAGATAATAAGATGCAGTTACTGGAAAAGCTTTTAGAAGATCATCCAGGCTCAGTTTTAGTTTTTTCAAGAACTAAATACGGCGCCAAGAAAATCATGCACGAAGTTCGCGCTATGGGTTATACTGCCGCGGAAATGCATTCTAATCTTTCTCTCGGCCAACGTAAAGAAGCGCTTAGCGGTTTTAAATCAGGAGCTTATCGTATTTTAATTGCAACCGATATCGCCGCTCGGGGTATTGATGTTAATAATATTTCTTTAGTTATTAATTTTGACTTGCCGGATAATCCCGAGGATTATGTCCATCGCATTGGCCGAACCGGCCGCGCTGGAAAATCAGGCAAAGCTATTTCTTTTATTGCTCCGACGGAATTATATGATGTCAGGCATATTGAAAGGCTGATTAAGGTTAAGATTCCAATCCACGATTTACCAACTTTGCCTAAACGCCGACCTCCGGTAGTCGAGGCGGTTTCCGTTAGTCCTAGGGGCGGGTATGGCCGTTCAGGCGGTTCTCGCGAAGGTTATGGCCGTTCGAGTAGCCCAAGAGCGGGCGGTTATAATCGATCGTCAGGCCGGTCAAGACGACCAGGCGATTTTCCTCGCAGAAAGCGCCGTTAATTAAAGATTTTCAAGTCTTAAAATAGCTAAAACCTCGCTTTAAAAAGCGAGGTTTTTAGTTTATTGTCAAACTCGAAGATAAGGAGTATAATGAACGCGTAAAAGAAAATAATTTTATCAAATATGCGTCATTTTAAAGCCGAGCTTGGAGCTGAAGGTAGAGCGACCCAATCAGAAATTTTAGCTAAGATTAATGAAAAAATGAAAACCCTTTTAGGCGACGAAGCGGTTAAATACCGAGAAGTTCCGAAAACCTTGCCGGAATGGGATTCTTTAAGGGATAAGAAAGTCTTGTTGGTTACGGATTTAATCGAGGTTTTAAAATCCTTAATTCCTGAATTATTGGCTGCTACCGAGGGTAAGGCGGAATTCTTTAAGTATGACGGCGAAGATATGAGCGATTTAGTAGAATATATCTTAAGTTCTAATTCCGATATGGTGATTCTTAGCGATACGCTTTCAGAAGGGGTTGAGGGTTCTGAAATTGTTAGGGAATTGAATAAGTTTAATTTTTCAGGCAAGGTTGTCGGTATTGGTAAGAATGGGGGAGATTTTGAAGA
The DNA here is from genome assembly GCA_964512625.1 of uncultured Gammaproteobacteria bacterium. GTDB lineage: Bacteria > Patescibacteriota > Patescibacteriia > 2-01-FULL-39-33 > 2-01-FULL-39-33 > CAZEKG01. The sequence continues at coordinate 132,542 of CAZEKG010000001.1, read as the reverse complement.
GGCGGGAGTGGATAACTTTATTTCCGATTACGATCTTGAGGAACCGGATCAAATTATTTCGACAGTAGCCGCGATCGCTTAAAGTAATATTTTAGGAGAGAAAAAAATCTTGCTTAAATAGAGCGAGGTTTTTTGTTTTAATTCATTTAATTGGCCTGTTGATAACTTAGTCTTGCCAGGGTAATCCCCCGATGATATAATTAAACAAGATATGAAACATAAGTAAACAATATGAAAGTCTTAACCCCAAAGCAGAAAACAGTTCTGCAAGCCATCAAGGAGTTTTCCGCCGATATTGGGCGGATGCCTAAGGTTCGCGAGCTTCAGGATAAATGTTCTGAGCTCGGGCTTAAGCTAAAAAGTACTCGTAGCGTTTTTCTTTATCTTAAGTCGCTTGAAGAGAAAGGTTTAGTTTCTCGTATCCCGACCAAAAAAGGTACTCAGCTCAAGTCTTTTGATAAAAAATCGTTTATCGATTTACCGATTTTCGGAACGGCTAGCGCCGGTAGTCCGTTCTTTTGGGCGGAACAGAATATTTTAGGCTATCTTAAGATTTCCAAGAATCTTTTTAAGAAGTCTAACTTGTTCGCTGTTAAGGTTAGTGGCGATTCAATGAATCTTTCCGTAATAAATAATAAGCGGATCGAAGACGGCGATTTTATTATTGTCGATCCGGAAGTTAAGGTATTTAAAGACGGCGATAAGGTTTTAGTCGTAATCGACGGCTTAGCGACGGTTAAAACTTTTAAGAAAATAGATAAGAAAACTATCGTGCTTTTACCTCAATCAACAAATAAAAAACATCAGCCGATTTTCCTAACCCCAAGCGATGATTTCGTTATTAATGGCAAAGTAGTTGATGTTCTTAAATACCAATTGTCCCCTTCCTTTCAATTTTAAGTTTAAGGCATGGAGAAACAGAAAATACAAATCGGCGAAAGGGATTTAGAATTCGTCGTTAACCGCCGGAGAGGCTTAAAATCGATTAGACTTAGCGTTAAGGCCGGTCCGGTCCTTGTAGTTTCTGCGCCGAAGCTGATTACGGTTAGTTATTTAAAGGAATTAGTTAGTAGTAAGATTGATTGGGTTATATCGGCGATGGAAAAAATTGGCAATAAGCCTAATAATCTTCCGGGTTATAGTCCGTTAATCGGTTATCGAGGCTATCGGGCGAGAGCTAAAAAACATATCAAAGAGAGATTAGAATATTATAATCAATATTACGGCTTTAAATACGAAAGAATTTCTATCAAAAATCACTCAAGTCTTTGGGGTAGTTGTTCAAGTAAAGGTAACTTGAATTTTAATTATCGCTTAATTTTTTTAGAGCCAGAAATTTCCGATTTAGTAATTGTTCATGAGTTGTGCCATTTGAAAGAAATGAATCATAGCTTAAGGTTTTGGAGTTTAGTCGCTAAGACAATCCCCAATTATCGCGTTCTTAATCGAAGATTGAAAGCGATTAAGTTTTGATTTTTATTTTTCTAATCTTGTTTGGTTATGGTTAAAAGTTTTGTTATAATTAAGACATGAAAATATCTTTTAACGGCGCCGCCAAGCAAGTTACCGGTTCTTGCATTTTATTGGAAACTAAAAAAACGAAATTTTTAATTGACTGCGGCATATTTCAGGGCGGTCGTTTTGCCAGTGAGGATAATTTTAAGCCCTTTTCTTTTGATCCTAAAGAGATTAATTTCGTTATTCTTACTCATGCTCACGCCGATCATTGCGCTCGGTTGCCAAAGTTAGTCGCCGAGGGCTTTAATGGCAAGATCTATTCTACTGATCCGACTAGAGAGTTGGTGGAAATTATCATGCTCGATAGCGCTAAGGTCATGGCTGAGGAATTTAAGAAATATCGCTTACCGCCTCTTTACGGAGAGAGGGAGGTTAGGAAAGTTTTTCCTCTTTTTTGGGGATTGCCATATCGTAAAAAACAAAAATTATCTTCCGATGTTTCAATTGTTTTTCGTGATGCCGGACATATTCTTGGTTCGGCGATAGTTGAGGTTTATGTTAGGGAAGGCCTAAGGGAAAAAAAGTTGGTTTTTTCAGGTGATTTAGGTAATTCTCCTGTGCCGGTAGTTCAGGATACGGAATTCATTAAAGGAGCGGAAGTGGTTTTTATTGAATCGACTTATGGCGGTAAAATCCATGAGCCGGCCGATCTCCGGGTTAAGATGTTGCGTCAGGCGATCCTTGAAACCGTTGATCGAGGAGGAGTTTTAATGATCCCGGTTTTTGCTCTGGAAAGAACTCAGGAAGTTTTATATGAGCTTAATTATCTTTCGGAGAGTCGCCAAATCCCGGCCGTGCCGGTATTTTTAGATGGCCCGCTTTCAATTGAGGCGATAGGGATTTATGAGAAATACCATGATTTTTTTGATAAGGAGTCAAGGTCAAGAATCCGCGATGGCGATGACCTTTTCAAATTCCCCGGATTAGAGTATACTAGAACCGTTGCCCAGAGCAAGAAAATCAATCGAACGCCTCCGCCGAAGATCATTTTGGCCGGCGGCGGAATGTTAAACGGCGGTCGCATGGTTTTTCATCTTAAAGAGTATCTTGATAGTTCGAAAAATCATCTTTTAATCATCAGTTATCAATCAGAAGGCTCTCTCGGCCGACGGCTTTTAAGGGGCGATAAGGAAATTAATATCGAAGGAAAAAAGATAAGAGTAAAAGCGAAAGTTTCCGCGATTGGCGCTTATTCTTCCCATGCCGATCAGCCGAAATTGCTTCATTGGTTAAAAAAGATAAATAGTCCGAAGCCTAAGGTTGTTTTTATAGGTCATGGCGAGGAAAAATCAAGTTTAATGTTGGCTGATGGCATAAAACAAAAATTAAAACTCAATCCCGTTATTATTGAAGAAGGAAAATTTTACGAAGTATGATAAAAAATAGGAATAATATAATCTTGACAGTTAATTTATTAGTTATCGTCTCCGTGGCCGGTTTTTTTTGGTTGGAGAATTGGTATGGTTTATCCTTCAGCAGTAATGGCAGTCAAAAAAATATCGAACAGCAATATCTTTGGAATGAACAAAGAATAACCGACACTATTGCTGTTTCTTCTACGCCGGTAATAAGTAAAGAAGTTACGACTACTCAGCCAGTTATAGTTGGAACAAAAAAAGAAGAAAAAATTAAAGACAGCAATCAGTCTAAATTTTCAATTAAGGCGCCGATCTTCATTTATCATTATGTCGAGCCGATTCCGCCGAATGCTAAATTACCTGGATTATATATTGCGCCGGCTGATTTTGAGAATCAACTTAAAGAACTTAAATCGCTATCATACAATACGGTTTTTGTTAGAGATATCGCAAGAAGCCTCCGAGCGAATCAAGCTTTACCGCCAAGAACTGTCGCTCTTAGTTTTGATGATGGCTATCTTGATTTTTATACCAATGTTTATCCTCTCTTAAAGAAATATGATATGAAGGCGACTTTTTATATTATTGTTAATGCTCTTGGCCAGTCTGGTTATCTAACTCATGCTCAGGTCAAGGAAATGGCTAATAGTGGTTATGTAGAAATTGGTTCCCATACTTTTAATCATCCTGATCTTAGTATTATTGGCTATAATGATGCGGTGACGGAAATTGCTAATAGTAAAACTGATTTAGAGCAAATAACTGGATTGCCGGTTGAAACTTTTGCCTATCCTTATGGTCGATATAAGGAAGAATATAAAAAGATTGTGGCTGACGCTGGCTATCTTGGTGCGGTTACGACTTTGCCTGGCGCTTGGCAATCGGCTGGTAATCTTAACGGTCTTCATCGAATGAGACCAGATTCGAGAACAGGGGAAGTTTTTGCTAATTGGATCAAACAAATCGAAGAAAGTCGGTAATTTTTTTAAAAAAATCATAAATAACATATAAAATAAATGTCTAATCTCCAGGAGGTTTTTATTCGCATTCAGGAAACCAAGAAAAAACAAAAAGAAATAAAATCAATCATTAGGGATGCTTTCGATTCCTCGGTTCAATATAAAAAAATCCAGGAAGAATTAAAGGAGTTGCGCGATAAGAAAAAAGAGATCGAAGGGGAGATTCGCCATCAGCTTTCCAGTGAATATACTCAATTAGATGATTTAAAAATAGACTTGGATACGGATAATGAGATGTTAAGCGATTTAGCGATCAATCAATTAATGAAAGGTGAGACAGTCAAGGTTAATGACGCTTATGAGAATGAATATGAGCCGATCTTCAGGGTTAATTTCAAGAAGATTTGACATTTTTAGCTCTAATATTTAAGATTAAAGCATGAAAACTATTTCGCGAACAAACTTGTTGTTAGGCTTGTTGCTCCGGCTAAGCGGCGGTTAGTTTTCTCATACTCTATTTCTAAGAGAGCTCCGCCGAAGAGGCGGAGTTTTTTGTTCTTTTTGTGGTGAGGAGTTAAAAAAGGAGGCGTGAGTTATGAATACGATTCAAGAGGTGAAACCGGTTATTCAGGAGACTTGTCGGTCATGCGATCATGATTTCGTGTGTCGTAATTGCGGATTTAGAGTTTGCGTTCCGTTTTTTGACGACAAGAGTCCTGTTTGCCGGCGTCGGGAAAAGTGTTTGGTTTGTGGAACGCCGACGGAAAGATTGGATATCGTTCTCCGATTGTGCCGTGATTGTCATCAGCCGCTTTATCGGCTGACTGATTGTGGAGCGGAGAAAACCGGTTCGATTGATGGCTGCAAGTGCGTTGTCTGTTATCTCGCTAATCCGGTATCTAGTAAGGCGGTACCTGGCTCGACTATCGAATAGAGGCTTGAAAAAGCCTCTTTTTAAATTAAGGCTTATTTGCCAAAAAGGCGGTTTTCGGATAAACTTAAGAAAAATAGGCGAAAATTATGCTCAAGATTTTTAACACCCTAAATAGGAAAAAAGAGGAATTCAAGCCGCTTAAAGATAATCAAGTGTCTTTTTACCAATGTGGCCCGACGGTTTATTGGACTCAACATATCGGCAATATGCGGGCTATGGTTTTAGCTGACCTGATCCGCCGGTCCTTAGAGTATCTCGACTATGAGGTTAAGTTTGTCCGTAATTATACTGATGTTGGCCACATGACTAGTGACGAAGATGAGGGGGAGGATAAGATGGTTAAGGCCGCTCAGCGGGAAGGCTCATCTCCCGAAGAGATTGCGAAAAAATATATCGAGCAATTCGAAGCTGATGTTAAGTCGCTTAATTGTGAAGACTTGGAAGAAAAAAATAAGCCCCGAGCTACTGAATATATTCCTCAAATGGCGGAGATGGTTCAATCCCTTATTGATAAAGGCTTTGCTTATGCGACTGACTTAGCGATTTATTTTGATGTCTCAAAAGCGAAAGATTATACTAAGCTTTCCGGTCAAAAACTAGAGATGAATCAAGTCGAGGCCGGCAAGGGCGAAGTTGGCGATAATAATAAGAAGAATGCGACTGATTTTGCTATTTGGTTTTTTAAGGCTGGAACGCATGCTAACGCCCTGCAATCCTGGGAGCATAAATTTAAAAATATTGAACAGCCGATTTTAGCGGGTTTCCCTGGCTGGCATATTGAATGTTCAGCAATGACAAAGGCGCTTTTAGGAGAAACGATTGATTTCCATATGGGAGGGATAGAGCATGTCCCAGTCCATCATACGAATGAAATCGCCCAAAGCGAAGCGGCTAATGGCGTTAAGTTCGTTGATTATTGGTTGCATAATGAGCACTTAACAGTTAACGGCGGAAAAATGTCGAAATCGGAAGGCACTTCTTTTACTCTTAGCGATATTGTAGCTAAAGGTTATAATCCTTTAGTTCTTAGGTATTTCTTTTTGCAAGCTCATTACCGCTCTAAACAGAATTTTACTTGGGAGGCGCTGGAGGCGGCGAAGACGGGTTTGAATAGTCTTTTAGCTAGTGTGTTGTCATTTAGACCAAAGCCAAGTAATCTTGGCGAAGTGGATAAATCTTTTAAGGATAAATTCATAGCATCTTTGGAAAATGATTTTAATCTTCCGCAGGCTTTATCTGTTGTTTGGGAAGTTTTAAAATCGGATATTTCTCATGCTGATAAATATGAAACGATAATTGATTTTGATAAAGTTCTTGGTTTGAATCTTGATAAGATTGAAACTGTAAAAATTCCTGAAGAAATTAAAAAACTGGCGGAAGCCAGGGAAAAGGCAAGAACTAATAAAGATTGGGCGGAGTCGGATAAGTTAAGAGAAGAAATTGAGAAATTAGGTTACACAGTAGAAGATAGTAGGGAAGGGTATAAGTTAAAAAAGCAGTAGTAGATGAAAAACTTTTGGCAGAAATTATATAAGAAAGGCCAACCGATCTTGGCTTTAGCGCCTATGGCCGGAATAACCGATTCCGCTTTTCGAGAACTTTCAAGGTCTTTAGGAGCTGATGTCGTTTATACGGAAATGATCTCGGCTGATGGGCTTCATTACGACTCTAAGAAAACCTTAGAGATGCTTAAATTCACTAAAAAAGAAAAACCGATCGTAGTCCAGCTTTTCGGTAAACGGCCGGAGATGTTCGTTAAGGCGGCAGCGATTTGCGAGCAACTGGGTTTTGATGGCATAGATATTAATTTCGGCTGTCCGGCTAAAAAAGTTACAGCTCATGGCGGTGGCGTAACTCTTATGAGGGATCTTCCTAAATGCCGGGAAATAATTGAAGCGGTTTTAAAAGGCTCTAAGCTGCCGATTTCAATTAAGATTAGGTCTTCAATAAACAAAGGAGAGGAAAAAGTAACAGCTTTGGATTTTTTGAATCATATTTATGATTTACCTATTTCCGCAGTCATGATTCACGGCCGTTCATATGAGAAGCCTTTCGAGGGTGAGCCGGATTACGAGATGATAAAGGCGGTTACGGTTTTAATGAATAAAAAAAGTATTCCTGTTTTAGGTAATGGCGGTATCAAGGTTCCCGAAGAAGCGAAAAAAATGATCGAGTTGACTAGCTGTCAGGGAGTCGGTTTAGCGCGTGGGCTTTACGGTAAGCCCTGGTTGTTTAAACAGATCAAGGAATTATTGAAGAAGGGGAAATATCGGGAAATGACAAAAAAGGAAATTATTAAAATAGCCATTGATCATGCTAAATTGGCTGAAGCTGATAAGGGCGCTCATGGCTTGATCGAAATGCGAAAACACCTGCTTTGGTATGTTTCCGGCTGGCCCAATGCTCGCGAAATGCGATCTCAACTAGTTAAGATAGAAAGTTTTAAAGAAGCGAAGAAAGTCCTTAAGGGGATTCTATAAAAAATACCTAAATTAAGCCTATTGACAAATTGGCTTATTTTTCAATAGTATTAGATGTGCGATATAGTCCTTTAGCGTCTGGGGTTTTTAGGGTTGAGCTTAATAGGAGGTTGGGGCCATGAAGATCAAGCTTTCGGGGTTCCAGGTTTTTCAGCTGTTGGCGGTTATCGTCCTACCGATGATTCCTATCTACGGCTGGTATTACTACTTTCCGGCGGTTGCGCCGGAAAAGGATACTGCCAATTGGTTGGTCCGGCTGATGTCGGAGGTTTCTCCATCTTCGCTCGGAATGATTCTCTTGCTGGTTACGGTAATCAGCGGTCTTCTTGAGCTAAGCTTGCTTTGGCTCTTAGTTTGGCTGCCTTTTAGGAAGCGGTCTATAGCTCGGAGCTTGGATGGTAGGCTAAGCGTGGGATTGAGGAATATCAGCCGTTGTCGTTCGGTTCCTCCGTTAGTTAAAGGATACTCGGAAAAGTTGGGTGTCAGCTTTACGCTTATCGAAGCCAAGATCCCGGAAGAAATCATGCGTAGCGGCAATACGGCGGCAGTTTGCGACCTGATTGTCGCCTGGCTTTGCCTGATCTATCTCGAAATCCCCAAGGGTTACGGAGTGGTCAATGTTTTCCATTCTATTGCTGACACCATGCATAAGCATTGGGCGCCGGAGGTCATTGATCAGGCGGTTATCTATATTAAGGGCATGGATGTCTTTATCGGCGAAGATCTCTCTTTGGCGGTCAAGGAACGCCGCATCCATTATGAGATGGAGCGACTGAATCAGGAATTGGCGATGATCCGAGCCGCTAAGGTTAATCCTGTTAATCAGGTTGAAACCGCCGTAGGCAGAGCTTGCATCCGCGTAGAACAGAGAACAATCAAAGACTTTTTTTCGCGGCTTTTCCCTAAGTCAAGCCGAGTCGAGAATGAGGCTTGAAAAAAAACAAGGAGCTAACAAGCTCCTTTTTAATTTATCAAAATAGAAAATAGCCTTAGAGCCACTTTTTCCGCTTAAAGTAAGAGATCATTAGTAGCATAATCGATAACATAATGACAATGATAAACCAAAAGCCCCGGGGGTTATTCATAAAAGGCATGCCATCGACAGTATTCATTCCGAAAACTCCGGAAACTAAAGTTAGTGGTAGGACTAAAACCGAGAAAATAGTCAGAATGCGCATAATATCATTAAGTTTAAAGGAAACTAGGGAGGTATTAGTATCTTCAAGTGCCTCAATCATTTCCTTTTGGCTGTTTAAGGTTTCCCAAATATTCTTAGTATTTTCAATAGCATCGTTATAGTATATCCTGGCACTTTCGCCAATAAAATAAGGTGTCGTCATCCTTACCATTTTTTGAATGACATTTTTATGGGCTTCCATGATTTTTCGGAAGTTGAGAATATTCCTTTTGATCAGTAATATTTCCGTTACCATCCTTCTTTCCAGTCCAGTAAAGATATTCTGTTCAATATTTTTTATGTCGATACTGATATGATCCATGATTGGGAAGCAGTATTCCTGGAGTTTAGAAACGATTTCATATAAAAGCATTTCATTGCCGCTGTGTAAGTATTGATCGCGATAAAATTGATCGTTGGCGCAAAGATTGTAGAGTTCTATTATTGGCGTCAAGCTGTTTTTATGAATGGTAATTACATAGTCCTTGCCGATAAAAAAATCAATCTCTTCCGATTCGATATTTCTTGTTTTTCGGTTATAGAGCGGGAATTGAAGCACTAAGAAGCAATAATCATTGCGAATACTAAGTTTCGGTCTTTGGGCGTAATTCTTAGCGTAAGAATCCTCAAGATCCAATTCATTGAACTTGAATTTCCGGCGTAAGTAGTCGATTTCCCTTTTTTGGGCGTTAACGACATTGATCCAAGTTAATAACCCGGAACTTGATTTTATGGATTGAATGTTTTTATTCATGTTTGATTTTTATGATATTTAAATTATATCACAAAAATGGCAAAATGTGTTATAATTATTTCATCAAGCTGTTGATAATTAATTGGAATTTTATTAAAGTCGCTTATGGCTGAAGATTTAAAAGGACGGCAATTCGAACCGAAGATAAGTCCGGAAACTAGCTTCGGAAATTTTAATGTCGAGCGGGATAATTTTTCAGAAGGATCTAGTAGCGAGTATCAGGTGGAAAGATCCTTAAGCGAAAGGAGTGAAAAAACGCCGATAGCCGAGAATGCGCCTCCTGTTACGAATCATTACGCCTCTCGCGCTGATGGTATTGATTATAAAAAGATAGAAAGTATTCTCGAGGAAGGCTTGGGCGAAGCTTATCAAAGAATGAATCCAATTGATCAGCATGAATTTAGGATCAAGGGCGAGGAAACTGCTATAGAAATAATGAAAATCATTTCTTTGCCTAAAATTAAGATAAAAAAGATAATCGCTTTGATAATTAGCTGGCTTAAAATAATTCCGGGGGTTAATCGTTTCTTTTTAGAGAAAGAAGCGAAGATTAAAGCGGAAAAAATCCTTTCGGAAATGGGAGAAGATAAAAAATTGTCTAGTTAAATGGAGGACGCAAGTCAACAAGTAAATAATTTAATTGTCGGCCTTAACGAGCAAGTCTTGCTGGGATTTTTTCTTTTGGCGATTTTCCTAATCCTTGGGACGGCGGTTCTATTTATTCTTCGCTGGCTGTATAGGTCTCAATCAGTGGTTACTGCCTCTTTCGAGAATAAGCTTTTTATGTTGACTGTCCCGAGAATGAACGATAAAGAGGAAGAAAAGAAAGCTGTTAAAGAGATGCTTTCCGGAGTTGAAAGCTTTTATGCTAGCCTGGGAGGCTTAAAGGCACCTAAAGGTTTTAAGGCTTGGTTTTTCGGTCGGCGTGATCATTGGTCTTTTGAAATAGTTGTTGGCGCTGATCGGCTGATTACTTTTTATATGGCTATTCCGGCTTATTTAGTCGATTATGTCCATTACCAATTACTTTCTCTATATCCTCATTGTCAAATCGAAGAAGTAACTGATTATAATATTTTCAATCAAGCCGGCTATGTGGCGGGTGCTGTTTTACGTTTAGGCAAGAATCAGATGTTTCCCATCCTGACTTATGAAGATATGGAAGTTGATCCTATAACAGGCATTATCAGTACTATGACCAAGCTGGCTCCTGGCCAGACTTTAGCTATCCAATATGTCATGCGTTCGGCGCGACCTTCTTGGAGGAATTATGGTGTTAAAGTCGCCTCTAAGATGCAGCAAGGTAAGAATTTAAAAGAAGCGATTTCCGCGACTAACGGCGGCGGCGCTTCCTCGTTTTTAGGCAAGCCGTCAGATTGGATTACTTCAGGTAAGAAAGAAGATAAGCCGGTCGTTGATTACCGCTTGTCGCCGATGGAAACGAAAATGGTAGAAATGATCGAAAAGAAAGCTTCCAAGGCTGGCTTAGATACTAATATTAGGATTATCGCTTTTGCTGAAAATGAACAATCAGCGAAGGGAGTTTTACGTCAGGCAGTCGGCGCTTTTTCGCAATTTTCCCATTATCAATATGCTAATTCATTTAAAGCGACCATAAAGGGCGCCGCTAATAAGTTAATCAAGGATTTTATTTATAGAAATTTCGATGAACAATCTAAGTTTGTTTTGACGACTGCTGAATTGACTTCGCTTTGGCATTTACCTTTAGCTAATACGGAAATCCCTAATATTCGTTGGTTGCAGGCGAGGAAGTTATCGCCGCCGGTAAACTTGCCTGAGACTGGTGTAATTCTTGGCGAGAGCCAATATCGCGGTAAACAAACCTTAGTTAGAATTAAGGATGCTGATCGCCAAAGGCATATGTATATTATCGGTATGACCGGTACTGGTAAGAGTTATTTCATGGCTTATCAAGCGATACAGGATATTAATAATGGCAAGGGCGTTTGTATTGTCGATCCTCACGGTTCGCTTATTGAAGATATTTTGCCTTATATTCCAAAGGAAAGAGCCGATGATGTTATTCTTTTTGATCCCTCTGATATGGAGCGGCCAATCGGCTTGAATATGCTGGAAGCTAGTAGTTCGTATGAAATGGATATGGCGGCTCAGGAAATGATCAATATTTTTTATAAGTTATTGCCGGATCCGGCGATGGCTGGCCCGATGTTCGAGCATTATATGAGAAACGCCCTCTTAGCGCTTATGGCCGATCAAGAAGATCCAGGAACATTGGTTGAGTTGGCTAGGATTTTTACTGATGATACTTATCGCAAAAAGAAATTGGAGCATGTTAAAGATATTTTAGTTAAGGACTTTTGGGAGCGGGAATATACCGCTTCACAAAAAGGCTCGACCGGTGCTGATATGCTTTCTTATGTCATTTCTAAAACCGGCCGGTTTGTAGAAAATGAATTAATGAGGAATATCATCGGACAGCCTAAGTCGGGAATTAATTTCCGCCAAGTCATGGACGAAGGCAAGATCTTACTTATGAATTTATCTAAAGGCAAGATCGGCGAAACTAATAGTAGTTTACTTGGCTTGATTGCTGTTTCTAAATTGCAAATGGCAGCTTTGGCTCGCGCTGATATGCCGGAAGATCAGCGGAAGGATTTTTATTTATATATTGATGAGTTTCAAAATTTTATTACCGATAGTATTTCTATTATTCTTGCCGAGGCGAGAAAATACCGGCTTAATCTTATTATGGGCCATCAATATATCTCTCAGCTGGTTCAAAACGGCGATTCGAAAGTCAGGGATGCGATTTTCGGTAATGTAGGAACAGTCGCTTCTTATCGTATCGGCGTCGATGACGCGGAAACTATCGCCAAGCAATTAGGCCCGAAGGTTAGTGAATATGATGTTATGAATACGGAGAAATTTAATGTTTATCTTCGTTTGCTTATTGATAATACGGCTTCGGACGCTTTTAATATGCATATTTTTAATTATAAAGAGCATTTTCCAGCAAATTTCGCGATTGTTCCGGCGATTAAAGAATTGTCGAGGCTTAAGTATGGCCGTGATCGGAATATGGTCGTTAGGGAAATTGTTGAAAGATCAAGAATTGGTCAATTGGGGGCTAAGTCGCCACTCTCCGGATTATAATCTTAAGCTTGACTGGAAGGTTATTTTAGTATAAACTTAGAGGAAATCAGTTGTCTCATGAGACTGGTTTCGCACTTTGTGACGAGTTGATAACAAGGAGGAATGGGGTTGTGAGCAAAAAACTCGAAAAGGTTAAGCCCGAACGATTTACTCTTGAGATAACTGGAGGATTGGAGATTAAGATGTATGATCTCTCATCTCCGGTCAACTCTAAGCCCAGTTGCCGGATTTTAGGTAAGGGAAGGCATGAGCTAATTGCTTGCAAGATCGGCGAAACCGTTTTCCTGGCCATTCCTAATACCAATTTCGGCAGAGCTCTTGATTACATTAAGAGCTTTTGCAGAAATGATACGGCTACGCTCTCGATTGCCGCCTAAACAGGCGGTTTTTTAATTGGAAAAAATGGAAGAAAACAGCCGTTTTAAGGGACTTTTTCCGCCTTGCTCATACGCTTCCGTTAGGCTATAATTAAGGTGTTAAAATATTCATAAAAAACATCATGTCAACCCTATATCGCAAGTACCGACCCCAGAGCTTTAGCCAAGTAATCGGCCAAAATCACATAAAAATAACTATCCAGCATGAGCTAGAAAAGAACGAAATCGGCCATGCTTATCTTTTTTGCGGTCCCAGGGGCTTGGGAAAAACAACCTTGGCAAGATTGTTCGCTAAATCAGTTAATTGCCTTAATCGTAAGGCCGGATCATCCGAGCCTTGCAATGTTTGCCAATCTTGCTTGGATATTGTCGCTAATAAATCGATGGATGTAATCGAGATCGATGCTGCTTCCCATACCGGCGTTGATAATGTCAGGGAAAATATTATTGAGAATGCCCGCTTTACGCCCGTCAATAGTAAGTACAAAGTTTTTATCATCGATGAAGTCCATATGCTTTCGACTTCGGCTTTTAATGCGCTTTTAAAAACTTTGGAAGAACCGCCCGCTCATGCGATTTTTATCCTTTGTACGACGGAAATTCATAAACTACCTCAAACGATCATTTCTCGCTGTCAGCGATTTGATTTAAAGAAAATCCAAACCGCGGAAATGGTTAATCGATTGGCGTATATCGTCAAGGAAGAAAAGAAAGAAGTTGAGGAAGAAGTTTTAAGGAATGTGGCTATTCATGCCGAGGGCTGCGCTCGTGACGCTGAGAGTTTATTAGGCAAGATCCTGACTTTGGGAGATAAGATTGATATGGAACAGGCGGAAATTGTCCTGCCGCGCTCCGATTGGGGACGAGTAATTGAATTTGTCGATTTTTTAATTGAAAAGAACGCCGCCGCCGCGATTGAGTTAATAAATAGCTTAGTTGATGACGGCTATGATTTAATCGTCTTTATGGACGAGTTATTAGAATTTTTAAGGACAGTCATGCTTAGTAAGAGTAGCGAGAAACTGATTGATTTCGGCTTGGAGCTTGATGAGGAAAAAGCTAAAGCCTTAGGAAGACTGGGAGAGAAAATGAATTTTTCTGAGCTCGTTTCCATGATTGAATTATTTTTAGAAAAACAAAAAGATTTAAAGACGGCTTTTATCCCGCAATTCCCTTTCGAGCTGGCCGCTATTGAGCTATGCGAAGATATCGTTTGCAAGAAAAATGATCCTTTAACCTCAGGAAATATTACGCCAACAAAAGTAAAAGAAATTATCAAGGCTCAACTAGTTAAAGAGCCAGAAGTAATCAGCGAGATGAAGCCGGAGGTAAAAAGCGAAACAATAGTTAAAACGGAAATGGCGCCGGAGATCGTTGATCAGCCGGCTGAAACGGAAGTAGAAACGGTTAAGAGCGCTGTTGAACCGTGCGAAGTTAATTTTCAGGTCGTTAAGGAAAATTGGGGCAGGATCGTCAGCGCTTTAGCTGAGAAGAATTATAGCTTGTCATCAATGTTAAAAGTCAGCGAGCTAGTCGGCTGTAAGGGCAATCAATTAGAAATCGCTGTTAGTAGCGCTTTTTATAAAGAACGTTTGGAATCGATTAACGGCACTAAGGTAGTCCAGGAAGTGATTAAAGAGCTCTTAGGCTTCTCTCCCGTAATTAAAGGAGTTGTGAGCGATAAATTAAAGTCTTTCGAAACTAGTAGCGATTATGGAACCATACCAAACAGCTCAGCTATTTCAGTTAGTCCGGCTCAGTCAAAAAGCGAACCCCTGCCGGAAATAAAGATAGAAAAACCCCAAGACGCTCTCGGCGAGGTAATGTCGATGTTTTAAATTATGTATAAGATTTCTGAAAAACTTAATCAGGAACAGGCTATGGCGGTCGTCCACGAAGGAGGGCCGTTGCTTATTGTTGCCGGCGCCGGAACCGGAAAGACGACAGTCATTACCGAGCGGATTTCCTATTTAATTAATTCCGGCAAATGCGCGCCCGAAGAAATATTGGCTTTAACCTTTACCGATAAATCGGCTAATGAAATGGAGGAGCGTTTGGACCGCTTGTTGCCTATGGGCTATGTTGATTTATATGTTTCGACTTTCCATTCTTTCGCTGAGCGAATCCTTAAGGATAACGCTCTTGAGATCGGCTTGTCTAATGATTTTAAGCTGCTTAGTACGACGGAGCAATGGTTATTAATCAGGAAAAATCTTAATCGTTTTGAGCTTGATTATTATAAGCCGTTAGGTACACCGACGAAATTTATTCACGCCTTGATAAAATTATTTTCGCGCGCTAAAGATGAGGGTATTTCCGCTCAGGATTATTTAGAGTACTATGAGTCGCTTAAAGCGGTAACGGATAAGAAGGAATTAGCTAGTCGATTATTCGGTTCTGATTACGACGGTATAAAAGAAAGCGATCTAAGCGAGGTTATAGCTGAAGAGATGAAGAAACAAGGCGAGATAGCGCGCGCTTATTTAACTTACCAGGCGCTTTTATTAGAAAATGAGGTTCTTGATTTCGGGGATCTTATTAATTATTTGCTTAAGCTTTTTCGGGAGCGAAAATCAGTTTTAATTAAATATCAAAAGCAATTCAAATTCATCATGGTTGATGAATTCCAAGATACTAATTACGCTCAATTCGAATTGGTAAAGATGCTTTCCGATCTTAATCGCAATATTGTCGTAGTTGGCGATGACGATCAGGCTATTTATAAATTCCGAGGCGCTTCCATTTCCAATATTATGCAATTCAAGAAGTTTTATCCGGAAGCCAAGGAGATTTTCTTGATTCATAATTATCGCAGCGCGCAAAACATCCTTGATCTTTCTTATGATTTCATAAAACAGAACGATCCTTATCGTCTCGAAGTCCAGCTAGCTAAAGACAACGGTTCAAAGCTGACTAAGAAATTAATTTCCCAAGTCGAAGAGCCGGGCGAAATATTGCATCTTCATGGCGGATCGCTGGAAGATGAGGTTAATATGACAATGGAGAAGATTATTAGCCTTTATAATCTTAGCGAAGAGACGGCTTGGTCTGATTTTGCTATTCTTGTCCGCTCCAACGCGGCGGCCAATGATTTTATTTATGCTTGCGAGTCGGCGAAGATCCCTTATCAATTCTTGGCTAATCGAGGCCTCTATTCGAAGCCGATCGTTCTTGATCTCCTCGCTTACTTGAAGCTCTTGGATAATTACCATGAAAGTCCGGCCTTGTATCGAGTTTTAAATTTTCCTTTTTGGCGTTTTTCCGCCGGCGATCTTGTTAATCTTGGCTCTTTCTCGAAACGAAAAGGCTGGTCGCTTTACGAAGCTCTCGCTAAGCTAGATGAAATAGAAGGCATGTCTAACGATGCTAAGGCTATAAGCGAAAAAATCTTAGCGATGATCGCTCGTCATAGCGAGATGGTAAAGGAAAATAATAAAGTAACGGAGATCGCTTATGACTTCATGATAAAATCAGGCTACTTAGAGATATTATCGCGGACGGAAACTGTCGGTAATCGTAAAAGCATCAGCTATCTTAATCAACTGTTGAAAAAAATCCAAAAATGGGAGAAGGATAAATCGAGCAATTACTTAAAGGACTTCGCTGAGCTTATCGATCTTGAGCTTCAAGCCGGCGAGGAAGGCTCTTTAAGTATCAATGAGGATGACGGTCCTGATATGGTTAAGATTATGACCATTCATTCGGCCAAGGGCTTGGAATTTAAATATGTTTTTGTGGTCAATATGGTTGATAAGAGATTCCCTTCAATCTCTAAGTCCGATCCGATCCAGTTGCCGACTTCCTTGATTAAGGAAATTGTGCCCGAGGGCGATATCCATCTCCAGGAAGAGCGCCGTTTATTCTATGTCGCCATGACACGAGCTAAGAGAGGGCTTTATCTTACTTCGGCGGAAGACTACGGCGGAGCGCGGAGAAAGAAGCTGTCCAGATTCTTAACGGAGTTAAGTGGGTTAGGCTTGCCACTTGAAAAAGCTAGTAACGTCGCTGAACCGATAGTTAAGCCGGTTGATAAGCCGGTCAAAGAAAATCTTTCCGCCTATCTTCCGAGTAAATTTTCCTTTACTCAGCTCAAGGCTTTCGAAACTTGTCCTTACCAATACCGCTTTGCTCATATTCTTAAGATTTCCGCTTCCGGCAAGGCGCAATTCTCTTTTGGTAAGACGATGCATAATGTTTTTCAGCAATATATTCAGCTGATGATCCATAAGGAAAAAAACGGCGAAGAAGCCCCCGGGCTTGAAGAGTTGAAAGAGATATATGAGAAACTCTTTATTGATGATTGGTTCGGCGATCGCGTTAATTATGAAAAATATTTCAATAAAGGCTTGGAGTTGTTAGTTCCTTTTTATGAAAAATTAAAAACGGAAAAGCCCAAGGTTCATTTAATGGAGTATGACTTCAATTTAAAGCTTGGCGAGCAGTATTCGATCAAAGGCCGGATCGATCGAATCGACCGGGTCGGGGAGAAGATTAAAATAGTTGATTATAAAACGGGGCGACCGAAAGATAAGCTGAGCTTCGAGGATAAGGAACAGCTATTCCTTTATCAGATTGCGGCCGAAGAAGTAATGAAGGAAGCAGTTTTTGAATTAGCTTTTTATTATATCGAGGGCGGTTATGAGTTAGCCTTCTTAGGAACGGAAAAAGAATTGACTAAGGTCAAACAAAAATCAATCGATACTATCGAGGCGATAAGACGCGGGGAGTTTCCTCCGGCTCCGGGGGAGATGTGCCGTTATTGCGATTATAATTCTATTTGCGAATACCGCGATTAGAAGCGTGGTATAATTAAATCAAGATAAACTTAAGATACTAAAGTTTTATGTCTTTAACTTCCGTACAAAGCTTATTGGGTGATTCCGTCAGCCGGCACAAAATGGATAAGAAGCTGGAGAGCAGTAAAATCTTAAGCGTCTTTTCCGAGGTTAAGGAAGTTTTTTTCGCTCAGGAAATCGCTAGCGCTATCCATCCAGTTGATTTTAAAGAGGGGATTCTTCGAGTCGCTTGTTTAGAAGATTCATTAGTGCCGCATTTGAAAGTTTCAGAAAATACCTTAATTAACATTCTTAATACCGAATTAGGAGAAATAAGTGTTGTCGGTATGGACTATATAACTTAATTAAATAAACTTTTTCGCTTAATTGCCGCTCCAAGGAGCGGTTTTTTAGTTGTGGATAACTAATTAACTTAAAAAGCTGAATTAAAAGATTTAAAAGAAAAATCGGGCTTAATTTATGTGATAAAAATAATTAAATTTAGCTAATATCACATCTTTACTATTGACAAATAATTAGATATGTGCTATAATCAACTGTTAAGCTAAAAAGCTTGATATCGCAGGTCGGCAACGATCTGTATTACAAAGAGCTGTTTGAGGCTCTTTGCTGAGCGGTAACATGGTTATCCATGTTATCGCTCGAAGCAAAGGTCCTTAAAATGTTTTTCCTAAGAATGATCCTGGTAAGGTGTATGCTTGTCCACCATACGGGGAATAAAGTTGAGAGCGGGTTGGCCCAGAAATAATTTATTCGGCTATTAATCCATATCTTAAACCTTATCAGTATCATTCTTAGGAAAAAACAACAAGGCCATATAAAAAAGTTACAACTTATTTTTTCATGCTGATGCGAAGGAGGCGCATGCTTGTCAGCTTCCCCTCAAGGGAGGCAAGGCTAAGGAAAGTTAGGTCACAACTTATTTAGGGCCTATAAACTCTTCCTCAAGTCTAATTCGTATCAGCTTGGAAAAATATTCATTTGATATAAAAAATAACGCCGTCTCTTAGGAGGCGGTATTATTTTTTTATAAAATAAAAATAATAAAAAAAGTTATCCACTTATTTTTTTAAAAAAATATTGTAGTAAATAAAACAAGAGTGATATAATATGGCAAGAGGGAAGGATTTATATGTTGGCATATTACAAAAATGCTTGCCTAAAATCTTTTAGGATCATTCACTTTAGCATTTTTTGGATATATCAGCTTACCCTTCTCTGAATCCCGCCCATGTGGCGGGATTTTTTTAGCTAGAAATTTATGATATAATAATCGTGTAAGTAATAATAAGTTTATGACTTTAAAGCAACTGTTAATTTTCGTAATCTCGGCCACGGTAATTTTTTGGCTGATGTGGGTTATGGTTTTATTTCAAATCGATCCGTCTTCTAGTGGCGCTTTCGGTCTTATTCTTTTTTACACCAGTCTTTTTTTCGCGTGCTGGGGGAGCTTATTCCTTTTAACTTTCGCTTGGAGAAAAGCTTTTAGCAAGATGGTCCTTGAGTATAAGATGGTCGGAACTTCTTTTCGGCAGTCTGTTTCTTTTTCCTTGCTTATTGTCGGCATCCTTTTTCTCCAAAGTAAGCACTTTTTGACTTGGTGGAATATCCTTCTTCTTATAATCGCTTTGATCCTGATGGAATTCTTTATTCTCAGTTATCGGCGCAATCCTTAAAGTAAAAAGTGAGAATAAAAAAACTCCGCTTATTCGGCGGAGTTTTTTAGTCGTTATTCCCGGTTACGGGGTTTTGATCATTTTAGATATCTAAGTTCTTAACATTCTTAGCGTGAGTTTGAATAAAGCGTTTTCGAGGAGCGACATCGCTACCCATTAGGATATCGAAGACTTCATCAGCCAACTCGGCATCTTCAACAGTAATCTTTTTCATTTTTCTTCGCTTCGGATCCATGGTAGTTTCCCAAAGCTGATCTGGATTCATTTCACCAAGACCTTTGTAGCGCTGGATATTGACTTTTAATCCGCCGAATTCCTCAACTTTCGTTTCCATACCTTCGTCTTCTTCCTTATTCTCTTCGTTTTCATTTTCTTCTTCCGCTGCTTTTTCAGCTTTAGCGTTCTTAGCGATTTCTAACTTATCGGCTTTTCTAGCTTTCAGCTCGACTTTATATTCATCAAGTTCTTTGTCGCTATAGATCCATTTAACTTCCTTGCCGACCTGGACGCGGTATAGCGGCGGCTGGGCGACATACACATGGCCTTCATGGATCAGGTCAGGGAAGTGGCGATAGAATAAAGTTAAGAGAAGAGTCCTAATGTGGGAGCCGTCAACGTCGGCATCAGTCATAATGACAATCTTATCGTATCTTAATTCCTTGATGTCGAATTGTTCGCCGATATTGGTTCCGATCGCGATAACTAAAGATTTAACTTCGTTATTAGCTAACATTTTATCAAGTCTGGCTCTTTCTACGTTAAGGATTTTTCCTCGAAGCGGCAGGATGGCTTGGAATTCCCGGTTACGGCCTTGCTTAGCGCTACCGCCGGCCGAGTCTCCCTCAACGATGAATATTTCCGAGATGCTCGGATCTTTAGAAGAGCAATCAGCTAACTTACCCGGAAGGGAGAAGCCGTCTAGGGCGCCTTTTCTTAAAACTGCTTCTCGGGCGCTTCGAGCGGCGACTCTTGCCTTAGCGGCTAAAATGCATTTGCTTAAAATGCCGTCGGCGTCTTTCGGATTTTCTTCTAAATAGATTTGTAAGTAATCACTAATAACTTTATCGACAGCTGAACGGGCTTCGATATTGCCGAGCTTGGCTTTAGTTTGGCCTTCGAATTGAGGCTCTGGAAGCTTAATGGAAATAATAGCGGTCAAGCCTTCGCGGACATCTTCGGCGGTTAGGTTAGCGTCCTTCTCTTTCAAGAAATTCTTTTTTCGAGCGTAATTGTTAAGGGTTCGTGTTAAGGCAGTCCTGAAGCCGACGACATGCATGCCGCCCTCCGGGTTATAAATGTTATTGGCGAAGGCGAGAATAGTTTCGTTGTATTCGGCCGTATATTGGAGCGCGACTTCGACATTTACGCCTTCGATTTCTTTTTCAATATAGAAAATATTCTCATGTTTCGGCTCAGTTCGATGATTGATATGCTTGACGTAAGATTTTATGCCACCTTCGAAATAGAAAGCGTAGCAAAGATGCTTGTGCTTGTCTTCTTCTCTTTCGTCGCAGATGATGATTTTAATACCCTTAGTCAGGTAAGCTTGCTGGCGGAGATGATCGATAATAGTTTTCAGGTTGTATTCGGTCGTACTGAAAATGGTATTATCTGGTTGGAAAGTTATTTTTGTTCCGGTACCCTTGGCTGGTCCGACAGCTTTAACCGGTTTTTGCGGTTTGCCGATCTTATATTCTTGCATCCAAAGCTTGCCGTCTCGCTTAACTTCCGCTTTGGTATAAGTCGAGAGAGCGTTAACGACGGAAACACCGACGCCATGAAGCCCGCCCGAGACTTTATAACCGCCATCGCCGAATTTTCCGCCGGCATGGAGTTTAGTTAAAACGATTTCCAAGGCGGAAAGACCACCTGATTTATGCTTATCGACCGGGATGCCTCGGCCGTTATCTTCGCAGGAAATCATAGAATCAGGCAAGAGCTTGATTTTTATGGTATCGCAATGGCCAGCCATCGCTTCATCGATCGAGTTATCGACGACTTCCCAAATTAAATGATGCAAACCAGCTTCCGCGGTATTGCCGATGTACATGCCCGGTCTTTTTCTAACCGGATCTAATCCCTCCAAGACTTGAATTTGCTCGGCGCCGTAAGCGGCACTTTTGCTTTTAGGTTTTTTGTCTGCCATATATTATTTTAACTTTTCTGATTGCTCGATTATTTTTTTAATCCTCGTTAGCCGGTCGTAGCCGGTTAATTCCATGTAAGCGTTACCGGTAACCGTTTTCTTATTGCTTAGCCCTCTAACGGCGCAAGCGCCTTCCCAGTATTCTCCTGATTGGATGACTACTTGCTGTTCGGGGATCTTAGCTTTTACTTCTATATTTATCGGTTTTTCTCCGCCTATTCTTATTTTCCAGCTTATGGGGTATCTAGCGCCTGTTTTCTTAGAAGTCCAATGATCTTTCGGTTCGAAGCTTATTTTTTTCGGATCGTTTATAACTTCTAGTTTGCCGTTCGGGCGTCGAATCGTAACGCTTGGCGTTATTTTTTTATCCTTTTCGTTATAGAAGTTGAAAGCCATAACCTCGGTTCCATCGCTTAGGTAAATAGAGAACCAATTCCAGCCGGTTTCGCGATTGACATAAAAAGGTCCCCATTGATGATCAAGCCAAACCTTGCCCGTAACCTGATACTTCTTACTGTTGATGCGAAGATGGCCTTTGGCCGGCATGTCGGTTTCTGAATAATAGTATGATTTTCCAAGATTGGCCATATTAATTATGCCATTCTCGCCATGAATCATCGGTTTTTGGCTGGAAGCGAATTCCAAGTTTACGGCGATCAAGCCTTTTTTCGGCCTGGCGGTTACCATTTGCGTCTTATAGACGGCATCTTCTTTTTTAAGGTAATTAGGGCCGTAGCGGATATTAAGCTTTTTTTGATTTAATCCTTGGAAAATTGGCAATTTTAGGAAGATATCGCCGCCGGAGTAGAATTTCTTTTCTTTCAGGTCGGTAATCCCTAAATGGGTTACATAACCGATTTCCGGAGTTATCGGATTAAGGACGATACCGATTTCTTTAAAATGAACTTTAAAAAAGGCCAGAGCGAAACCGAATTTCCTGCTCTCGCTTTCGAGGTGGCCGTTAAGGTACCACCATTCGATTATTTCTTTATGGGCTCCCTCGTCGCGGGGGAAGATTAGGTTATTTTTGGCCATATTTTACCCTCTTATTTTAGCATATTTCAGGGTTCGGGGCAAGGAATTTGAGACTGGAAAAGGGGATTTGGTCAAGAGGTTTATTTTTGCATAAATTAGGCTAAAGGCGTATAATTCAGGTGGCGTTGGTAATGGATTTTTTGTTCTTACGGAATGTGAAATGAGTTTTTTTGTGGTATAGAGATAAGTTGTACAAAAGCCTCTTTCCTGTTTACTTCATAAGCATCGCATACACACAAACTTTAATTGGTATGTATTTAGTTTTGATCAAATTTAATAAAATTTAATTCTGTCTTTAAATTTAATGAAGTGGATTAATAAAATTAAACAAATTTATTGTTTAATAAAATTTTTAAAAAGTTTACTGTATTTTTTTTGGAATTTTGTAAAAAGATATTTTTCTCAAATAGTTATTATCGCTACATTAATTATTTCAATTTTTAGTTTAGTGGCAACCGATAAAAGTCTTAGTATAACAAAGCAAGAAACAGAAAAAAGACTTGATCCGTTAATACATTACAAATATCAATCAGACAAAAAAAGATTCGAAATTCTATCTAGTGATGATATTGAAATAAAAGCAGTATCATGGGCATTGCCTATTAATAGTGAATTTAAAAAAATAAATGAATTTTCTAATGATCTAATTTTAGATGAGTTAAAATATTCTTTTTTAATTGATCTAAGTAACAATACAAACAAATCAAAAGAAATTATAAAAAGTTTTATTGATTGTTATCTTTTTGGTTCAGAATTTTATAAAGGAGTTTCATTGGTAACGGAAATTGAATTTCGTAGAAGAGGCTCAAGAGAAACATTTAAACAAGTTGATCTTGTGAGAATTAGAGGTTCTGAAAGAGATGGACTAAATATATATACAGAAAAACCAGGGAGTAGCATTGAAGAAGCGCAAAAATTTAAAACAGAAGCGCAAGAGGATTTTAAGATTTATCAAGATTTTCTTAAGGATTATAATTTAAAAGGTGAATGTGGAATACGATTTGGGTATCCTGAAAAGAATCTTTGGTAATAAGTATCTTATTTAAATAATAAGAAGAAATTTAATGAATTCAGAAATTTACAATCAAGCTGAGAAATTTGTTTTTGATTCTTTTAATAGTATTGGAGCATCTTCGCAGCTCGATCATTTTATTAGAACAGTCTATTGGCTAAAAGTCTTGTCGTCGGAGGCGGATGAAGCTTTATTAGTAGCGGCTGTTTCTCATGATATTGAAAGAGCCTTTCGAAAAGATGATGTCTTAGAGAAAAGAAAAGCGGCCGGATTAGCCGATTTGGATTTTTTGCGAGCTCATGAAGAGCGAGGAGCTGAAATTATCGCCAAGTTTTTAAGGAGTACCGGCGCGGGCGAAGATTTTATTGAAAGGGTTATAATGCTGGTTTCACGCCATGAAGAAGGCGGTAATGACGATCAGAACCTATTGAAAGATGCGGATAGCCTAAGCTTTTTCGAAAATAATGTCCCATTATTTCTTAAAAAAGTTTCTTCGGAGCTGGGCAAGGAAAAAGTAAAAGAAAAATTCGATTGGATGTTTGAGCGGATTACTTCCGAAGAGGCGAAAGAAATCGCCAAGCCTTTTTATGAAGAAGCGATTAGGGGGTTGAATATTAATTAAAGAGGTTTAGTAAAAATATGGAAGAAGGAGAGAGATGTTTGGGATTTGGGTTTGGAGGGGAGAGATGATGAAATCGATATTAGTCGTTTTTAATACACTTTAGTATGTTTCATAAAAAAGTTTCAATAAAGAAGAGCTCATTAGATGGAATAGGCTTATTTGCTGATGAGGAAATAATTGAAGGACAAAAGATATATACTGAAAATTTAAAATTAGATCTAGTTATATCTGATAAGGAATTATCATTATTATCTTCAGATGAGAAGATGACCATAAAGCATTATGGGTACTTTGATAAGAGAATTAATAAGTGGCACCTGTCGTTTGATGATATTAGGTTCTGTAATCACTCTTTAAGCAGTAATATAACTCTTAGTGGCAATGATTTGATTGCAAGTAGGGATATTAGAAAGGGGGAGGAGTTGACTCAGAATTATGAAGAATTTGAAGATCTACGTGATAAATTAAAATAAACCGATTCGACGATTTATTATGAACAAGATAGGCAATAAAATATTAAAGGAATTGAGCTATCAGACTGGCTCTTATTTAGTTCCGCCTGAATTCGTGAGCCTTATTATTACTATGCAATGCAATTTCCGTTGCCAATCATGTTCTATTTGGCAGAATCCGTTAGTTGAAGAATTGAATGAAGATGAATGGAAGAGAATAGTTGATAAATTATCAAAGACTCTCTCGCCAGATACTTTTATTGAGATAAACGGCGAGGAGCCGCTAATTAGAAAAGATCTTGTTATTTTTCTTATTAAGGAATTAAAAAAGTATTTCCACAAGGTGGCGCTTAATTCCAATGGATTATTAATCGATGAGGAGATACTGGACGAATTAGAGTTGGCCGGCCTAGACGTTATAAAAATATCTTTTTATAGTCTTGAAGCGGAAATTCATAATAATTTACGCGGGCATGAACTGGCCTATGAACATGCTAAGCGGGCTATTGAACTTATAAGCAAGAAGAAAATATTATTAGAAGTTGGATTACTTATAACTTCTCAAAATATAAATGAGGCGCCGGCGTTAATAAGCTATTTGCAAACACTTCCAAGTGTTTCGATAATATTGCAGCCCTTAGATGAAAAGGTAGAGTCATTGGAATCAAAAAATAAGCAAGGCAGTCAGTTGATTTCCAGCCCTTGGCCAAGCGGGGATGAGGTTCTTAAATTCTTCGATTGGGTTTTCGCTAATGGTAAAAATATTAAGAATTCTCAAATAAATATAGAGGCTATCAGGCAATATTATCTCAATCCTGAAAATATCTTAAAGTATCGTTGTTTTGCAGGCCAAAGGAATTTAGTAATATATCCCAATGGCGATTTGACTCTTTGTTTTAAGGGGGAGAAGATTGGAAATATAATTAGTCAGGATTTAAAGGCCATCCTTAAAAATGCTGTCGTCGAGCGTCGGAAAATAAAAAAATGCTCGAAATATTGCCGGATTGTAGGGTGTAATTTCTCACGAGGCTTGAAGGAAGCTATTCAAGATAAATTACTTAGATAGTTTTAAGGCTTTCCTGGAATCGTTTAAGTTATAGATTTTAATTGTCATTACTAATTTAATAAATATGAAAAAAACTGAAGCGATTTATTATTCCATAATGGCTATTATTTTCATTCTTTTAATTTTTAATGTAGATTTTTTAAATATTAAAAAACAGCTGCCCATTATCTTTTTAACTGAGTTCGCGGCCACCTTAATCATGTTCGGCCATTCTTTTTATCTTAGTTGGAATAAAGATGTCGGCGGATTTTTTCGAAAAAAATCAATCCTGGAATTGATTTTTACCTACTTGTTTTTTTATGTTTGGATAGGAATAATTTTACTAAGAAATAATTATTTATTTTCTTTAATATCTTTTATTTTGTCTTCAGTTTTAAAGGGCCTTAGAATACAAAGTTCAAGCCGAAGCATCATTGAATCTCAGCGAAGTAATAAATTAGCAACTTTTCAGTTTATTGCTATGTTCTTAAGTATGTTCGGAGTTATTTTACTAAGTATTTTTAAATTTAGAGCGGAATCGTTAGCTTCTATTTGGGGGGTCTTTTATTTCAGTATTTTAGGAGCGATGATTCTTTTAATGAAAAGTGATTCTGATTTGGAAAATAAAAAACTTTAAAAAGATCATAAGCCGTATTAGAATATAAAAGAAAGAACAAAATAAAATAAAGAAGCCTCATTCGTGATGAGGCTTTTGTTGTTCGAGTAAATCGGAGGTTAAGGAACGATGGCTTCTTCGGTTTTCGCGACTCGCGGATCGGCGATACAGAGGTGGACGAGCAGGTCATTGCCAATTCCCGGGTCGGAAAAGACATTGGCCCTGATTTCACATTCCCAGCCTTGAAGATTGAGCTTCTCCATAGCTTTCTTCATCCAATTAGGGGTCTCGAATTTCTTGTTATGACTCGGTCCTTGGTGTCGGCTTTGGAGTTTGAAGACCGGAATTACGCCTTTAAAGACGCCGGCGTAATAGTGTTTATGACCCCAACCATCATCCTTGAGGCCATCTTCCAGTATGAGCCAGTCGATGATTCCCGCCCTCACGTAATCGGAGAAGCGGGAAACGAAAAGGTCTGATTGCAGTTCATCGACCTTGTCTTGGTCGATTTTCTCCTTTTCTCTGATCGTTTTGTGTTTCAGTTCGTGGAGACGCAGTTGGAGTTCTTCGACGCTTACCTTCTCTTCCTCGAAGATGCCTAAGACATTTCCCGGAGTCAGTTCTGTTTCCATGGCGTAGCTCCTCGCTTTGTTGTTGCTCCCTTCGAAACCCCTATATACTATGATATAATTAAAACAATGTCAATGCCGTCTTAAAACTGTGGTATAATATAATCATGCCAGAAGACTTATCTCGCAATCTTAGCGATAGCGAATTAAAATTCAGCTATTGGTTCATAACCAATAAATTAAAACTAAAAAAAGCTTTGATAATTTTTTTAATTGTCTTAGCGGTTTTTCTTTGGCTGTATATTATTTTGCAATTGGCTTTTTATGCCTTTAGTTATAGTTCCGAAAGAAAAGGGCTTGAACAGCTAATCTTTGGCGAGAATCAGCTTTTAGCGACAATCCAAGCCGGCGCGCCTAAGCAGCTCAGCCTTTCCGACGCTAAAGTATTATTAAGCAGCGGCGGGCGGAGCGATATCGTAACTCAAATCGCCAATAGCAATCGCAATTGGCTCGCGACTTTCGATTATAATCTTATGGCTGGCGCTAATAAATCGGATATCAGCCAAGGCTTCGTCCTACCGGGAGAAACTAAATACTTATTATATCTCGGTTCAAGCGCTGATAGCGGCCAAATCCAGCTATCCAATATCAAATGGCAAAAGATAAAAGATTTTGAAAAGATTAGGAATCTAAGATCTCGTTTTGAAATCACTAAGCAAGAATCGAAAAAGGATTTAGCTGAAGGAATAACTCAATTCTCGATCGAGGTCGTTAACCGTTCGGCGTTCAGCTTTTGGCAGGCCGGATTCCAAGTCTTATTATATAATGGCGGAGAAATCATTGGCGCTAATTCATTTACCTTTGATCAATTTAAGTCCGGAGAAGCGCGATCAGCGACGCTTAACTGGGCCGATGCGCCTAATAATTTTGATTCTATAGAAGTCATTCCTGATATCAATATAATCGATGATAAGAATATCATGCCGCCTCAAGCCTAGAAGGTCGCTTGACTTTTTACGGCTAAGGCGTAGTATTTAGTATTAGCTGTTTTTCGGCTTGTCCTGTGTCGGACGGCTGTACTTTCTAGGGGTAGTTACGAGAAGGAGGGGGATTATGAGCCACGCTTTGACTTACTGTTTAGTCACTAGTCGGGGGAAGATCGGAGTGGAAGTTGATTCAACACCGATTGATCGAAGCCAATCGGCGTTTTTCCGAACTTTGCGCGCTGTTTACGTGCGAGGCTTGGAAACGTGCGTGAGGCAATATCGGAGACTGTGTGAGGACCTAAAAGCTATCCTCAATATGATAGCAAAGAGCAAGTCCTTGGCGGACACATTCATGATCAAGTACGATCTCGAGAAGGAAAATGCCAAGAAACTGCTTGGTCCAGATTGTCCGGACCTGCAATTCCGGACGATACTGCTGACGCTTCAAATCGTCGGTCGAATGATTCTCGGCACGAAGTACGAGATGATCGCCGCCTGAGCTGTCAATTAACCTCACTTTCTTAGGAAAGTGAGGCTTTTATTTTTTTTGAAACCGAGGCCGTCTTATTAAGGTATTTAATTATATGGGGTATATTTATGGGATCATTATTCTTGACAGACTTTTCAAAAATGTATATATTTATATTAGTTAGCACTCATAATACTCGAGTGCTAAATATAAAATAGCTTAAATAGGCTAAAATATATGGAAAGGCGAGATAAGATATTTAAAATCATTACCGAAGAATATATTAAGTCCGCTAATCCCATCGGTTCCAGTTTTATTGTGGATAAATACTTTCCGGATATAAGTTCAGCCACGGTTAGAAATGAGATGATGGAGCTTGAAAAGGAAGGCCTTATTTATCAGCCGTATACCTCAGCCGGAAGAATTCCGACTACAATTGGGTATAAGTATTATCTTGATAATTTTTTAGAAGAAAAAGCGATTAGCCTTAAAAATAAGGAGTCTATTGATGAGTTGGTGGCGAACTTAGAGCTTAATCAGGATAGTATTAAATCGTTAGCCAAGGTTATTGCTGAATTTTCCGGTGAAGCGGTTTTAGTTGGTTTTGGAGCGATGGATGTTTATTATACGGGCATTTCCAATCTTTTCTCCAAGCCGGAATTTATCGAGCAAAGTCTGGTTTATTCCATGTCGAAGACGATTGATGAGCTTGATAAGATCATGGCTGGCATTTTTTACCATATTGAAGAGGAAGTTTCGGTTATGATGGGAGAAGAAAGCCCATTCGGCTCCCTTTCCTCGGTTGTTATCGGCAAGTTTGATTTCGGCGACGGAAAAAAAGGTATCATGGGAATCCTTGGGCCTAATCGCATGGATTACAGGGAGAACTTAGGCTTAGTAAGGTACAGCCAAGAAGCGATTAAAAAAATGAAAAAGAAATAATCATATATTTATGTCGGAAGAACAATTAACAGATCAGCCAGTCGATGAATTAGAACAATTAAAAGCTGAATTAGAAAAGACTAAGCAGGAGGCGGAAGATAACTTGGCTGGTTGGCAAAGAGCGAAAGCCGATTATCTTAATGTTAAAAAAGGAGAGGAAAAAAAATATCAGGAAATGGCGGAATTCATCAATGCGGCTTTCATGGCGGAAATAATCCCGATTTATAACAATTATAAATTAGCCATGAATCATGTGCCTGAAGAGGCGAAGAAGGAAAGCTGGGTTGTTGGGTTGGAATTCATTCAAAAGATGTTTTCTGATTTTCTCGCTAAGTACGGCATAAGCGAGATTAAGACGGTCGGCGAGCAATTCAATCCTGAAGTCCATGAGGCGCTAACACATGAAGAGCGGGAAGGCTTCAAGGAGGATGAAATATTCGAAGAAGTGGCGCCGGGATATATGCTGAAGGATAGGGTTATCAATCCGGCGAAAGTCAAAGTAGCAAAGTAAGTTTATAAATTAAATAAAAAATAATATCTCTGGCGCTCTGCGTCAAAGATAGTGAAAGGACAAAATTATGTCAATCATCAAATGGACGCCTTTCATTGAACCGTCATCTTCCGATGACCTTGAAAGGTTCTTCGACAATTGGCCGATGTCGCAAAACTTCACTCCGGCTCTTGATATTTATCAGGACGCCGAGAATGTGATCGTCGAGGCCCCTTTGGCCGGCATTGATCCTTCGAAAGTCAATGTAGGTATAGAGAATAATGTCTTGACTATCGAAGGCAGTATGGAAAAGAAATCGGAAGTCGAAGATAAGAATTATTATCGCAAGGAAATCCGCTCAGGTAGCTTCTATCGTTCAGTCCAGCTGCCAGTTAGGGTTAACGGCGAAGAAGCTAAGGCGAGCTACGATAAAGGAGTCTTAATGATCAAGATTCCTAAAGCGCCCGAGGCTAAGCCAAAAACGATCAAGGTGGATGTTAAGTAAGGATATTTCCTGCTCGAGATGGGAAATATTTCCCGTCTCCTTGAAGGAAATATCCAATCATAAGAAATAAGAAGTAAATAATAAAAAACATATGGCAAAAATTTTAGGCATCGATTTAGGTACGACTAACAGCGCCATGGCTATCATGGAGGGCGGTCAGCCGAAAATATTAGAAAACAAGGAAGGAGCGAGAACAACTCCGTCTATTGTTGCAGTCGCTAAGAACGGCGAAAGATTGGCTGGTGTAGCTGCGAAAAGACAGGCAGTTACCAATCCTATCAATACTTTATTTTCCATTAAAAGGCTTATTGGCCGAAAATGGGATGATCCAGAAGTTCAGCGCGATTTAAAGCTTTTCCCTTTTGAAATTAAGCAAGCTAATGGCGGCGTTAAAGTCGTTATGAGCGGTAAGGAATACAGCCCGCAGGAAATCTCGGCTATGGTGCTTCAAAAACTCAAAGAAGACGCCGAGGCGAAAACTGGCGAGAAAATAACAGAAGCTATTATTACCGTTCCAGCTTATTTCGATGATTCTCAAAGACAGGCGACTAAGGATGCCGGAGAAATCGCCGGCTTGACGGTTAAAAGAATCATTAACGAGCCGACGGCCGCGGCTTTGGCTTATGGTTTTGAAAAAAAGAAGGGCCAGCAAATCGCTGTTTACGATCTTGGCGGAGGTACTTTCGATGTTTCTATTCTTGATGTGGCTGAAGATACGGTTGAAGTAAAATCCACTAACGGCGATACTCATTTGGGAGGTGACGACTTCGATCAAAAGATTATGGAATATATCCTTGATGAATTTAAGAAACAAGAAGGCATTGATTTAAGGAACGATGCGACTTCTTTGCAGCGCGTTAAGGAATCGGCTGAAAAAGCTAAGATCGAGTTATCGACTCAAATGGAAACGGAAATCAACCAGCCTTTTATTACTCAAGGCGCTGATGGTTCGCCAAAACATCTTAATATGAGAATGACTAGAGCTCAATTAGAAGGCTTGGTTATGGATCTTGTCGAGAAGACTTTCGAGCCGGTTAAAAATGCTCTTAAGGATGCGGGGTTGGATAAATCAGCTATCGAGGAAATCGTGCTTGTTGGCGGTATGACTCGTATGCCTTTAGTTCAAAAGAAGGTGGAAGAATTTTTCGGCAAGAAGCCTAATATTTCCGTTAATCCGGATGAGGTTGTTGCTTTGGGCGCCGCGGTTCAAGCTGGCGTTATGCAAGGCGATGTTAAGGATGTTTTATTACTTGACGTAACACCGTTAACTCTTGGTATTGAAACTTTCGGTTCGGTTATGACACCGTTGATTGAAAGGAATACAACAGTCCCAACTTCGAAGTCCCAGGTCTTTTCGACAGCGGCCGATAATCAGCCGAGCGTAGAAATCCATGTGCTTCAAGGCGAGAGGCCGATGGCTTCCGATAATAAGACTTTGGGAAGATTTATTCTTGACGGTATTCCGCCAGCGCCTCGAGGCGTGCCTCAAATCGAGGTTACTTTTGATATCGATGCTAATGGCATTTTAAATGTTAAAGCAAAAGATAAGGCGACTAATCGCGAACAACATATTACAATTACTTCTTCTTCAGGTTTATCCAAGGAAGAAATTGAAAAAATGAAGCAAGACGCGGCGGCCCATGCAGAAGAAGATAAGATTAAGCGCGAAGTCATCGAATTAAAGAATCAAGCGGAAAGCTTAATCTTTACAACCGAGAAAACTTTGAAAGACGCTGGCGAAAAAGTTGATGCGGCGACTCGCAAGGATATTATGGATAAGGTTGAAGATTTAAAGAAATCTAAAGAAGGCGATGATAAGGAATTGATAAAAAAGAATTACGATATTCTTTCCGAGGCGATTCAAAAAGTCGGTGCGGCTATGTACCAAAACCAAGAAAGCGCTAAAACGCCTGAACAGGAAGGAGATAATGCGACAGCGGGAGATCAGCCGGCTCAAGGCCAACCGGTTGAAGGGCAATACGAGGAAGTTAAGAAATAGTTATATAACGCGGAGCTGTCGAAAAAAAACTTCGACAGCTCTCGTGATAAAATTAACTTTTAAAATTATGGCTCCCGAAAATCAACCTCAAGAAATTAAAATTCAAGACAATTTCGCTGGCGGCGAGTATGCTAATGCTATGCAAGTCACTCATGGCAAAGAAGAATTTTTATTAACTTTTTTTAATATCGTTGCGCCGGCCGGCCGTGTTTGCGGCAAGATTATAACCAGTCCCGGCCACATGAAACGTATGATTTCCGCTCTTCAGGATAATTTAAGTAAGTATGAAGCTCAGTTCGGCAAGGTTGAGGAAGCAGAAAACCCTAAAGAGGGAATAGGTTTTCAGGCATAATTCAATAAAATAACCAAATGGCTAAAGACTATTACGAATTATTGGGAGTTTCTAAGAATGCGACTCAAGATGAAATTAAGAAGGCCTTTCGAAAGCTGGCTCATGAGCATCATCCCGATAAGGAATCCGGCAATGAATCGAAATTCAAGGAAATTAACGAGGCTTATCAGACTCTAAGCAACGAACAAAAAAGAAAACAATACGATACTTTCGGCAGTACTGGACCTGGAGCTGGTGGTTTTAATTATCAGGACTTCGCTCGTTCTCAAGGTGGTCCTTTTGGCGGTTTTGGCGGTCAACAGCAGGGCGGCGCCAGTTTTGATTTCGGCAATATGGAAGATCTTGGCGATATCTTCGGTTCTTTTTTTGATTTTGGCGGTTCGCGCGGCGGAAGAAGGCAATCTCGAGGTGAAGATTTAGAGATCGAAATCAGGATTGATTTTGAGGAAGCGGTTTTTGGAGTTGAAAAAATTGTTGAATTATCGAAAAAGAAAGTCTGTGAGAATTGCGATGGTGATGGCGCCGAACCGGGATCTAAGGTTTCGGTTTGCGAGACTTGCAAGGGAAGCGGCCAGGTTTCCAAGATGCAACAAACTATCTTTGGTTCTATCCAAACTCGAGTTGTTTGTGCAACTTGCGGCGGGAGCGGTAAGAAGATAGAAAAAAAATGCCATGTTTGTTACGGCTCTGGTATAGTTTCGGGAACTGAAAAAATTAAGATAACTGTTCCGCCGGGAATCGAGAACGGCCAATCGCTTCGTCTTAGCGGTAAGGGCGAAGCGGTTAGTGGCGGCCCGGCTGGCGATCTTTATATTAAGATCCATGTCTTGCCAAGCAAGAAATTTAAGCGCGAGGGCAATATTATAAGAACTGAAGAGCATATTACCATTTCTCAAGCTATTTTGGGCGATAAGATACAAGTTGAAACCGTTGATGGTTTAGTAAACTTAAAAATTCCCGAGGGCACTCAAAGCCATACGGAATTCCGGTTGCGTGATAAAGGAGTGCCGAATTTGAATAGTCGGGGAAGGGGCGATCACTTGGTTAATGTTATTGTTGATGTGCCGACCCGGCTTTCTCGCCAGCAGAAGAAGTTGATTGAGCAGGCGGGGATTTAGGTTTCATTTTTTCTCCCCCTACCAAAGGGAGATTAAGAGGGGGTTTGTCGATGATTCCTTATTTTTACTTTTTCTTTTTTAACAAAGAAAAAGCTAACAAAAAGAAAAATCGCTCGCTGTAAAAAATCATGGCCAAATTATTCGGCTTCGCTCCTGGAAATTATCTGACGCTCCGCTTGCGATAATTTCCTGTCGCTATCACCGAAAATTGGCACAATATTTTTTAACGCTCGCAAATACGAATACAAATATAAAAATAAATGCGAAAAAACTCCTTATTGGAGTTTTTTTATTTTAAACTTCTTGCCGGCTTTTTAGCGCGTTTTCTAAAGTAATCTCATCAGCATATTCAAGATCGGCGCCCATAGGCAATCCGCGAGCGAGCCTAGTGATTTTTATTTTAGGATTTTGTTTTATGAGCTTGGATAAATAGAGGATAGTCGTTTCGCCTTCCATATCCGGATTAAGTCCGAAGATTATCTCGTCAATCTTACCTTGATTGATCTTATTTATCAACTCTTTTACTTTTAATTCGCTGTTATTCTCCATAGCGTCGATATTTCCTCCGAGGAGATGGTATTGTCCGGAGAAAGAGGCAGTCTTTTCTAAAGCTTGGATATCCTGAGGTTTCGCTACGACACAAACTATCCTGGAATTCCTTCTCGGGTCGGAGCAAATCGAGCAAGGGTCTGATTCTGAGAAATCGAAACAATTAGAACAGACTTTTATTTTACCCTTAATATTTTCTATGGCATCGCCGAATTCAATCAATTCCGATTGAGGTTTTTTTAATAAATAAAAAACCAGCCTTTCCGCAGTCTTGGGCCCGATACTGGGAAGCTTGGAAAATTGGCTGATTAATTTTTTGATAGAATCGGGATACATTAGATTACATTCCTGGCATTTTAAATCCGCCTAGTTTGGACATTTTTTCCGCCATGACTCGTTGCACTTTTTTAATGCTGTCATTTACGGCTTCGGCGACGGCAATTTCTAATTTTTCTTTGCTTTCAAGAAGTTCTTGATCGATTTCCACTTTTTTTACTTCCTGGTTGCCGTCCATCTTTATTTTTACTTTCCCCCAGCCGCCTAAACCCTCGATGGTTTCTTCGGCTAAAGCTTTTTTAATCTGATTGGCTTGGCTTTTCAATTCTTGGATTTGTTTGATTTTACTGAACATAATTTTAGATATTATTCTTATTAATAATGATTTTTAGGCGGCATCAATATTGCTTTTAAAGTTAGAGTAGTTGCGATCAAGATTCTTGAAACTGACTAAATCGCCGTCGAAATAAAGGGGAACTACTCCGGTAGGGCCATTTCTATGCTTGGCGATATGAATTTCCGCGATATGTTTTTCTTCTTCTGATAAGGAGTTGACGTCATAACCTCGATCGGCGGCTTTACGGTAAATGAATAGGACGACGTCGGCGTCTTGCTCAATTGATCCCGATTCCCTTAAATGAGAAAGCTTAGGAATGGCAGGATGAGTCGCTTCAACGGCGCGTGATAACTGAGAGAGAGCAAGGACGGGGACATTAAGCTCCCTAGCAATGCCTTTTAAGGAACGGGAAATTTCGGCGATTTCCTGAACACGATTATCGCCCCCGACTTTGCCGGAGCCTTCCATAAGCTGTAAGTAGTCGATAATTATCAAGTCTAATCCGTGTTCCATTTGGAGTCTTCGCGCTTTAGTCCTTAACTCCATGATATTGGTATTAGCGAAGTCATCAATGAAAATATGGCTTTCTGCTAATTGACTCATTGCTTGGCCGATACGCGGGAAATCGTCATTGCCTTCCGAAAGTTTTCCAGTTCTCATTTTCCAAAGGCCTACTCCCGCTTGGGCGCAAATCAAACGATCGACGACTTGTTCCTTTGACATTTCCAAAGAAAAGACACCGACTGATTTTTTAGACTTAATAGCGACACTCCTGGCAATATCAAGAGCGAAGGAGGTCTTACCGACTGAAGGACGAGCAGCTAAGATAATTAAGTCTGATTTTTGTAATCCGGCCAGCAAGTTGTCGAGATCAGTAAAGCCCGTCGGGATACCTCTTAACCGTCCTTTTTCCCTATGCAGTTCGTCAATGCGATCAAAAGCTCCGGAAAGAACTTCTTTAATATGGGTGAATTTTTCCTTAAGAAATTTTTGGGAGACGCTGAAAATGGATTGTTCCGATTTATCTAAGATATTATTTACATCCATTTCCTCATGATAGCCGAGTTCGAGAATACCGCTAGCCGCAGTAATAAGCCTTCTTAAGGTTGATTTCTTTTGGATTATTTGGGCGTAGGAAACGATATGGGAGGCAGCCGGAGTAAGATTGGTCAAGGTAACTAAATAGGATCGTCCGCCGACGACTTCAAGGATTTTTTTCTCTTCTAATCGACTGGCCAAACTTAAGATGTCGATGGCCTCTTTTTTTTCAAAAAGCTCTAGAATCGTTTCATAAATATAGCCGTGCTTGTCTAAGTAGAAGTCGTCAGGAGAAAGAGTATCGGCGACTTTAATAATGGCATCCTTATCAATTAAAAGAGAACCAAGGATCGATTGCTCGGCTTCGATGTTTTGAGGGGGTAATTTTTGGATTTGACTGTCAGCCATAGGAATTTCTTAGCCCCTGTATTTTAACTTAAAAGAAGGTTAAAAGCAAACCGGCTTTTAAACATAATATCCCCCAGGGAATAAATAAAAATATCTTGGATTTTAAGGTTGTTTTTTCTGAATTTAAATGTTAAAATCACAATAATTTAATCTTTTTTTAAATTTTATGGTTAATGAGAAGGAAATACTTCAAGTCCTAGAAAAAGATGGGATTACTCTTCAATTAAGAATTATTGAAAAACTTAAAAACTTAGGCTGGAAGTGTGAATTAGATGTAATATTTACTGATGACGAAGAAAGGAGATCTCGTGAAATTGATATAGTTGCAGAAAAAAATTTTAATTATTCATTAGAAATACCAAAGGAATCAGAATTGATAAAAAAAATTAGTAAGGCGGAGTTAGATTTTTTAAGGTTAAGATTAAAGAAATCTAATTTAACAGTCAGGCTAGTTATTGAATGTAAGCATGTAAAGCCTGGTTCAAAAAAGTGGGTATTTTATAATCATAATAAAGAATATTATAATGAGCCTATTTGCCGTTCTAAAATTAGATGTACATATCCCGTAGTCAGTGGTGAAACAGGCTTTGGTTTTAAGGCAAATACGGAATTGATGGAGTGTTATAATTTTAGAAAGAATGATCGGATTCAATTAGTTGACACTGGAAATGAAATATTTTTTTTTGATTCAAGCACTTCAAAGAGTAAGGCAGAAACTAATAAAATGCCAATTAGAGAGGCTATTTGGGGAGTAACTAAATATATAGTTTACAGATTAAGGCGACGGGGCGATTTATTTTATAGTATGGTTGGATTTATTATTAAAGAAACTTTTTTGAATAAATTATTTAATAAGATAAAGCGCAAAGCATTATTTTTTAATGCCTTAAATAGATTTGATGTTGACATCTTTTATCCAGTAGTAGTTACGAATACTAATTCAAAGTGTATTTATAATGATGGTTCTTTAACCGAAATAAAGCATGTTATTAAAAAATTTGATTATTTGTCTAAAACTTTTTTAAATTATGAAGATGTAAGAAGTTTAGGTAGTT
>CAZEKG010000001.1:60163-95347 GCA_964512625.1 uncultured Gammaproteobacteria bacterium | reverse complement strand
GCACTGATGTATTTGATCTATCGATTGATTTTATCGATGAAGATATTTTCGATGATTTTGTAAAAAAAATTGAATCTGAATCTGAAATTATTTATGATAAGATGCAAAATAGTTTTATATATTATTTTGATGAGATGCTTAATTTTAATGCTGCAGAAAGTAAGTGGGGCAGAAAGAAAGCTGTTGAATTAGCTATAAAGGAATATACTTCAGATACTTGCAAGAAAGGATAGAAATAGATTAAAAAATCACTATCAATTTAGTGATTTTTTATTAAAATTTAATCAGAAATTCAAAGATTGATAATATTGTTTAAAAAATTGCATGGATTACCTCACTCAGTCGGCGCCAAATAGCGCCTCTTTCGTTTCGTCCTGGGTCAGCGTCGAATGCCTGCCTACCGGCAGGCAGGCTTCCTTTAGTTGCATTCGCCGACACTCGCTTATTTGCAAAATTTTCCAATTTTGCTCATAGCTTGTTTCTGACCCGCGCACAAATAAAAAATACCCTGAAGGGTATTATTTCCTCTCTCGATTAGCGCCGGAATGCGCCAATCTCGTTCGTCCTGGGTCAGCGTCGAATACTTCCTTTGGTCGCATCCGCCGACACTCAGCTTCATTTCTCGGCTTCCGCCTAGAAATTTGCTTCGTTTCTGACCCGCGCACAAATAAAAAAATCCGAGAAACGGATTTTTTTATTTGTGCGCCCACCAGGACTCGAACCTGGGACCATCAGCTTAAAAGGCTGTTGCTCTACCGACTGAGCTATAGGCGCTTAAAATAAATTAAGTAACGAAATTATTGTATCATAACGTCTAAAATTTGACAATACCTGGATTTAGATGTTGGAGGTATTTTTTATGCAAAAAATGCCCCCGATTTTCATTCTTGACTTATTTCCTAAAATCTGTTAAATTCAGAATGTTCGTCAAGGGCGGAAATGCTTCGCCTCGCGACGGAAAATATAAAAAATAAAGCACTCATGCCGCCAATTTAATTTTCCTTGCCGACTTCTTAAGTTGAAGCCGGGAATGGGCGAGCAGAGGCAGAAAGGAAAAAACATGAAATCACCAACAATCTTGGAGCTTCTCCAAGCCGGCGTCCACTTTGGACACCAAAAGGGCCGTTGGCACCCTAAAGCCAAAGAAAACATCTTTACCGACAGGGCCGGGGTTCATATTATTGACCTCGAAAAGACGGTTGTCGACCTTGAAAAAGCGGTCAACTTCGTCCAAGATATCGCTTCCAAAGGAGGCCTTATCCTTTTTGTAGGTACCAAGAAACAAGGTCAAAAAATCATTGAAAAGTATGCGAAAGAAACCGGCATGCCTTATATCGTTGAGAGATGGGTCGGCGGTCTTTTTACTAATTTCGCCAATGTTAATAAATTGATCAAAAAGTACAAGGATCTTAAAGAAAAACAAGAATCCGGAGCTTTAAAGAAATATACTAAGAAAGAACAGGTTGAATTCCAAAAGGAAATTGAAAAATTAGAAAAAATGGTTGGCGGCTTAGTTACTATGGATCGGATTCCTAACGCTATTTTCGTTCTTGACGCTAAGAAGGAAAAAACGGCCGTTACTGAAGCTAAATCGAAGAAAGTTCCAGTTATCGGCTTCGCTGATACCAATATCAATCCTGAAGTTTTCAATTATCCAATTCCGGCTAATGATGACGCTATCAATTCGATTGAAATAATCGTTAAAACTATCTCAGAAGCCATTAAAGAAGGCAGAGCCAAGGCTATTGCCAAGTAATTTCTCTAAGCGATTAGTGATCGCATCGCAAATTGAACATGTAAAAATTTAAAAATATAAAGCTATGTCTATTGACCTAAAGACTATCTCTGACTTGCGCGATAAGACCGGCGCAGGTATCGGTGATTGCAAAAAGGCTTTGGAAGAAGCCGGCGGCGATATCGAAAAAGCTATCGAAGTTCTCCGCAAAAAAGGCGAAATCAAGGCGGCTAAGAAATCAGACCGGACCGCTAAAGAAGGCGTTGTTTCTTTCGCTAAGGGCGATAAGAAATTGGCTGCTGTCGTTTTGGCTTGCGAAACTGATTTCGTAGCGAGAAACGAGGATTTTATCAATACTGCTAAAAGTTTCGCTGAAAAATTATTGACTATTTCCCAAGAAGAATTTAAGTCTTGGGCTGAGGCGACGATCAAGAATGAATTAACGATGAAAGTCGGAGAGAATCTTTTAATTGCTGATCTCGGAGTCAGCGAAGGGGAGGTTATCGGCAGTTATCTTCATCACAATAATAAGTCAGGCGCTGTTGTTGTTTTAGAAGGTGGTAATGAAGAAATCGCTAATGAGATCGCTCTTCAAGTTACAGCTATGATGCCGAAGTACTTATCTCCGGAATTCGTTCCGGCCGAGGAAATCGCGAAGGAAAAAGAAATCTATCAGGAGCAATTGAAAAGGGAAAATAAGCCGGAAGCTATTTGGGATAAGATTATTGAAGGTAAGCTGGCGAAGTATTATGAGGATGTCTGTCTCTTAAACCAGGTTTATATCAAAGACGATTCTAAAAAGATAAAAGATATCTTAGAGGGAGCCGTCATTAAGGAATATAGACGTTATCAAATTTAATTGTTTATCGCTTAACCGCTTCTTAACCCGGAGCGGTTAGTCGATTAAGGAATTATCATCTCAATATATGAAAGTAGCGCTGATTCAATTTATCCCTTGGGATAAGATATATTATTTGCCTCTTAACTCAGAAGAGGGTTTTAGGGTTGGAGAGTATCTAATCATCAGCATCGATAACGGTCTTGATGCCGGTAAAATAATCGAAGTGAGGGAGAAAAAAGATGAAGAGCCGATCAACTTTGAAAAAATAGATACTTATGAACGAGTGGCGACCAATGAGGATCGCCAAACAATCAAGGCTAACGAAGAAGAGAATGATGAGCATATAAACTATTGCCGGAAACTAAGTCGTCGCCACGACTTAGAGATGAAAATCGTCGATTGCTATACTTCTTTTGATGGTCAAAAAGTAACTTTCGCTTTTATCGCTGATGGGCGGGTTGACTTCCGAGCTTTAGTCAAGGATCTTACTCGTCATTTCCAAAAGTCAGTCAGGCTTCATCAATTGGGCGTTCGGGACGAGGCTAAGTTCTTCGGCAATATCGGCTGCTGCGGAGAATCGCAATGTTGCCGGACTCATCTTAACAAGCTAGGAAATGTCTCTTCTGAGATGGCTGAGGTTCAGCAAATAGCTCATCGAGGTTCCGAAAGATTATCGGGTATTTGCGGCCGACTTAAGTGCTGCCTGGCTTATGAAAAAGATTTGTATGAGGAATTATCGAGTAAGTTGCCAGCGGTCGGGACTAAGGTTAGGACGAAGCATGGCCGGGGCGTAGTTATTGGCTGGCATACTTTAAAATCCAGTGTTAATGTTAAACTAGATCCAGAGAAAGAAGGAGATAAGGAAGTTATTGTCGAGATTCCGATCGAATAACATTTTCATTTAAAAAAAACGGACAGCGATGCCCGTTTTTTATTTTTCAACAATTTTGTTATAATGAAAGCGTAATTAATCAAAAATATTTTTATGGCTAAGACAATAGCAATCAATGGTTTCGGCCGCATCGGCCGTGCTGCTTTTAAA
Organism: uncultured Gammaproteobacteria bacterium; assembly: GCA_964512625.1. GTDB lineage: Bacteria > Patescibacteriota > Patescibacteriia > 2-01-FULL-39-33 > 2-01-FULL-39-33 > CAZEKG01. Next base: position 91,729 of record CAZEKG010000001.1, on the reverse strand, counting down.
ATCGCGATGAGTAAGAAGAATCTTAAAGTAGCGGCGATTAATGATTTGAGCGATACTAAGACTTTAGCTTATTTATTGAAGTATGATTCAGTTTACGGCCGATATGATAAGAAGGTTGCTTATGACGCTAATAATCTTATTATCAATGGCAAGAAAATTCCCGTTTTGAATCAGAAGGATGTTGCGCAGTTGCCTTGGAAAAAAATGAAGATCGATATTGTTCTTGAATGTACTGGCGTTTTTGAAAAGCAAAGCGATTTAGAAAATCATTTAAAGGCGGGCGCTAAGAAAGTCGTTCTTTCAGCTCCAGCTAAAGATGATACAGTTCAAACCTTAGTTCTTGGGACTGAGTTGACTGCTAAGGCTTTAGGTAGGAATAGCCGGATAGTTTCTAATGCTTCCTGTACTACTAATTGCATCGCTCCGGTCATGCAGGTTTTACAAACCAAGTTCGGGATTGAAAAATCCTTGATGACGACAATCCATGCTTATACGGCGACACAAAAGCTAGTTGACGGGCCTGATGCCAAAGATGTAAGAAGAGGACGCGCCGGAGCGGTCAATATGGCGCCTTCAACGACCGGAGCTGCGAAAGCGACCGCTAAGGTCGTTCCTGAGCTTAAAGGCGTGTTTGACGGCATCGCGGTTCGCGTACCGGTTATTTGTGGCTCACTCTCCGATATTACGGCTGTCTTAAAAAAGAATGTGACTGCAGAAGATATTAATAAGGCTTTTATCTCAGCTTCAAAATCGCCAATGTTTAAGAATATTCTAGCGGTCGCTGACGGCGATGATGAATTAGTTTCCTCTGATATTATCGGAACTTATCATTCATCGATTGTTGATTTAAAGTATACGCGCGTTATCGGAGGCAATCTTATAAAAGTTTTGGCTTGGTATGATAATGAATGGGCTTATAGCGTTAGGTTAGTTGAAATGGCGGAGAAGATTTAATTTATTTTTTCGATCGATTAAATAAAAGACCCCGGATTATTTTCCGGGGTTTTAGTTTCCAAGCACGCCGTCGATGGCTTTTCTTAGCTGTTTATCTTCTATAGGGTGGTGAGTCTTGAAGGGTTCGCCTAGCCCTCGATCATCGGCTTGTGACAAGGGTAACGGCGGGCTGGCAATTCGGCCGTCATCGCTACTACTAGACAAGGGATATTTCAATTCCCCGCCTGTAAAATCTTCCAATTCTTCTGGGTAGTCGGAGTAGCCGTCATCGTAGACGGACATCAACTCGGGAGAGCGTTTGCGAATGCAATTATTGCATAAGCAACCGTCCCAACATTCGTCGTCGATTTCCCTGTGCCTTCTTTCCATATCGGCGATCTTGTTGATGATCGTCGTAATGAACTGGTTTAATCCGAAATGGAAATTTCTTTGATTCTCTTCGAAAGTGAAGTAGTAAGCGATCTCTTGGCAGTTTTCTGGATGAACGGCTTTGACATCCGCTTCGCAGCGAAAACCGCCGAGGGAAAGCTCTCTGACATGCATGATGCAAGTCAGGAATCTTTCTCCAAGCCCCAGGCTTTCGATAGCTTTCGAGATCCAGTGCATTAGATCCATGCAGGAATCCTGGTCGCACTCCCGATTGATCAGGTGAAGCACTAATTGAAATTCGCAGACTAGCCGGTCATCGCTAGTCGTGTCAATCTTGATGACGATTGGCTCGGACATGGCGTTTCTCCTTTTTTTCTAGGCTGCGTCGTTTAAGGTACTCATTTTTAAAATTACTTGATATTTTGTTTTTAGTCAATTGACAAAGCGTTATTAATCGGTTATAAATCTAGGAGAACATTTACTCGTAATCCTTCGAAGAAGGTGGAAAGGAGTTTTGTCGATGAGTAATCGAGAAAAGATAAGCTTTGCGGAAGAATTGACGGAAAGGATTGTTAACAATCGGCGGGACCCTCGTGGAGTTCCTGTTCAAGTCTCTTTTTTCCTAAAGGTCGTAAAGAGGGGATGCAGTTTCCCGCTCGGCCTTGATCCTAAAGGCGGCTTGAAGTTGGAAGTTTTCCTAGTCCCGGAAATGATCTTGGCAGTTATCGGTTCGGAGTCCGGGTATTACCGGGCTATTTGGAATGGCCCGGTTTTAGAAACCGATCAGACCGTTTCTCGGAGGTTTAGCCCCAATGGCTCTTTCGAGATTTTCATTCCTAAGGAGGCTGTCGATAACGGCGACCTAGTTCTTGTCCCAAAAGAAGAAGTTGTCAAGATGGCTAATCATGTCCCGGCGGTTCTTTGTCGGCCTGTTATCGGGACCGGTTCCGGCTGCTAAGCCCCGTTCCTTCTTGAGAAGACCAAACGGCTTTAAACAGCCGTTTTTTAAATTAAAAAAGGTATACAAACCATCAACTGCTGAAAAATTGTCCACCCTTGCCAACTGAGCCAAATTTTGTTAAATTGAAGTAGTTTTAAGTCCTATTGAAAATAGCTAAGAAAAAATGAAAAAAAATCCTTTTAAAAACATGTTCAAGCCGGGCCCTCGAGGAAAACTAAGATGGGTGATGGTATTTATCACGTTGCTTTTTTTAAGCACCTTTTTAATCGATATTATCGGTACGAAAAACCAAGTAGCGACTAGTATCGATCGAGCTATTACTTCGACTCCTGTCTTAAACCAGGCGAAAATTTGGCCTAAGATTGAAAAAAGCGTTTTAGATAATAGTAAGACTTTGAAATGGAAAAGCATCCAGGAAATAGATCTCGCCAATTACGGCTTTCCTTTCCATCTCGGATTGGATCTTTTAGGCGGAACTCATTTAGTCTATAACGCCGATGTTTCTAAGATAGCTCCAACGGAAAGAGCCGACGCTCTTAGCGGCGTTAAGGATGTTATTGAACGAAGAGTTAATACTTTGGGCGTTTCCGAGCCGGTCATCCAAACTAATCAGCAAGGAAACGATTGGCGCGTTATTGTCGAGTTGGCCGGTATAAAGGATGTTAACCAGGCGATAAAAATGATTGGTGAAACGCCGCTCTTGGAATTTAAGGAAGAAAATCCGGCTGCTAGTAAGCTTACTACTGAACAGCAAGCTCAGCTTGATAATCTTAATAAAGAAGTTAAAACTAAGGCTGAAGAAATTTTAAATAAAGCTAAAGCAGGAGAAGATTTTGCTAAGTTGGCTAAGGATTACTCCGAAGACCCGGGCAGTAAGGATAATGGCGGTCTTTATGTTGAAGTTAAGAAAGGCACTTTTGTTCCTGAGCTTGATAATATAATTTTCGATAAAATGAAGGTCGGGGAAGTTTATCCTGAAATCGTATCTTCCCAATTCGGTTATCACATAGTTAAGAAAGAAGCTGATCGAGGCCAGGGCGATAGCCGTGAAGTTGATATCAGACATATTTTAATCAAATCTAAAACATCAGCTGATATTGGCATCCAAGTTGAATCGGAATGGCTTAATACTAAATTGACCGGCCAACAGCTTAAAAAAGCTTCAGTTGAGTTTGATAATAATACTGGCATTCCTCAGGTTGTTCTTGAATTTAATGCCGATGGTTCTAATTTGTTTGCTGATATTACAAAGAGGAATTCTGGCAAGTTAGTTGCTATCTTTCTTGATGGCCAGCCAATCAGCATTCCGAGAGTAGAGCAGCCGATCTTATCCGGTCGGGCCACTATTTCCGGCAACTTTACGGTTCAGGAAGCTAAATTATTAGCTCAAAGATTAAACGCGGGTGCTTTGCCGGTTCCGGTTACTTTGATTTCCCAATCTACTATCGGCGCCAGCCTTGGCAATGAATCGGTTCAAAAAAGCTTATTTGCTGGTATTATCGGATTCATGTTGGTTGCTTTATTCATGATAGTTTATTACCGTTTGCCTGGCGTTTTAGCGGTTATTTCTTTGATTATTTATACTGCAATCGCTTTAGCCTTATTCAAGATGATTCCGGTTACTTTAACCTTAGCCGGTATCGCTGGTTTCATTCTTTCTATCGGTATGGCCGTTGATGCTAATGTTTTGATTTTTGAAAGAATGAAAGAAGAGTTAAGAAAAGGGAGAGATCTTTCCTTGTCTATTGATGAGGGCTTTAAGCGCGCCTGGACTTCTATTCGCGATTCTAACGCCTCTTCGCTTATAACTTGCGCTATTCTTTTCTGGTTCGGTAGTAGCATCGTTAAGGGTTTCGCTTTCACTTTAGCCATCGGTATCATAGTTTCTATGTTTTCCGCGATAACTATTTCCCGCCAATTGTTAAGGTTAGTCGGCAAATGGAGATTTTTCCAAAATAAATGGCTCTATAACGGCAAGGCAAATAAATAAATAATCATTGATTACAAGATCACTATGAAATTACCCATCATAAAATACAGAAACATAACTTATATTTTCTCCGCCGCTTTATTCTTAATCAGCGTCCTAAGCTTAATTGTTTGGGGTTTGAAGTTCGGATTGGATTTTACCGGAGGCAGTATGTCCGAGATGTCTTTTGTTGGCGCCCGTCCGGAAGCTCAAGCAGTTCAAGAGGCTTTAGCTCCTCTCAATCTTGGCGAAGTGAAAGTTCAGCCCGCCGGCGATAAGGATATGTATTTAAGGTTTAAGGAAGTTGACGAAGCGACTCATCAGGAAATAATCAAGACTATCAATCAAAAGTTCACTGTCGAAGGACAGCCGGTGGTGGAAAAAAGATTCGAATCCATCGGCCCGATTATCGGTAAGGAATTACAGCAAAAATCTTGGTCAGCCATTTTTTTAGCCGTTGTTGCTATTATTGCTTATATTGCTTACGCTTTTAGAAAAGTCTCTAAACCGGTCGCTTCTTGGAAGTATGGCGTTTCGGCGGTTATCGCTTTAATTCATGATATTGTTATCGTTACCGGTATTTTTTCCATTCTTGGACATTTCGCCGGAGTGGAAATCGATAGTTTATTCATTACCGCTTTATTGACTATTTTAGGTTTTTCAGTTCATGATACAATCGTCGTTTTTGATAGGACTCGAGAAAATTTATCAAGACATTATAGCTCCGATTTCGGCCAAGTGGTTGATGATAGCGTTAATCAGACGATTGCCAGGTCGATCAATACTTCTTTGACTACTATTTTAGTCCTTTTTGCCTTGTATTTCTTTGGCGGACAAAGTATTAATAATTTCGTTCTAGCCCTTATTATCGGCATCTTGTTTGGAACTTATTCTTCGATCTTTGTAGCGAGTGCTATTGTCGTTGATTGGAATATTTTTGATCGCAAAAGAAAGAGATCTTAAGCTTTATTCCCCTTGTTTATTTTAAAAAGCCCTGCTCGGGGCTTTTTTATTTTTGAATTAATTAGGGGGCTGAGTTTGACAAATGTATATAAATTTGATATAATAAAGTTGTAAATAAAAAATTTGGTTATTTTTATCTAAATTTGGATAAAATAATCTAAAAAAATAATCTAAAAATGTAAAAAACCTTATGGTTTTGGCTATTTAAGTTAAAAGTATGTCAATATTAGATCAAGTTAGAAAAAATCAATTTAGTGAAGGGATCGCCAGTTTTAATCCTGTAGAAACCTTGAATACTCTTTTTAGTTATCTTTCCGAGAAAGAAAGAGAAGTGGTAAAAAGACGCTTCGGTCTTGGAGTTGATAAGAAGCACACACTAGAAGAAATCGGCAAGGTTTATGGTATTACTAGAGAAAGAGTTAGGCAAATTGAAAATCTTAGCATTAAGAAGCTTCGCGATCTTCAGGAATTGAAAGAAGAAATGCAGGAAGCCGAGCGGGTTGTTGTTAGGCTTTTGGAGCAATATGGGGGTGTTATGGAAGAGGAATTCTTTCTTGAAAATCTACTCAACTACTTAGAAAGCCATCCGGACAGCAAGAACTCTCTTTTATTCTTGGCGGAACATATTTTTTCTGATAATATTAATAAAATAAAGCAGGATAAGGATTTCAATCATCTTTGGAGTACTAGTTCTGTTGATGCCGACTTATTGAAGGAGATCATTAGCGAGATGGTTCGAATTATTGAAGTTGGTGGTCAGCCGATCGAAATGCAAAAGCTGATTGAGAATTTTCAAGAATCCGAGTATTTTAAAACCAATAAAGATAAATTAGTTTCCACGGTTTCTTTTTTTGAGGCTACCAAAGAAGATATCGATAAGATGTTGGAAAGCTATTTGAGGGCCAGTAGAAAAGTTAAGCAAAACTTATTTAATGAATGGGGATTGGTCGCTTGGGGCGTAGTCCAACCGAAGAAAATAAATGATAAGATTTATATCGTTTTAAAGAAAGCTGGCAAGCCTTTACATTTTACTGATATCGCTAAGCACATAAATGATACTAAGTTTGATGAGAAAATAGCTTATCCGCCGACGGTCCATAATGAATTAATTCTTGATGATAAATATATCTTAGTTGGTCGTGGTATTTACGCTTTGAAAGAATGGGGTTATAAGCCTGGCAATGTCGTCGATGTTGTTGAAGATGTCTTAAGGGAATTTGGCCCAATGACTAAGGATGAGATTATTGCTCGAGTTTTAGAGAAAAGGAATGTTAAGAAATCAACCATCTATCTTTCTTTAATGAATAATCCGAAGATCAAGAAGAATGATAAAAATAAATATCAAATTGAAGAAGAGATTGAAAGCGAAACGCCAATAGCTGAAGAGACTCATGTTAAAGTAAATTAAGATTAGTTATTGATATTTTGCCGGCTGCTTAGCCGGCAATTATGAGCAACTAATAATGTTGCAAACTCGAAGGTGAACAATTTTTATGGGTTTTGAATTTAATTTTGATTGGAGCGGCCTAATCCAAGGCTTTTATAATTTCATGTCTTTGGATCCTCTTACTATGGCGATTCAGATTTTCTTAAATGGAGGCTGGATTGTTTTGTTGATTTTGATGATGCTGACTCTTTATGAGCTTTGGCTTGACGCTAAGCAGGATAAGTATGTAGCTAAATGGAAATTCGTCTTGTTAGCTATTAATGCTCCGAAGAATAACGAACTGAGTCCTAAAGTCGTAGAAAATATTTTCGCTTCTTTGGCCGGCGCCCAATCTAATTCTAATTTAATGGACAAGTATTGGGTTGGAAAGAAACAGGAGAGCTTTTCTTTTGAGCTTGTGAGTCTTGGAGGTTATACTCAATTTTTAGTTAGAACGCCGTCGCATTTTCGCGACTTGATAGAGGCCGCGATTTATTCGCAATATCCGGATGCGGAAATAATGGAAGTTGCTGATTATACTGATGAATTCAAGGGAATGCAATTTCCTAATCCGAAATACGATCTTTGGGGAGCTGAATTAGTTCTTGTTAAAGATTATCCTTATCCGATAAAAACTTATCCGGAATTCGAACATCAAGCTTCTGAGTCCTTTATTGATCCTATGTCAGGCGTTTTGGAAATTCTTAGCCGCTTAAGTCCTGGGGAAAATGCTTGGCTACAACTTGTCGTTACACCGCAAAAACCTCCTGGCTGGGGAGAAAAGGCTAAGGAAGTAGTTAAAAAGATGATGGGACAAAGTTATGATGCCCCGATAAAAACTTCCGATAAAATCATGAATGCTCCCGTCAGTCTTTTAGGTGGCGCTGCTTCGATGATAACTACTGGCATTTTTGGCGAAGGTGACGGTAAAGCCGTTAAAAAGGAAGAAGACCAATGGAAGATGTTTAAGATGTCTCCTCGCGGTAGGAATTTATTGGAAGCAGTAGAGAATAAATTATCCAAGCATTGCTTTGCTTTTAAATTCCGTTTGGTTTACATAGGGGAGAAGCAAGTTTTTAATAAAGGAAGGGGAGTAGCAGCTATCTTGGGATCGTTACAGCAGTTTAGCTCGGCTGATGCGAATGGTTTTAAGCCCGGCAGTAAGACTAAGACTTCGGCTGATTATTTCAATGTAGCTAAAAGAATAGCTAAGAAACAGAAAAAAATCCTTGATCAATATATTGGTCGTAGTCCAGGAAGAGGCGAAGATAAGGATAATTTATTTTTATGTTCTGAGGAGTTGGCAACTTTATGGCATTTCCCGGTTATGACTGTCAAAGTTTCTCAGTTTGAAAAAACAACTAGTAAGAAATCAGCTCCGCCGACTCGCTTGCCTTATAATGTGCGGGTAGCTGAGGAGGTTCAGGAAACCGTAAGAACAAGAGCTGTTCCCGGGCCAAGCCTTCCTGATAATCAGGCTTCTGAAGAAGGAAAGAGTTTTGTGCCCAATCTTCCAGTACTAGAGGAAAAGCCGATTATTGAGAAGCAATCAACTGAGGTTGAGATTAAAAAACCAATTGAAAGACCCAAGGCTTCGCCACCCTCGAACTTGCCGACAGTCTAAGAAGGTAGTAAAATTACCTATGTTATTATTCTGTTTTTTATTTTAAAAGAACATGGACGAATTAAATACTAGTTTAAAAGATATTACCATTTTCGGGGAAACTAATTACCGCAATACGCGTAAGAGTTTTGGTATTAAACGGGATGATCGCCGCCGACATATGTATATTATTGGTAAGACCGGTATGGGTAAGACGACGCTTCTGGAGAATATGATTATTTCTGATATTATCCATGGCGAAGGCTGTTGCTATATCGATCCTCATGGCGATACGGCTGAAAAAATTCTTAATTTTATTCCTTCTAATCGGATAAATGATGTTATATATTTCAATCCGGCGGATAGTGATTTCCCTATAGCCTTCAATATTTTAGAAGCCGTTGATGAAAACCATAAGCATTTAATCGCTTCTGGTATTGTCGGCGTTTTTAAAAAGCAATTCGCCGATAGCTGGGGACCTCGCTTGGAGTATATTTTACGCAATTCCATTTTGGCCCTTTTGGATTATCCCGGCAGTACTTTGCTCGGCATTATGAGAATTCTCGTTGATAGTGATTATAGAGGTAAAGTCATTGAAAAAATAAAAGATCCAGTCGTTAAGTCTTTTTGGGTTAATGAATTCAGTAAATGGAATGATCGGGTGCTTCAGGAAGTTATTTCGCCGATCCAAAACAAAGTCGGACAATTCTTATCTAATTTTTTAATTAGGAATGTTGTCGGCCAGGTTAAGTCGACTATCGATTTAAGGGAAATCATGGATAAGAAGAAGATCTTGATCCTTAATTTATCAAAAGGTAGGATTGGAGAAGATACGATGCAATTATTGGGTTCCATGATTGTTACTAAGCTTTATTTGGCGGCTATGAGTCGAGTTGATGTTTTAGAAAAAGATCGCCAAGATTTTTATCTTTATGTCGATGAATTCCAAAACTTCGCTACGGAAAGTTTTGCTGATATTTTATCGGAAGCGAGAAAATACCGTCTTAACCTTATTGTTGCCCATCAATACATTGAGCAGTTGCCGGAAGAAGTTTCAGCGGCCGTTTTCGGCAATGTAGGAACCTTGCTTTGCTTTAGGGTTGGCGCCGCCGATGCGGAGGTCTTAGTTAAGGAATTCGCGCCTTTTTTCGAGGAAGAAGACTTAGTTAATTTGCCGGCTTTTAGCATCTATCTTAAACTAATGATCGACGGCATAACTTCTGATCCCTTCTCTTCTAATACTTTGCCACCACTTTTTGAGGATTTAAGAACGGATAGTGCGGAAAAGGTAATTAAGGTTTCTCGGGAGCGTTATGCTAATTACAGGAAAGTCGTTGAGGATAAGATAAATCGCTGGAGCGGTATGGAACTTAGCGATAAAGTCGTTGAAGCGGTAACTGGAGAGAGAATTTATCGTCCGAATAATCCACCATCGGCCGACAGTCAGCCTGATAGGAGGTACGTTTCTGATTCGCCTAAATCCTCTCAATCTTTTCAGTCGGCCTCCTCCGTGCCCAGACAGCATAATTCGCCAAGAGTCAAGTCTTCCAATCAAGATAAGGAAATTAAGAGCGTTTTTGAATCGCAAAAGCAAAAATTAAATCAAAAGATCAGGGAAGAGCAGAAGAAAATAAAAAAAGAAGAAAAAAAGTTTGAAATAGTTTGTTCTGAATGTGGTCAAAACTCCAAGATTGGTTTTCAGCCAGATGGTCTTCGGCCGGTTTATTGCGATGATTGTATGGTTAAAATAAAAGAAGAAAGAAAAAAGAAAAAAGATCTGGAAGGCATGAAGCTTAAGGTTTTCGAGGAATTGATGCGCGAGGATGAGGTTAAAAATCCTTCAATCAGCTTAGCGGACGCTTTCAATAAAGCTCAAGTCAAGCCGAGAGATGTTCAAGAAAAAAAGGAAAAAGTGCCTCCGGTAGCTCCAAAACAGCCGTTAGCCATCAATAATTTTAATCAGGATTTTAAAGATGAGGCGCCTAAGGATGAATTTGATTTTAAGCTCGAGTGGTATGAAGAAGCGAAAAAGAAGCTGGGAATCGATGATAATAAGAAAGATTAATGATGTAAGTTGTATAAGATAATATAGAAATAGAAAACCGCTGAATAGGCGGTTTTTTTGACTTTTAGTCGTTAAAATGAGAAAATTAAAAGAAATAAGGAAGTTTTTCATTCAATAACCGATTAAAAGCGACATGAAATATATTATAAAAAATGAAGGAGAACCGGATAAGCTTAAAATAGATTATAAAGCTGCTTTAAACGAGGAACAGTTAAGAGTCGTAACTAGCCAGGAAAGTAAAAGTTTAGTCTTAGCTGGCGCTGGATCAGGGAAGACTAGGACGCTTGTTTTTCGCGTCCTTTATCTTTTAGAGTCGGGAGTCAAGCCGGAAAATATCTTGTTAGTCACTTTTACCAATAAAGCGGCTAAGGAGATGATGACTCGAATTAAATCGATGCTGGGAGCTCAGCCGAAGAAGCTTTTTGGCGGAACTTTTCATCATATCGGCAATCGCTTATTGAGGATGTACGGTAACAATATCGGTATCAAGTCTAATTTTGTTATTCTTGACAGTGAGGACTCCAAGACGATGATCAAGCATTGCATTAACGAAATCCATCCCGCTTCTGATAAGTATTTCCCTAAGCCTAATCTTATTGCTGCTATTTGCAGTCTAAGTATTAACTTGAATAAGCCGATTGAACAGTTGATTAATGATCGTTATCGGAGCTTGGATGCCGCTTACGTACCTATCATAAGCAGGATTGCCAGCCGATATCGGGAAAAGAAACAGTTGGCTAATGCTCTTGATTATGATGACTTGCTTTTAAAATGGAAAGAACTTTTAGAGAATTCGCCGGAGGTACGGGAAAAGCTTCGCTTGAAATTTCGTTATATCCTAGTTGATGAGTATCAAGATACTAATTTCATTCAGAACGCTATTATCAACTTACTTTCTAGTAAAGAAACTAGTGTTTTAGCTGTCGGCGATGATTCTCAAAGCATTTATAATTTTCGAGGAGCCGATGTTAATAATATCTTGAATTTTCCTAAGCTTTTTCCGGAGGCTAAGATATATAAATTGGAAACCAATTATCGTTCAACGCCGGAGATTCTGGCTTTAGCTAATGAATCCATAAAAAATAACAGCTCTCAATTCTCTAAGAGCTTAAAAGCGGTTAAAGAGTCGTCTAAAAAACCGGTTTTGGCGCCGGTAACCGATCTTGATCAACAAGCTGATTTTGTCAACCAAAGGATTCTTGATTTGCAAAGAGAGGGGATGAATCTTAGTGATATGGCGGTCCTATTCCGCTCTCATTTTCAGTCTTTGGAAATGGAAATGGGATTTAATAAGCGCAACATTCCGTATGAGATGCGTGGCGGAATGAGATTTTTCGAACAAGCTCATATAAAAGACGCAGTCGCTTATTTAAGGATTAAAGATAATCCGGAGGATGAGTTGTCCTGGTTTAGGATTCTAACCCTCCAGCCTTCGATCGGTCCGGCCAGCGCGGCTAAAATCTTCGAGGCGCTTCGGAGTCTTAACGGTTTAAAAGCTATGGCGCAAGCCGAATTAGGTTTCTTAAGTCCGAAGATAAGAGTTAGCTGGCAAAAGCTTTCGGCGACCTTGGTCAAGATAGATTACTACGGCGAAGACCAATCAGCGGAAGTTGTGCGGGAAGTTTTAAATTCCGGCTATCAAAGCTATTTGAAGAATCAGTTTGAAAACAGCGAAGACCGAATCGAGGATTTAAGGCAATTAGCGGAGTTCGCCTCGACTTATGATTCTTTGAGCCGTCTTTTATCCGATATCGCTCTTTCGGAAGGCTTTAAGGGCGGTGTGGTTGAGGGAGAGGAAAGCGCGCCGACTGAGGCGGTAACGCTTAGTACGATTCATCAAGCGAAGGGATTGGAGTGGAAAGTAGTTTTTGTTATCGGTTTATCGGAAGGCCAATTCCCGCATGCCAGGAGTTACGAAAGCGATTATGAGATGCAGGAAGAAAGGCGATTGTTTTATGTGGCGACGACTCGAGCGATGGATAGCCTTTATTTAAGTTATCCCATGATCGGCCGCGGCGATGTTTTCGCCCGACCGTCCCAATTCATCCAGGAGCTTCCTCTCGCGCTTTACGATAAATGGGATATTGAAGATGAGGTGACTTATGATTATGATGAAGATAAGCCGAGAAAAAAGATTTTGAATTTTGATTGGTAATGTTTTTTATCCAATCGGCGCTTATTGTATTTTAGCCGAATTTTAAATATACTAAATCTAGAAAGATTATAAAAAAATAATGGAATTGATAGTAAAAACTTTATTTCTTATCCTGCCGGCTTATCTTGCTAATATGGCGCCAGTAATCTTTAATAAGCTGGGTTGGCTGAAAGTCTTAGCCAAGCCGGTCGATGGAGGAATTCTTTTAGGTGGTCAAACGATTTTCGGCAATAGTAAGACTTGGCGGGGATTTTTTTCTGGTGCTATTGGCGGCTTAGTGGGAGTTTTATTAATGCTGTTTTTAAGTAAGTTTAATTATTTCTCTGATTTTCTATCCTTAGATTTAATCAGTTATCTTGTCTTAGGTGTTATCGGCGGCCTTGGGGCGATTTTCGGCGATTTGATTAAGAGTTTTTTTAAGCGCCGTTTAGGGATTGTCTCCGGTGCTTCTTGGCCGGTCTTCGATCAGGTAGATTTTATTTTGGGTTATTGGTTGTTTAGTTATTGGCTGATTAATCCGGAAGCGGTAATTATTATTTTATCTTTAGCGATAACTATAATCCTTCATCCTTTAATCAATATCTTGGCTTATTTATTGAAAATAAAAAAAGTGTGGTGGTAATATTAATTTTAAGCCGGAAAATTTAATTTAGAAAGAAAATTAATGAATTTATGATTAAGAAAGCGCTAGTGATATTTAATCCAAGCGCCGGATTAAATACTAAAATTGATATTGAATCCTTGGTTAGGGAAAAACTATTGGCTTCCGGCTATCAAGTTGATTTATTTTTTCTCAATCAGGAATTCGAGGCCAATATTGATTCCTATGATTTTTCGGGAGTGGTTTTAGTTGCAGCTGTCGGCGGCGATGGAACACAAAAGGTTGCCGCTAGGACTATGATAACTAATAATATCGAAGCGCCACTCTTGATTATTCCTTTCGGCTCAGCTAATGTCCTAGCTAATTCCTTGGGATTGCCGTTAAGCGTTAAAGAAGCTTTAGAGGTTTTAGATAGTTATAAAAAGGTTAAGATAGACGTCGGGATCATCAACCGCCTCCATTATTTCTTAGTTGGTTTTTCTCTTGGCTATATTTCTCAAATTGTTATCGGTACTTCCCGTCAAGTCAAGAATAAGCTCGGGCCTTTAGGTTATGTTTGGAATTTTATTTTTAATACGGCCAAACTTAGGAGGATTAAATTCAAGATTAGTACTAGAAATAAGACTTTTTGGATTAAGGGCAATAGCCTGATCGTTTTTAACGCTTTCAATCTTTTCGGTATTAAGACGAAGAAAGATATTAATTCGGCTGATGGTGTCTTGAATCTTTATGTTATGACTAGCCGGCAGTTTCTTTATTTGCTTCGAGTCGCCTGGCAAATGATTTGGTATGAACGGCCGCCAAAGCATATTTTTGATCTTGATAATTCTTATTTTTGCATTTCTGTGAAAAAGAAAAAACATCTTAAGACAGCTCAAATCGACGGTGATAAAATAAGCTTGCCCAATAAGATAGAAATAGAAACATTACCGAAGGCTTTGGAAGTTTTAGTTAAGGCATAAAATGAAATCGAAAATGAAGCAGAAAAAGATAAAAATCAAAAAAGATTTAGGGAAAGTGGTAGTCGCTATGTCCGGAGGAGTAGATTCTTCGGTGGCAGCCGCTTTATTGAAAAAAAGGGGTTATGAAGTAACTGGAGTTTTTATGCAATTTTGGTATCCCGAAGGGGAAGAATACGGAGAAAATCGCTGTTGTTCGCTTGAGTCTTGGCAGGAAGCAGTCGAGGTCGCAAAAAAAATAGGTATTCCTATCCATAAAGTCAATTTCGGCCGGCAATTTAAGAAAGTCATCGTTGATGAATTTTTAAAAGCATATAAGGAAGGCTTAACACCTAATCCTTGTGTCGCCTGTAATAAATTTATTAAGTTTGATTTATTGTGGGCTTATGCGAAAACGGTTTTGGGAGCTGATTATTTGGCTACTGGACATTACATTCGGCTAAGCCGAAAATTTCAAATTTCAAATTCCAAATTTCTAAACAAAAAATTAGTTTCTAATTTATACTTGGAAAGATCTAAGGATTTAAATAAAGATCAGACTTATTTTTTATATAACTTAAAGCCCGAATTACTAAATCATTTACTTTTCCCTTTAGGCGATTATAAAAAAGAAGAAGTAAGAACTTTAGCTAAACGATTAAAATTGACGGTCCATAATAAAAAAGACAGTCAGGAAGTTTGTTTTGTCGGAAAAAGTAATAATGATTTCTTAAAAAGGTATTTAAAATTGAAGCCAGGGAAGATAGTTGAAAAAGAAACTGGGAAGGTTTTAGGGGTTCATAATGGTTTAGCGCTATATACACTAGGTCAGCGATCAGGAATTGGCTTATCGGGAGGGCCTTGGTATGTTTGCGGTTTTGAAAGGAAGAAAAATGTTTTATATATAACGAAAAATAGCGAAGCGAAAGATCTTTATGTCTTTAAAGTCAATTTCGAACAGGCTAATTGGCTTGAGAAAGGTTTAAAATTTCCTTTAAAGCTTAAAGCCCAAGTGAGATATCAAGGAAAAGAGGCTGAGTGTGTAGTTAAGAAATTTAGTAGGGGTTATGTGGCAGAATTTAAAAAGCCTCAAAAGAGCGTTATGAGCGGGCAATCGATCGTTTTTTATGATAAAAACCGATTGATGGGTGGCGGAATAATTAAATAAAAAAATATGGAGAATTTAAAAACTAGTATTGATTTTGGAAATGACGACTTCGATCAAGCTGAAGCGTTAAAGAATGAGAGCGCAAAAGCAGCGGAGTTAAAAGAGATGAATAGCGAGCTTATTAATATTGGTAAGATGGAGTATTATAACCAAGCTTATAATTTTTTGAAGGGACTCGAAGAAAAACATGGCCGCGAGGCAAGAAGATATAAATTATTCCATATTATTGCCGGCTCGACTTATGACGAGAGTATGGCGCCATTTTTTGATTTTGAGGGGAAGGATTCCATGGAGGCTTTTTTAAGGAAAAAATACGAGGAAATTATGTCTTCGGCTGCAGTTTAAGCCTTGCCAATTATTATTTTTTCTCTTAAAATAACTACTAATTCGTTAAAAATTCATAATTTAGCTGTATTTATATGACGGTAAAAGAACTAAAACAAAAATATCTAGCCTTTTTTGAGGAAAAAGGGCATAAAATAATCCCCGGAGCTTCTTTGGTTCCGGAAAATGACCCGACGGTTCTTTTTACGACTGCCGGCATGCATCCTTTAGTACCTTATTTATTAGGAGAAAAACACCCCGCCGGGACGAGATTGGTTGATATTCAAAAATGCATCAGAACCGGTGATATTGATGAGGTTGGGGATGATTGGCATTTAACCTTTTTTGAGATGTTGGGAAATTGGTCGCTGGGAGATTATTTTAAAAAAGAAGCTATAGAATGGAGCTTTGATTTTCTTACTAAAGAATTGAATATCCCTCTTGAGAAATTAGCTTTTACTTGCTATGAAGGAGATGAGGCAGCTCCCAAAGACGATCATTCAGCCGGGATTTGGGAGTCGCTCGGAGTTTCGCCATTAAGGATCGCTTATCTTGGACGGGAAGATAATTGGTGGGGACCGGCGGGACAAACTGGGCCTTGCGGGGCTGATACGGAGATGTTTTTTTGGTCGGCTGAAGAAGCGGCACCGGAAGTTTTTGATCCGAAAGATAAAAGATGGGTGGAGATTTGGAATAATGTCTTCATGGAATATAATAAAGACATAAAAGGGGATTATTCGCCATTAGATCAAAAAAATGTCGATACGGGCATGGGAGCTGAGAGAACGGTCGCAGTTATCAACGGTTTTAAGAGCGTTTATGAAGTCGCCCCTCTCTCGACGATTGTAACTCAAATAGTAACTCTCTTTGACGGTATTTATGAGGAATTAACTAAAGATCAGCTTAAAGCGGTTAGGATTATTTCCGATCATTTAAGGGCTTCGGTTTTTATTCTTTCAGAGGGCGTGGCGCCGTCAAATGTAGAGAGAGGTTATGTTTTACGAAGACTTATTAGGCGGGCAATCCGCTACGGAAGAAGTCTTAACTTAGGCGAAGAATTTACTGTTAAGGTAGCTGAGATAGTTATTGCGGAAATGGGAGGTTTTTATCCTGAATTAAGAAAGAATCGTGATTTTATCATGGAGCAATTGAAGCAGGAAGAAGAAAAATTCGCTAAAACTCTTGAGAACGGCTTAAAGAAGTTTGAAAAATTAAAAGTTGAAAGCAAAACTATAACCGGCGAAGATGCTTTTTTACTTTTTTCAACTTATGGCTTTCCTTTGGAGATTACTCGGGAGCTAGCGGCGGAAAAAGGTTGGACAGTTGATGAGGAAGCTTTTAATAGTCATTTTTTAAAGCATCAGGATTCATCAAGACTTGGCTCGGAGCAAAAGTTCAAAGGCGGTTTAGCTGATAATTCTGAAGTCAGCGCGAGGATGCATACAGCTGCTCATTTAATGTTAGCCGCTCTAAGAAAAGTTCTTGGCGATCATGTTTATCAAAAAGGCTCTAATATAACTAGTGAAAGGATCAGGTTTGATTTTTCTCATTCTGATAAGATGACTCCTGAACAGCTTAAAGCCGTTGAGGATTTAGTCAATCAGGAAATTGAGAAAGAATCGCCGATCGTTTGCGAGGAAATGAGCGTTGAAGAAGCGAAAGAGGCGGGAGCTATGGGAGTTTTCGAGGATAAATATGGTGAGAAAGTTAAGGTTTATACAGTTAGTGATTTTTCCAAAGAGATATGCGGCGGCCCTCACGCTAAGAATACTAAGGAGTTGGGGCACTTTAAAATAGTTAAGGAAGAATCATCAAGTTCTGGAGTTAGAAGGATTAAAGCGGTCTTAGAGTAAGAACTTAAATATTATTTTTAAATTAAAAAACTGCCGATGAGACTCGGCAGTTTTGGTTTACCAATCAAGCTCGGGCTGCGTCGGATCTAGATGTCCGACATTTCCCAAAGCGGTTACCAATTCCCAAACCGAGGTTTGGGAGAGATCGGTAACATTGAGGTTGGATTTTCGATGTAGGGACATCACATCCCCGTCAGTCATGAGGGCGAAGGCCAGTCTTGGATCAACCTTTTTGTCCAGCTTACTAAACATACTCTCTAGAAAGTCTAGGACGCGGGAGAACATTTCCGGCGATTCGGAGTTGTCGAACAGGGGATAGATGCTCGACATGAGCCGTTTGATCTCAGAAAGCCTTAAGTACCCTTCTGATTGACTAAACTGAATTTTGCCGTTTTCCACCGATTCCTTGCAGAAGTGGTAGATGAAATAGCGAACCCGAGTTCTTTGGTTGCGGCCGCAGGCCTCCATCAGCTCCTTGACTTCCAGCTGATTGCGGAAGTTGTAACGGATGAAGATATCATTGAAATCGGCGGTCAGGTAGGCGATTTTATCCGCTACCATGACCACATAAGATTCGGGAGTTGAGAAGAATCCTACATCTGTTCCTAGACCGCCTGAATGCTCCAGCATTCCTTTTAGCGTCTGGATTGTCAGGTTGAGCCCTTTGCCGTTTCTTTCGATTTTCTGGGCGATGATCGGCCCAAAAAGCTCGTGCCTGAACTTAGAGCCGAATTGTTCGCTTAGGAATCTTTCTCCGCAATGGCCAAACGGCGCGTGGCCGATATCGTGACCCAGGGCTATGGCTCGAGCCAGATTGACATTGAGTCCTAAGATACCGCAGATTTGAGTCGCAATATTGACGACTTCGTCTGTATGACTGCGGCGATTCCTGATGTGGGGGTTGCCTAAAAGAGGCAAGTAGACTTGAGTCTTGTCGCCGAGCCGGCGAAGCGCTTTGGATGGTCCAAGCTTGTTACAGGCGTCGATATCGAACGGGTTCTCGCCGCCAAGCAAGTCCTCGTCCGGACCATCGCAGCCGACATTGCCGTATCTTCTCTTGGCGAGATCGTCGGCTGTCCTGAGTTCTCGGAGGCAGCCCAGCATAGACTCTAGTTCTTTAGCGATACTTCCATCCTCTTCATTGCCCATATTTATACCCTCTTTCCAGGTTGTGGCGTTTAAGGTTCTGTTATAAATCTAGGCTAACAGTGTTTAAAAGTCAACATTTTTAGGGTTAGGTTATTGAGGTTTAATTTTATGGCTAATTTCCCTTGACAGGTAAAGATTTTTGATATAAACTATGAACATATTGACAAAGGGGCGCAATCTGCTATAATTATACCAGTGTTAATAAAGACAAAATCGGCTTAATTTACCTAATAATCTGGCCAGCTGGGAAATAAAAAGGGCTGCCAAATATTTTGTTCTGCACTAAATTTAAAAATTACATGCCAAAACAAGTTGATAACATTTCCAATTCCAAGGATTTCCTTGAAGTTGATGGCGAAGTAATCGAATTATTGCCCGCAGCCACCTTTAAAGTCCGGTTAGAAAGTGGACATGAGATTTTAGCTCACTTGGCCGGAAAAATGAGAATGTTCAATATCAGGATTCTTCCTGGGGATAAAGTCAAGGTTCAAATGACGCCTTACGACCTCAACCGAGGCAGGATAACTTATCGTTACTAAAATATCATTAAACTATGAAAGTCAGATCATCAGTAAAAAAAATATGTAAAGATTGCCAGGTAGTTAGAAGAAGCAAGCGCTTGGTTGTTATCTGTGCTAATCCGAAGCATAAACAAAGACAAGGTTAAGAAACAAGAAGAAATAAATATTTTAGAATATGACATTAAGAATAGCTGGCGTTACATTGCCGAGCAATAAAAGAGTAGAAATCGCTTTAACCTATATTTATGGAATTGCCAGGGTTCAAGCCAATAAGATTTTAGTAGCAACCAAGGTTGATCCTAATATCCGAGTAAATGACTTGACCGAAGAGCAGGCGAATTCGCTTCGAGTTTTCATCGAAAAGAATTATGTCGTCGAAGGTGATTTAAGAAGAGATGTTTTTTCTAACATAAAAAGACTTAAGGAAATCAAATCTTACAGAGGTACTAGGCACGCTAAAGGGTTACCAACAAGAGGCCAAAGGACCAAGACCAATAACCGTACGGTTAGAGGCAATGTTAGAAAGACTAGCGGTTCTGGAAGAAAGGATGCCGGACAGAAGACCTAATTTTGCAATAACATGAATGAACAAAACATAAAAAACAGCGATATGACTGAAAAAAGCGGTGTAAAAAATAAAGTTCCGCAAGAAGCTGCAGCTTCCGTAAAGACGACTGGCAAGAAGAAAGGCAAGAAAGCAGGCGTTGCTAAGCAGGTCAGTACCGGCAGAGCTTATGTCAAATCAACCTATAATAACACGATAGTTACTTTAACCGATCAAAACGGCAATGTTTTATCCTGGTCTTCAGCCGGACAATGCGGTTTTAAGGGTCCGAAGAAAGCGACTCCTTATGCTGCCAGTATTATCGTCAAGGATGCTTATGAAAAAGCTAAGAAGCATGGCTTGAAGGAAGTAGCTGTTTATGTTAGAGGTATTGGAGGCGGCAGGGAAGCAGCTATTAGAGCTCTTAATGCTAACGGTCTTATTGTCAGCACCATTAAAGATATTACTCCTATTCCACATAACGGTTGCCGACCTAAGAAACCAAGAAGAGTATAAGAATAAAATTTTAATGATAAAATAATGCCAATCACAACAGCACCACAATGTAAAAAATGTCGCAGAGCCGGTGAAAAACTTTTCCTCAAGGGCGAAAAATGCCACGGGGCTAAGTGTACTTTTATCAAACGAAGTTTTGTTCCTGGCGTCCATGGAAATAAGAAAATGGTCAGACTTACCAGTTACGGCAAACAGCTTTTAGAAAAACAAAAGACTAAAAGGATGTACGGCTTAAGAGAAACTCAGTTTAGGAATTATTTTGATAAGGCCTTTACTAAGATTGGTAATACTGGAGAATTATTATTCAAATTCTTGGAAAGCAGGCTTGATAATACCGTTTATCGATTAGGTTTCGCTGAATCAAGAGCTAAGGCTAGACAATTAGTCAATCACGGCCATTTCCTAGTTAATGATAAGAAAGTGGACATTGCCTCTTATCAAGTTAAAGTAGGGGATACTGTAACTTTAAGAGCGAAAAGCTTGAAGAAATCAGAGTTTAAGGAGATAGCTGAAAAGCTAAGCAAGAAAACGGATGTCGCGCCTTGGTTATCCTTGAATGCTAAAGAAGTTTCCGGAAAGGTTACCGGATCGCCTAAGTTAGGCGATGTGGAAGCCAATGTCGATTGGAGAGTCATCGTTGAGTTTTATTCTAAATAATATAACTTGGTTTCAATTCTTATTGAGGCCGTTAAAAATAATTTTAGGGGGTTAAAAAAATTATGAAATATATCTCATTGCCAAAAAAGTTTATCGTAGAAGAGACTGAAGCCGGAAAAAAGGCTAAGGTTATTATTGAGCCTTGTTTCCCTGGTTACGGAACAACATTAGGCAACTCTTTACGAAGAGCGATGCTTTCCTCTTTGCCTGGCGGAGCCATTACGGCCGTTAAGATAAAAGGAGTCCAGCATGAGTTCACAACCATCAAAAATGTGACTGAAGATGTCTTGGAGTTGATTCTAAATTTGAAGCAGATTAGGGTTAAAGTTTTTTCCGATGAGCCGGTAATTTTGAAGCTTTCAGCTAAAGGCAAGAAAACCGTAACTGCTGGAGATATCGAATCTTCCGCTGATGCTGAGATTATCAATAAAGATTGCGTTATCGCTACTCTAAACGATAAAGAAGCTTCTCTTGAGATGGAATTCACAGTTGCTAAAGGTATCGGTTATGTACCAACAGAAGATCAAGGTAAGGGCAAGGGCGAAATTGGTTTGATCCTTGTAGATTCTATTTTCACTCCGGTTTTGAATGTTGGAATGGAAGTTTCCGCTACTCGTGTCGGCCAAAAGACTGATTATGACAAGATTACTTTAGATATCGAAACTGACGGTACTATTTCTCCGGAAGATGCTGTTAAGAAAGCCGCAGAAATCCTAACTAATCAATTCAGCTGGATAATGGAAGGTGGAATGAAAGAAATGGATGAGATTGATATTGAGGCTCCAGTTATCTTGCCTGAGGGCTCAGTTACTCCGGAAGAAATTAATGAAGTATTAGAAAATTCTGAAGTTGAAAAGGAAGAAGAAGATGCCGAAGAAATAAAGACAAAAAAAAGAGGCAGACCAAAAAAGAACGAAGAGTAATAATATAGAGAAATTAATCGTTGTTTGTTAGCCGGCCAGGCGGTTTGCTAAGAATAAATGATTAAGAACTTGCATAAACTATGAGACATCAAAAAAAAGGAAAAACTTTAGGAAGAAAAAAGGAGCCTCGGGAGGCCTTAGTTAGGAGTTTGGCAACTAGCTTTGTTGTTTATGAAAAAATAAAAACAACAGCAGTCAAGGCTAAAGTTCTAAGGCCGGTAGTTGAGAAACTTATCACCTTAGCCAAAGAAGACACTCTTCACAATAGAAGATTGGCGCTTAAGAAGCTTTATGTTGAAGGCGCTGTCAAGAAGTTGTTTGAAGTTATCGGTCCGAAGTTTAAAGAGAGAAACGGTGGCTATACTCGAATTACTAAACTTAATCCGAGAGTGGGCGATGGCGCCGAGATGGCGATTATAGAATTAGTTGACGGAGACAAATAATATGAAAACAATCGAAAGAAAAACTCATTTAATTGATGCCACCGATAGGCCATTGGGTAGATTAGCTACGGAAATCGCTATTCTTTTAAGAGGCAAGCATAAGCCTTCATTTTCGCTGAACGTCGACGAAGGTGATTATGTCGAGATCGTCAATTGCGATAAGCTAAGATTTAGCGGCAAGAAGCTTGAACAAAAGGAAAAGATCTGGCATACCAACTATCCTGGTGGACTAAGAAGAGAAAAAACTTCTAAACGTTTCGCTGAAAGGCCAGAGCTAGTCTTAAGGGAAGCGGTCATGGGCATGTTGCCAAAGAATAGGTTAAGAGATTTATTTATTAAAAGATTGATAATCAAATAGTCGGTCAAAAATAATCACTATGGAAAAGGAAATCAAAAAAACAAAAAAAACTGATTATATCTACGCTCGCGGTTCAAGGAAAACCTCCGTATCTCAGGTTAGATTTTTTAAGGCCGGATCAGGAAATATCACAGTCAATGGCAAGGAATTAAAAGACTATTTCAAGGATGCCGGCTTGATGGATATTGTCGCTTCTCCTCTTAAGATTACTGGCCAGGAAAAAATTACTGATCTTAGCATTAAGGTCAGAGGCGGCGGTATTCATTCTCAATCGGAAGCTTGTCGACATGGTATTTCCCGCGCTTTAATCAAGTTCGATGAGCAGTATAAGCCGATTTTGAAGGCGGAAGGCTTTATGACTAGAGATCCTAGAGTTAAGGAAAGAAAGAAGCCTGGACTTAAGAGAGCTAGAAGAGCTCCGCAATGGGCTAAACGTTAAATTCATATTCGCTTCTATATATCAAGCGCAAAAACTCCGAGAAATCGGAGTTTTTGTTTAAATTAAAAAGAGCGCTTTATGGGCGCTCTAGGAAAAAGGATCTCGATCCCCGAAGACGCTGTCGATGAGACGTCGGTCGTTAGGGTTTTCTTCTTTTTTTCGTTCGTTGGGTTTAAGGATTGACCTGGAGTCAAGGATGCGGATCATTTTCTCCAGATTGCTCTCGATCGCTTTTTCCAGCGAACCCCAGTAAAGGTCTTTGGTGATGCCCACTACCCTCGATACCGATTCTATTAGGATATTGAGCAGGAGAGACCCCGCGTAGGGAGTTACGACGTAAAACTTTAGATCAACCGAGTTAGAAAAGCTAACTCCCTTAAGCCTTTCGCTTATTAGGTTTTCTAGCCCCTCTAAATCGGCCATCGAATCGAGTCCGAGCAGGTTAAGTTCGACTACTACATTGGAATCTTCCGGCGCAACCACGAGGGTTGTGATGCCGGTATCTTGTCTTTTTATCATGGCTCACGCCTCCTCGTTAATTGCCGGTTAAAGAACGGTAACTCGTTACTTTAGGCTATTTTGTTTGTTTTGTCAAGGGCGAAGGGAAAAAAATACGATTCGTCGCAACTCTTTAATAATAAGTTAATTTTTGGTATAATATAGTCAATATGAATAATCCAAATTTAGCAAAAAACACCACTTATTTCACTATCGCCTTAGCGGCTCAAAAGGCGCTTTCTTTTTTGTATTTTGTTGTTGTCGCCCGGGTTATCGGCGTTGATAATACCGGGAAATATTCTCTAGCGCTTGGTTTTTCAGCCATGTTTGCCATGTTTCTTGACTTTGGGACTACCCAGGTTTTAATCAGGGAAAGCGCCAGGAATGGTGCTAATTCGGAAAAATATTTATCTAATGTCGTTTTCTTAAAATTGGCCGCATCTTTATTTGTTTATGCTTCTCTAGCTATTACTGTTAATTTGATGGGCTATCCGGACTTAACTAAACAGCTGATTTATATCGCCGGGCTAGTTATGCTTCTTGATTCTTTCAGTATCAGTTTTTACGGCGTCTTAAGAGGGTTGCAAAATCTTAAATTTGAGAGTATCGGCATTATCGCTAATCAAACTATTGTCTTGATTTTCGGTTTTCTTTCTCTTTGGCTCGGTTTAGGTCTTAAGGCTTTAATCGCCACTTATCTTATCGGCAGCGCTTCTAACTTCCTAATTTCTTTCATGACTTTACGCCGTCGTTATAATATACGGCCAAGAGTTAATTTTGATAAATCATTAATCAAGGAAATAATTAAAATCGCGCTGCCGTTTGCCATTGCCGGTTTTTTTATTAAGATTTATTCTTCTATTGATATAATCCTATTATCGAAGATGACTAACGATCGGGCGGTCGGCCTGTATAGCGTGGCTTATAAGGTTACTTTCGCTTTGCAATTCATCGGGACGGCTTTTTCCGCCAGCCTTTATCCGGCTTTTTGTAATTATTTCATAACTTCGAAAGAAAAGTTGGCCAACTCTTTTGTTCGTTCGATTTATTATTTAACTTTATTTTCTTTACCGCTTTCTGTCGGAACTATTATGATTGCTCCGAAAGTCATCGGTCCGGTTTTTGGCGCTCAATATGTCGATTCCATCGCTCCGCTTGGTATTTTGATGCTTTCTTTGATTTTTGTTTTTTTATCTTTTCCATTGGGCGCTATTTTAAACGCTTCCAATAAGCAATCGAAAAATACCATCAACTTGGCGATCATTACCGTTGTTAATATTATTTTAAATATCGTCTTGATTCCCGTTCTTTCCTATAACGGCGCCGCAATCGCGGTTTTAGCCAGTTATTTCGTTTTAGTCGTTCTAGGCTTTTATGAAGTCAATCAGATCATGCAATATGATAAGAAGTATCTCTTAGTTTCCTTTTTAAAAGTTATTTTCGCTTCCGCGCTGATGGGATTAAGTGTTTTTTATCTACGGGATATTTTACATTTTATTCCGGTCATCGTAATCGCTATAGGCGTTTTCTTCCTAGCTTTGATAGCTGTTAAAGGCTTGACTAAAGAAGATATCAATCAAGTTAGGGATTTAATTCTTAAAAAGACTTAAATGGAATTATCAGTAATCATTCCGACATACAACCGAGCTAACTATCTTAAAGCCGCTTTACAAAGTTTAATTAGTCAAACTTTAAACAGCGATAGCTTTGAGGTAGTTGTTATTGATGATGGCAGTTCAGATAAGACTGAAAAAATAGCTAATGATTTTTCCGGTCGTTTAAATTTAAAATATTTCCGGCAGGATCATTTTGGAGTTTCGGCCGCTAGGAATTTAGGGATTGAAAAAGCTTTAGCTGATAAGTTGGTTTTTTTTGATGATGACGCCATTGCTAAGGGAGATTGGTTAGAAAATATTTCTCGCATTCTTAATCAGGAATCAGCCATAACGGGAAAAGTTGAACCAATTCATTATAATATTTGGCGGTTTTTTGCGCCTCATTACAATCAGGGCGATAAGCCAGTCGAATCTCCGGTCCTTTTAGAAGGTAATTGCGCCTTTAAGCGGGAAGTTTTTGAGAGGATCGGCAGGTTTGACGCTAAGCTTGATTATGGCCATGAGGGGCGGGAATTTTTAAATCGGCTGCATAAAAATTATCGACTAATGTATTACCCGGAAGTGATCATTTATCATGATTACGCTTTCGGACTTAGGAATTATTTTGGCAAGCAATTTAAGTTCGGGGAAAAGACTGTTTACTTGGCTATTGCCGAGCTAAGTAGTCTTAATGACTTATTTAAGAAATATGCCACTCTTAAAGCGGGTAAGTCTTCCGATAAGGCTGATAATTTCATTAGATTAAAGAGAAACTTGCTTGATAAGGTTGCGGTAGGAGTAATTTCCAGGTTAGGTAATATCTGCCATTTTCTTGGGGCGGTTTATGGTTATTATAAATATAAAAAAAATGGTAATGGAAAATCCTAAAATCAGTATCATTATCCCGGCTTATAATTGTTCTAAGACGATTAGTAAGTGCTTAGAAAGTATTTTTAATCAGGAGTTTAAAGATTTTGAAGTTATTATTGTTGATGATGGTTCAAAAGAGGATCTAAAACCTTTTATAAAGCCGTATGAAGATAGAATAAAATATTTCAAACAGGAAAATAATGGCGCTCCTTCAGCGCGTAATGCCGGTTACCGGGAAGCGAAAGGTGAGTATGTTATTTTTTGCGATAGCGATATAATCATGAGGCCGGAAATGCTGATTAAAATGAAAGCGGCCTTAGATAAAGAGAGTGAGGCAGCTTTTGCTTATTCTTCTTTTTATTTCGGCTGGAAAAAATTCAAGCTTTTTGAATATGATGAGAAGAAGCTTAGAGAGATGCCTTATATCCATTCAACATCACTGATTAGAAAGTCGGCCTTAGCTAATATGGCCGGTCCGTGGGATGAAAGCTTAAAAAAATTCCAGGATTGGGATCTATTTTTAACAATAGTGGAAAATGGCGGACGAGGTATTTTTTTACCAGAATTCTTATTTAAGATTAGGACTGGCGGGACAATGAGTAGTTGGTTTCCTAAACTTTTCTTTAAAAGCCCGATAAAAACCAAGAAGATCAAAGAGCAAATAAATAAATATGATGAGGCTAAAAAAGTAATAAAAAACAAACATGGAATTTAAAGAGCAAGAAAGCCTATATTGGAGTGATTTTTATAGCCGGCAAACGATTGATTATCGGCCAGATAGGGATCTTCCGTATCATAACGATTTTAAGGATTATATAAAAAAATTAAAGAGCGGATCAAGGATTTTGGAATTAGCTTGCGGTATAAGATGTGATGGTGTGGAGTTCGCTAAGGCCGGCTTTACGGTTTTTGAAACTGATATTGCCGATGAGGCAGTTAATAAGGCTAAGGCGCTATATGACCAGCTAGGCTTATCTAGTAGAGGCGAGTTTTTAGTCTGTGACGCTGAAAAAATGCCTTTTGATGATGATTATTTTGAGGCGGTTTTTATTTCGGCTTCTTTTCATCATCTCCCTAGTCCGCAAACGGCCATAAAGGAGATGAGTAGAGTCGCTAAGAAAGGTGGTTTGGTGATATTAGGATTAGAGCCTAACGCTTGGCCGTATAAAACAGTCTTTAAGTTGTTAGAGCCGTTAAAGAAAATAATCCGCGGCGGTTCAAATCTTAAATTCCATTCTATCGCTGATGATACTACCCAGGGCTTCACTAAGCGGCAACTTAAAAAAATATGCCAAGAAGCAGGATTGGAAATCATAGCGATTTATAGGGAAAAATACTTAGGCGAATTTTATGATTCGGGGTTGCGATTCTTGAATAAATTTTTTAAGCTCGGACTTAAGCCCGATTTAAAGGTTCAGCGCCATTTATGCTTTATTGATCGTATCATTTCTTATATTCCGCTTGTTAATTTAACCAATTGGCATTGGAGCATCATATGCCGTAAACCATAATTTATGAGATTAAATAAATTTATCGCGCAAGCTGGAGTTTGCTCAAGGCGCAAGGCCGACGAATTGATCGAGAATGGCCAAATAAAAGTTAATGGTCAAGTCGTAAGGGAATTGGGCGTTATTGTTGATGAGGAAAAAGATGAGGTGTTTATAGGCAATAGAAAATTAGATCTATTTCAAGAGAAAGTCTATTATGCCCTCAATAAGCCCGAAGGTTATATAACTAGCGTTACTAGCGCCCAGGGAAAATCCGTCATGGAACTAGTTAAAGAAACTAAAGAAAGGATTTATCCCGTCGGACGGCTTGATAAGGATTCTTGCGGCTTAATTATTCTAACTAATGACGGAGAATTAGCTAATAAGCTTATGCATCCGAGCTTTGAGAAAGAAAAAGAGTACTTAGTTTTTTTGGATAAGCCGTTTACCCGCGAAGCTTATTTGGAAATAAAAAAAGGGATTAAAATTGGCGGCAGTTTAGCGAAGGCTGTAATCGGCGAGGAGGGGATCGGCAGGAGAGAAATCAGAATGATTTTAAAGGAAGGTCTTAATCGCCAAATAAGAAGGATGCTCGGCCGAGTTGGTTTCGGGGTTATGGTTCTTAAGAGAATTAGGATCGGCCGGCTTAAATTAGGCTCTTTGAAGCCTGGTCAGTATCGGCAAATAACCTTAAAAGAAATATTATGAAAATTTCCATCATTATAGTCTCTTGGAATGTTTCAGACCTATTAGAAAAATGCTTAACTTCAATCTTTAAAAGCACTTGCGGCTTTGAGCTGGAAGTTTTTGTCGTTGATAATAATTCTAAGGATGATAGTGTTGAGATGGTCAAAGAAAAATTCGCGGCCGTCAATTTAATTGTTAATGATTATAACGCCGGTTTCGCTAAGGCGAATAATCAAGCTATTTCCCTCGCGACCGGAGACTATATTTTATTGCTTAACCCGGATACGGAGCTTTTTGAAGATACCTTGGCGCAATCCGTTGATTTCATGGTTGCTAATCCGGCTTGCGGCGTTATGGGCCCCAAAATGCTTTATGGCGATAAATCTTTACAGCCTTCAGTCAGGCGTTTTCCGAAGCCTTGGCCCGTTTTACTTATGTTGCTCAAGATTCCGAAGATTCTTCCGAAGATTAAGCCTATTGAAAATTATTTGGCTGTTGATTTTGATTATTCAAAGCCGGCGACAGTCGATCAGGTTATGGGGGCGTATATGTTTATTAGAAAGGAAGTTTTTAAAAAGATAGGAACCCTGGATGAGGATTTTTTCATTTGGTTTGAGGAGGTTGATTTTTGTTTTAGGGCTAAGCAGGCTCTCTATCAGGTTTGGTTTAACCCTAAAGCCGTGATTATTCATTACGGCGGAACTAGTTTTGCACAGCAACAGGTCATAAAAAAGCAAAAGATTTTTTTTAAGAGTGCTTGGCATTATTTTAAGAAGCACGGTTTTAGAAATAGAGGTAATTAAATGAATTTAATCAATAATTTTTTCTTTCGAGTTGCGGCTCTTATTCTTATTTTAGAGTCTTTTTCTTTACTCGGTTATTTTTTTCCTTTTTTAATGCCGTTATTTTATATCTTGATCCTTATTTTAGCCGTCTTTTTAGTTTGGCAAGATATAAATAATGCCGTTTATCTTCTTTTAGGAGAGTTAATCTTGGGCGGACAAGGTTACCTTCTCCATATTGGCGCCGACAGTTTCAATCTTTCTTTGCGCTTAGGATTATTCGTTGTTTGCTTTCTTGTTTGGGCAGTTAAGACTTTAATAACTAAGGATTTTTCTTTCCTAAAAAGAAAAGAGTTTTTATTGGTTTCGGTTTTTGGTTTATTTTTCTCTCTGTCGGTTTTGATCGGCTTATTTTCTGGCCGGCCGCTTTCTAATATTTTCTTGGATTTAAACGGTTATTTATATTTCGGGTTGATTGGCTTATTCCTTTCGGCCAAGATCAATTTTAAAAAGGCGGGAGTTGTAGCATTATTTGCTACCGCTTTTATCGCCTTGGAATCGTTATTTTTAGTCTTCGCTTTTGCGCATGGCTTGTCTTGGGTCGGCAATTCTTGGCTGTATGGCTGGATAAGATCGACAGGAGTCGGGGAAATAGCCAAGATCTCGGAACCTCTTTACCGGGTTTTTTTCCAATCACATATTTTTAATTTATATCTCGTTTTTCCGCTTTTGGCGATTTTATTTCTCGTTAAACATAACTTAAGTAAATGGCAGATCGGTGCTTTACTGTTTTTTTTATGGTTGAATATTTTAGCCTTGTATATTTCTCAATCAAGGAGTTTTTGGCTCTCTGGCGCCGTCATGATTGTTCCTCTAGTTATATTTATTATCTATGAGTTAAGAAAGCAAAATCTCAAGGTATTTTTAGTTATAATGATAATACCTGTTCTGATTCTATTTTCTGATTTGGTTGTTAAGATGGCGACCGGAGATTTTAAAGGCAATCTTTGGCAGCAGCGAATGGGGGAAGGTTCGGAGCAGGCCGGCGTTTCCAGTCGCAGCGCCCAGATTTGGCCGTTACTTAATGAAATAAAAAAAGCCCCGCTTTTCGGCCAGGGATTTGCTAAGGAAGTGACTTATGTAAGCAATGATCCGCGAGTAAGATTAAAGAATCCGACCGGCGAATATACGACTTATGCTTTTGAACTCGGTTATTTCGATATGGCTCTCAAATACGGCTTGCTAGGCTTAGGCGCTTATTTATCTTTGCTGTTTTATCTTCTTTTTAAGCTGTATAAAAAATCAAAAGGGAAACCGATTTATCTCGGCTTAGCCTTAAGCCTCTTAGCTCTTATGATAGTCAATATTTTTACTCCTTATCTTAATCATCCTTTAGGAATCGGCTTCATATTAATACTCATTGCTTTAATTTAGCACCTTGCCTACGGTATCAGGGTAGCCTCTTAGGAAGTCTTCTGAAGACATTGCTTTCTTGCCTTCTAATTGTAGTGAGCTTAAAGTTAGTATCCCGCTTCCGGTCATAACTCCAAATTTGTTATCGATTTTAAATATTTCTCCTGGCTTGGAGTTTATTTCTCCGGCATTTTTTATTACTGTCGGAGGATAAATTTTCATTCTTTTATCATCGATTGTCGTCCAAGTTCCGGGCCAAGGATCAAAAGCTCGAACAATCCTTTCTATCTCCTGAGCTGTTTTTGACCAATCTATCTTAGCTTCTTCTTTAGTTATGGTTTTGCAAAAAGTCGCTTGGCTGTGATCCTGCTCTTTTGGCGTAATTTTTTTCTCGAATAAGCCTTTGATGGTTTTTATTATTAGGTTACTGCCAATAACGGCGCAAGCTTCATGAAGCGAGTCATTGGTTTCATTTCCGATAAGGCGGATCTTTTCTTGTGCGACTATCGGGCCATGATCCATTTTTTCATCCATGATGATTATAGTGACACCCGTTTCTTTATCGCCGTTTCGAATAACGCTTTGGATAGGAGAGGCGCCTCGGTACTTCGGCAATAAGGAAGGATGGATATTGAGACTGTTAATTTTCGGCACTTTTAAAAAAGACTTCGGAATTATTTGTCCGTAAGCCATAGTAACTAAAAAATCAGGCTGGCAATCCTTAAATTCTTCTAAGGCGACTTCATTATCTTTTAAAGATTCAGGCTGGATTACTCTCAGCTTATTTTTTTCTGCCAGCGATTTAACCGGCGAAGGAGTTAATACTTGTTTCCGGCCCAGCGGCCTATCTGGTTGAGTTAAGACGCCGACAACTTCTAATTCCGGATCGTTAATCAGGCTTTCTAGGTAGGGTAGGGAATAAGCCGGTGTTCCAGCAAAAAAGATTCTTATTTTATTTGGCATCTTCTTGGATGATGGTTTTTAGCTTTTTGGCTTTGTCAATGAAGAGAATGCCGTTTAAGTGGTCTATTTCGTGTTGGAGTATTCGAGCTAACATGCCTTTAGCGACCAAGATCTTTTTCTCATTTTTTTCGTTGGCATATTCAACGACAATATTCTTTTTTCTTTTAACATCTCCGAAAATCGTCGGTACGGAAAGGCAGCCTTCCTCCCCCCATTCAAATAAGCTAAGGCCTCTTTTGATTTTCGGGTTGAATAAGACGATATTCTTATCCCTATTCTTTACAGTAATCAGTCTGATATTAAGGCCTATTTGAGGTGCAGCGAGCCCAACGCCGTCTTTAGCAAGCATCGTTTCAATCATTTCCGGAAGCA
>CAZEKG010000001.1:45420-60153 GCA_964512625.1 uncultured Gammaproteobacteria bacterium | reverse complement strand
GTGACCTTTTACGCAGGATAGGATTAGGATGAGTGATAATATTTAGCATATGCTATATTATGCCAGATATTTTAAAATATTACAAGATACAATTAAAAAAATAAATTTGCTATACTTAAGCTAGAAATAAATGATTAAATATGAAAAAAGACGAGGGTTTTAAAAGCTTGCAGGATATTTTTTTAAATAGGGCGCCGAAGGTAGCTCCCCCGGCTTATCAGTGGCAAGAACTGGCGTTAAGAATAATTAAGGATTTAGCTATTCCTGATTTTAAGAAGTCTTCTGTTTTTAAGATTTGCAAAGAAAATAGCAAGGATTTCGTCGAGAAGTGTCTGAACGAAACAAAAGAGCTTTGCAAGAAAGGGGAGAGTTGGAAATATTTTTTTAAAGTAGTGGCCTCGATTAAGGAGGAACAGCTTAAGAATAAAATCAATTCCGAAGATAACAAATCAAGGGTTTAATTAGTTATCAATAAAAAAACAATCTCTGAAACGGGTCGGAGATTGTTTTTAGTTTAGAGGATTTTTAAATTAGCCGTTAAATAACCGACGCCGAAAGGCGCTTCATAGCTTAGGATATTTGTTTCGTAATTGACGTTATTAAGGATACCTAAAAGAATGATAATTGATCTTAAGCCGCATTCGTGAGCGTTTTCGATCAGGTTGTGATCAAGATTGACGATGCTTTGGGCTTCCTTATTTTCTAAAAGCTTGATTAATTTCTCATCGAATTCCTTGCCTGAGGAATTATAGCCAGCGGGAGATGATTTAATCAGACAATGAGATAGGTCGCCGGAAGCGATAACGGCGATTCTTTTATCAGAGCTCATGATCAGCTCTTTAAGGCTTTTGCCGAATTCTAAATGAGTTTGATTATCAAATAATGAAAAGTATATCGGAATTATTTTTATATTTTCAAAATGCTGCAATAGGCAATAAGCCGGAACGCCGATGCCATGATCAAGCTTTTCTTCCGAGATTATATTGATCTGGATCTTATTGTTTATGTTCTCCAAGCCCATGGTCATTAAAACGGTATCGCCTTTAAGTTTAAGCTTAGTTCCGAAATCGCCGAAGCTTTCAAACGAAGCCTCGTAACTATCTCTTAAATTGACTGTAAAGCCGTCGGAGCTAATTTGGCCGTGAGGCGAGATGAAAATGACGATGTCGGGCTTAGCGGCATAAAGATCCCTTTCCAATTGGGCGAAAGATTCTTTGGTTTTCGATATCTTTTCAATATTATCCTTACCGATATTAGGAATGAGGATAGGCGGATGAGGGACGATGGCTGAGAAAACTAATGACATATGTTTTTAATTCAAGGATTATTCCTTTATCTTAAATTATTTAAATTATTTTTACCAATCGCCGGTTATGGTTTGGCCTAGAGGATGGACCTCAAGTGTTTCCTTGCTGACTGTTTTGATATTATTCCATTTATAGCCCATTCTTTGGAAAACAGCAGAACTGAAAATTGGCAGTCTTTTACCGTTGGAAATGACATAAACCGTACTGACGCCTTTTATCTTAATTAACTCGCCGTCCCTTAAGGTTATAGGGTTGCCGCCGATGTAGTTTTCTAATTCCTCCGGAGCGACGGTTTTAATAGTTAAGCCATTGAAGTTAAAATCGAGTATTTCTTTATTTATGACTTCTCGTTTAACTCCGTTGAGGGCATAGTAGAGCTTTTTAGTCGTTTTATCTCTTAATAAGGCGCCGGAAGGGTAGAGGCTGTATTGGGTTATTGGCGCGCCATCAGTATAAAGAGCTAAGTCGGTTTCACTAGCCTCAATTAACTCGTCTTCCTGATAGCCTATTTTCTTAAACAGTTGGAGGCTTTCGAATTTTCTTTTTTGATCGTCGACAATCAGGTAGATGTTTCCAGCCTTATCTTTTATTAGATCGAAGTTATGAAATTTTATCGGTACTCCGTCTTGATAGGAGGCAAGATCGGCGTCAGTTACGCTAACGATCTTTTTTTGATCGAACATGGAAATCAAGATCGATTTGGAAAGAATTTTTCTTTTAAGGCTGTTTTGGATGAAATAAACATCAGCGGTCGTAGTTGATTGGAGTAGCGAGCCATCCGGCCATTTTCTTGAAAAATAATTATTCCATAAATCCCAAAAAAGCTTGTTGCCATGGATATGGGGCGTATAATTATAAAGCCCGGCCGTAGCGGTATTTTTAATAGTTACTGATTGGCCGTCGATGTTATAAGTTTTTCCAGGTTGGAAGTTGAACTCGCTGATATTGTCCATATAATACCTGGTTTGAGCGGCCGCTGAATTAACTTGACGATAAAGTCCCTTCCAACGATCGTCGCAACCGCCGCTATCGGGACATCCATAACCAGTCGCGCGATCATATTGGCCTTGGCTCGGCGAAGAGTCCTCAAGCAAGCTTTGTTCTTTTTGAGTCAAGATCATTAAGTACTTAGGGTTTATCATCCATCGCTGGGCAATTTCATAAAAGCTTTGGCTGGCGCTTTTAAAGTTCCCTTCTTTATCTATTGTAATATAGTTTTTCAAGGTTCCGGCTCTTTTATCTAGGAATTTTTGGATACTCGGCTGATCGAGTGATCGGTAATCGGTCATTTCCGTATCGGAAATCAAATAAGTCGGATCGAATTCAGCGGCTTTAGTTTCTAGGCCGTAAGCTGATAAGGTGAAAATAAAAAATGAAGCCAGGATTATTTTTTTAGGCATGATGATAAAGTTATTTCTTTTACATTATAGCATAAAAAACGCTAGGGCTGAAATGCTAGCGGCTAAAAGCGTCAGCTCTTTTCAAAATCAGCTATATTTGTTAAAATTTAGCTGTAAAGAAATGCATGATTATGTCAAAATTGATAGAAATATTAGGAGTTAAAATAGGCAATTATTCTCTTTCTGAGGTTGTTTTTGAAATTAAGAAGATGTTAAAAGAAGAGACTGGTGGCTTATTAGCGACTATTAACGCCGAATTTATAGTTGAAGCTTATAGGAATAAGAAATTTAAAGAGGTTTTAAACGGCGCTAGGCTTTCTATTTGTGACGGCTCCGGCCCTGCTTTAGCGGCGAAAATCTTAAAAGGCGAGAAATTGAACAGGGTTACCGGCGTCGATTTAGTTAATGAGCTTTTTAAGCTTCAAAGCCTTGGCGAGCTTGAGGCGAAGTTCTATCTCTTGGGCGGCGGCTTCGAAGTCGCGGAAAAATTAGCTAAGAAGTTAAGAGTCGAGTATGAGAAGATAATGATTGTCGGAGCGGAGTCCGGCGGCAATATAAATCCGGAAACCTTCTTATTGGAAAAAAATGAAGAAATTTTGAACCGCATCAATCAAAGCGGGGCCAATATCATTCTTGTCGCTTTCGGTCAAGTCAAACAGGAAAATTGGATTGTTAATAATTTAAGCGGCTTGAAAAATATTAAAGTGGCTATAGGCGTTGGCGGCACTTTTGATTATTTATTAGGTAAAGTCAAACGAGCGCCGAAGCTGATGAGACTACTCGGCTTAGAGTGGTTGTACCGGCTAATTAAAGAACCGAAAAGATGGAAAAGGATTTTAAACGCTGTTATCGTTTTTCCACTGCTAGTCATTTTTAATAAAAAGTAAAAATATGTTTAATTTATTTAAGTCAAAAATCAGAACGCGCTTCGCTCCTAGTCCGACTGGCTATCTCCATGTCGGCGGTTTAAGAACAGCTCTTTATGCTTATTTATTCGCTAAACAGGCTAAAGGGACCTTCTTTTTACGCATTGAAGATACTGATCAATCGAGAGAAGTTCAAGGGGCTGTGGAAAACTTGCTAAAATCGCTAAAATGGGCTGGAATCGAGGCTCAGGAGGGTATGATTGCCGATAGAGAGGGTAAAGTCGCTGAAAAAGGCCATTTTGGGCCTTACACGCAGTCCCAAAGGCTTGAAATCTATCGGAAGCACGCTGAAGAGCTAGTTAAAGAAGGAAAGGCTTATTATTGCTTTTGTTCTTCGGAAAGACTGGAATCAGTTAGGAAAACTCAGGAAGCAAATAATCAGCCGACCCGCTATGATTGGCATTGTCGTTATTTAAGTGATAGTGAAGTCCAGCAAAAAATCGAAGCGGGAGTCCCTCATGTCATTAGAATGAAAGTGCCTGAAAATAGAGATATAGAATTCGATGATTTAATAAGGGGTAAAGTAAAATTTAATACTCGCGATATTGATGATCAAGTTTTAATCAAGTCGGACGGTTTTCCGACATATCACTTGGCTCATGCGGTTGATGATCATTTAATGAAGACCTCTCATATTATTAGAGGGGAAGAGTGGCTGTCTTCGACTCCGAAGCATCTTCTGCTTTTTGAATTTTTTAATTGGCGCGCTCCCCAGTACGCTCATTTGCCTTTGATTCTCAATAAAGATAAGACGAAGCTTTCTAAGCGCCAGGGCGATGTGGCGGTTGAGGATTATCGCGATAAGGGTTATCTTCCGGAAGCGCTAATTAATTTCATTGCCTTATTGGGTTGGAATCCGGGAACGGAAAAAGAGATTTTCTCCCTTGAGGAGTTAGTCGAGGTTTTTGATTTTAAGAAGATTCATAAAGCCGGAGCGGTTTTCGATCTTGATAAGCTAGATTGGATGAATGGCGAATATATTAAAAAAATGACTTTGGATAAGTTTACGGAACTCGCTAAGCCGTATCTCGAAGTTAAAAAACTCGGTTCCGGATTGGATGAAGCGGTTTTGAAAAAAGCTTTGGCTATGGAACAGTCGAGGATTAAAAAATTAAACGAGGTAGGCGAGGGGATTGGCTTTATGTTTAATGATAAATTGGATTATGAGCCGGCTATCTTGATTTGGAAAAAGACGGATGCCGTTGGAGCGAAAAAATGCTTGGAGCTGTTAATTTCTGAATTGGAAAAATACGAAGAAAAAGATTGGCATAAAGAAACTTTAGAAAAAAATATTATTGAATTTATTAAAGCTAATAATCTTAATAACGGCGAAGTTCTTTGGCCGATGCGGGTCGCGCTTACCGGCTTAGAAAAATCGCCGACTCCCTTTGAGGTTGCCGAGGCGCTAGGAAAAATAAAAACCATGGCCAGGTTGGCTGAGGCCTCAGCTCGATTATCTTAGTAATTTTAGATGTGATTCTTGTTTTTATTTGTGGCGAAGTTCATTTATTGCTATAATAAAAGCATGATTAGAGGAAGGTTTGACAATTGGCTAAAAAAAGAAAATTTAAGCCATCTTTTGGCTGTTTTTTTAGTTTGTTTATTAACAGTTTCCTTTTCTTTCCTGGGCTTTAGGAGCTTGTTCGTCTTAGCCGCTGATCCGACTGATGCGGAAATTGATCAGGCGGTTGCTGAACTAAATAAGCAAATCGACGCGCAAAGAGCGAAAATCGACGCCCTATTAGATCAAATAGAAAAGAATAAAGATAATATCGCTAATACGAAAAAAGAAGCGGTTACCTTGAAGAATCAGATGTATATCATTGATAATCAAATCGCTAAAATAAACCTTGATATCCAGACTCAGCAGGAAGAAGTAAAAAGAACTCAACTGGAAATTGAAAAGACTGATCTTCAAATAACAGAAAGCGAGAAGCAAATAGCTAAGAATAAGGAACAACTGACTGCTTTAATTAGATTACTTGGCGAGTTCAGCGAGAAAAGTTATTTGGAAATATTGGTTTCCAATGATTCTTTTTCTGATTTTTTCGATCAAATAAAATTCTCTAAACAGATTCAAAAAGAGATGCAAAGCACTCTTAATAAAGTCGAGGTTTTAGTCAGCACTTTAAATTCCCAAAAAGACGATTTGAATAAGAAGAAAGACCGTTTAACTTTATTACTTAAGAAGCTTGAAGATCAGAACGCGGTTCTTGGAGATCAAAAGGAAAATAAGCAGTTTTTAATCGTGCAAACAAAAAAATCGGAAGTGAAATTTCAAAAAATGGTTGATGATTTAAGGCAGCAACAATCGGCGGCTAACGCCCAGATTGTCTCTATCGAGGCTAAGATCAGGGAACAATTAAAAAAGAAAGGTAGTAAGGAAAAATTCAATACTCTTGGCAGCGCTGAATTGGCTTGGCCGACAACGAGCCATCGTTTGACCTCATTTTTTCATGACCCGGATTATCCGTATCGAAATTTATTCGAGCACTCAGGCATTGATATTGGAGTAAAGCAGGGGACGCCCGTTTATGCGGCTGAGGATGGATATATTGCTAAAGCGGCTTTCGGGACTAAATGGTATGGTAACTATGTCATGATAATTCACAACAATAATCTCTCGACTCTTTATGGCCATTTAAGTTCGATTAGCGTTAGGGAAGATCAATATGTTTCCAAGGGTCAGGTTATCGGTTTAAGTGGCAATACTGGATTTTCGTCCGGCCCTCATCTTCATT
The DNA here is from genome assembly GCA_964512625.1 of uncultured Gammaproteobacteria bacterium. Lineage (GTDB taxonomy): Bacteria > Patescibacteriota > Patescibacteriia > 2-01-FULL-39-33 > 2-01-FULL-39-33 > CAZEKG01. The sequence continues at coordinate 53,779 of CAZEKG010000001.1, read as the reverse complement.
TCGAGGTTCGCTCCGGCGGTATACCAGCGAATCCTTTGAATTACATTCAGTAGTATGGGCAATCTTAAAGACCTAATTTTTAACGCCGTTTTCTATTTAATGGGTTGGATTGTTGTTCTTGTTGCTGGACTAATTATTTTTTATTTTTATAATCAGGAATTTTTTGAGCAATATATCGGGGCTTTGGCCGCGGTTTTCTTTTATATTATGGGGATGAGCTGGGCGGTTTGGTATCGCTCAAAAAAAGAGCATATCGCTAAAAACGGCGGTGACCCGACGGAAGTGACGCTTTATATTACTTATTATGATATGCTCAAGTATGATTTAGCGATGTTTTTGACCCCATTGGTTATTTTAATCGCTTCATACTTATTAAAGGGTTCTATTGGCTCTTATGAGATAGTTTATTCTGGTATTGCGTTTATCGGTTTATATGTTGCCGGTAAGATGATTAAAATTTGATATTTTTATTTTTTCTGTCCGCTGTGGAACTTCTTATGAATCAGCTTGAGCTTCGGATTAGTTACGTGGGTATAAACCTGAGTCGTAACGATATTTTTATGACCGAGAAGCTCCTGGACCGATCTTAGGTCCGCTCCTTGGTTTAATAAATCAGTAGCGTAGCTGTGGCGCAAAGTATGTGGCGTCACATCAACCGGCAACGCCGCCATTGAGGCGTATTTTTTTATCATATTTTCAACTGAGCGAACGGTTAAACGCCGTTCGTTATCCGTTGAACCTTTTTTATAGTTAATGAACAGGGGAGGATAGAGGTCTTTTCTAATCTTAAGATACCTGGATAACCAATCTATGGAGCGAGGCGAGAAGTAGATGGTTCTAGCGCTACCGCCCTTACCGTAGATGGCGATTTCTTTATCGTCCGAGCTGCCTTTAAGTAAATCGGGCAGGTTGAAATTTTTAATATTAAGCGAAGTTAACTCAGAGACTCTCATCCCGGTTGAGAAGAGGACTTCTAAGATAGCCCTATCCCTTAAGCCTCCTGGAGTGCTTAGGTCGACCATGGATAGTAGCTTCTCAACTTGTTCAAAACTTAAAAATTTTATTTTACGATCTTTATCAGTTATTTTTGGTAAATTTATTTTTTCTGCTGATAAGGAGTCAATATCTTTAGTGGCGAAATAATTCAATAAGTTTCTTAAAGCTATCAGGTAGTAGCCCTGAGTAGTCTTTTTAAGGTAATGGCCTTTATCATCCTTTTTACGGGATAAATAGAGCCTATATTGCCAGATATGGTCATTACTAAGGTCTTGAGGCTTAAGATTAGTTAAGTCATGATCATTAAGCCATTCAATAAAAACTTTTAAAAAATTATGATAGTTACGGGTTGAAACAGGACTTAAGCCTTTCTCAACCTCACAGTAGTCGAGGAAGTCATTAATGTGCTTAATGATGGACTTGTTGGTTTTGGGCATATATTTTGGGTTATTGGTTCGTTTAACCTATCTTATACGAAGTATACTATAATTATAATAAATAAGGATAAGCTTGGCAATAAATGCTTCTGAGGATAAATAGCCTTGCCCCCTATCTCATCTTGATATAACCCATATCCCCGAAGCTGATATCGATATATTCAAGTTTCCTTCGATCAGGAACTTTTTTATCCAAGATGATTTTTAGATTATCTAAGGAGTTGGTTGATGAAGAGTTAATATCAAGCTTAGCTTGCCAGCTTTCCTCGAAGTTAATAATTAACTGGTCAACTCCCCTGCTCTCGTAATTTTTTACTTTAGGCAAGGCGCGGTCTTTGATATTTTTATCCAATTCTAAAATAAATTGGACTATAGATCCTCTAACGATTTTTTCTCCGATAGTGGTACTGCTGGCGCTGGTTTTATAAATAGGCGTTTTACTACTATATTTAATAAACTCCTCGGGGCTGATTTCTCGGGTTACTGTCCCCTCTTGGTCACAAAAATAATTCTTATTGCTTAGGTCGTTTATGATTAAATAAGAAGTTTTTTCTTCTATTTTTATATATAGCTTTTGCCAGCGTTTTTTTATTTCGAATTTATTAAGGACATACTTCTCATTGACGGTTTTGGCGATTGATTTTTTCGAAAGGTATAATAAGTTGTTTTTCGGGATAATAAAAAGATAACCGCCTGAGATTTTTTCTTTGATTAGTCCTTCCATCTCATTTTTAGGTATTAGGTCAGTTCCGATTATTTCAATTGTCTTTACTCGAAAAAGATCACTGTAAATAATGATATAAAGAATTAAAATAAAACCTAAAATCTTAAGATATTTAAGGGTTGGGAATTGTTTTTTATGTTTTTGTTCCCCGAAGTAGGGATTATTGAATTCCTTTTGCTGATAGTCCCTTTTTACTTGATTTTTGGGCAAATTATAGGAATAATCGTCAATCATATTGACATTTTTATGATACTTTGTTATAATGTTTTGAAGGGATTGCAACGTGTAATCCTGAGGAGGAGTTCCTTTTAAGGGAGGAGAAGATCATGACCCAATTCTGGAATGAGTCAATTGAACAAATCGCGGAGGCGGCGAGGTTTTTTGTTGAGGCTGTGGCTGCGGCCATAAGTCAAGAGACATTGGACGTGCCGACGGCCAGTGAATTGAAGGACAATCTTAGGATCATCGCCGTAACCGCCAAGAAAGACGGGGTGTCCTGCGATACGGTAGCGTCGCTCATTCAGGATGCTGCCCGCCAAAAAGGACTGGAGTTCCCACTCGGGATGTATTTGGTTCTTGTTGGCCTGATAACCGGTGAGGATCGCGATCCTCTGCCGGAAGATTTGCAGGACGATCCAGACGACGATCAGGTTCCCGTCGGCAAGGCAGTGTTGCGATTCGGAGATCGCAAATCTCAAGAGGAAGCCGCCATTAAAATCGTCACCGAAGAAGAGAGTGGTGAGGATGACGATGATTAGTTAGCGGCTGCGGTCGCTGACCCAACAAAGCCGAGTGTAGGTGCACAACACTCGGCTATTTTAATTGTTAATTTTTAGGTACGATTTTCTTGAAGCCGCAATAAGGCCTTAGGGCTTTAGGGATAATGATGGAGCCGTCTTTTTGTTGACCATTTTCTAGGATAGCGATCATAGCTCGCGAAACGGCAATGGCTGTACCGTTTAACATATGTAAGTAGTCAATCTTGCCTTCTTTATTACGATATTTGATATTTAATCCTCGTGCTTGATAATCAGTACAATTAGAAGTCGAGGTTATCTCAGCCCAATCGCCAAGTTTTGTATCGTCCTCGGCATTCGGCTTTCCTGGCATCCAAGCTTCGAGATCATAAGTCCTATAGGATGGGCCGCCAAGATCGGCCGTACAATGATCAATAACCCGGAAAGGTATTTCTAAGCCTTCGAAAATTTCTTTTTCGATCCCTAATATTTCTTTATGAGCCTCTTCGCTTTTCTCAGGTAGGACATATTGGAACATTTCAATCTTGGTGAATTGATGGACTCTAAAGATGCCTTTGGAAAACTTTGAGTAAGCGCCAGCTTCAGTCCTAAAGCAATGGGAAACAGCGATATATTTTTTTGGCAATTCAGCTTCATCAAGGATCTCGTCCATGTGATAGCCGCCCATGGTTATTTCAGCGGTACCAACTAGCGATAGGTCGCTATTCTCAATATTATAAACTTGGGTTGATTCCCCTCTCGGGTTGAATCCTAGACCCTCTAAGACCTCTTTTTTTGCCAAATCAGGCGTCGAAAAAGGAATAAACTTATGCTTTAAGGCTTTGTTTAAGGCGTATTGAATGAGAGCGAATTCTAAAAGAGCCAATTCATTTTTAAGGTAGTAGAACTTAGCGCCGGAAACCTTAGCTGCCCGATCGAAGTCGATCAAGTCAAGCTTTTCGGCTAATTGGACATGGTCAAGCGGTGTGAACTTGAATTCAGTCGGTTTTCCGAAAGTTGATAAGACAGGATTATCTTTTTCATCTTGACTGACGACGACTTCCGGATGGGTTAGGTTGGGAACTTTAAGCATTAATTCCCTTAATTCGGTTTCTATTGGTTCAAGGGAGTTCTCTAAAGCCTTTATCTCTTCTCCTACTTTTTTCATTTCGGCGATTATTTCCGGCGTCGGTTTAGTTTTTGAGGAAGCATTTCTTTTCGCTCTTAAATCGTCAATCTTAGCAATATTGTCCCGCCTTTTATTATCAAGCTCAAGAATGCGGTCGATTTCGACTTTAGCTAGCCTGTTCTCGCTATTTTTTTTAACTGAATCCGGGTTTTCGCGGATAATTTTTATGTCGAGCATATAAGAGATTATTTCTCAATTATTTCAATTGAATTTACTTTTATTGGATTAACCGGCTTGGACATAGCACCATCGCCGCCTAAAGTAGTTTGAGTTGTCGCAATCTTATCGACGGTTTCTAATCCTTTGATGACTTGGCCGAAAATGACATAATCCTTAGGCAGTGGCACATCCTTATGCATAATAAAGAACTGCGAACCGTTAGTATTCGGACCAGCGTTAGCCATAGCGATTGTGCCGCGGGAATATTCGCCTGTAAACGGCTCGTTATCGAATTCATAGCCTGGGCCCCCAGTTCCATTGCCTTTAGGATCGCCGCCCTGAATCATGAAATCCTTGATGACGCGATGGAAAATTGTTCCGTTATAGAAACCTTTCTTTGAAAGCCAAACAAAATTATTAACAGTAATTGGAGTTTCTTTGGAGTTTAGGGCGATTTCAATTACGCCCTCGCTGGTATTTAAGATAGCAGTGTAGTTTTTATTCTGATCGATGACTTTTTCCGGCATATTGGGGTTAGAATTATTAGTTGCTGGTTGGACTTGATTGTTGTTTTGAATTGAGGTTTGAGAGGTATCTTGGCTTGCGGTAGTCGCTTGGTCGCCGGAATAATTATCTCCCGATTGAGTTTGAGGAGCATTGGAATTTTCTGAGACGTTCGTTTCTTCGGTTTGTTTTCCGCAGCCGGATAATAAAGGCAGGAGGAGGATTAAAGCGATTAAGTAATATTTTTTCATGGTTTATTTTATTCTTTATCTTTAGGTCTTAATAAAGGGAATAAGACAACATCTCGTAAATTAGGCTGCTTGGTTAAGAGCGCGACTAAGCGGTCGATACCCATGCCATAACCAGAAATTGGTGGAGCGCCATGTTCTAGGGCGGTTACAAATTCGTCGTCTTTGCCATGAGCCTCCTCATCACCAGCTTTCTTAGCTTCTGATTGAGATTCAAATCTACCTTTCTGATCAATTGGGTCGACTAATTCAGAATAAGCATTACAGATTTCCCAGGTATTTACGACTAGTTGGAAACGGTCAACGATATTCGGATTATCATCGTTACGGCGTGCCAATGGTGACAAATCTAACGGATGTTGAATTAAAAATGTCGGGCCAATCAATTTATCACGCGATACTGCTTTATATAATCCGTCAATAAGATTACCGCGACCTAGATTATCGATATTATCTATGTCGATCTTCTTTTTTTTAATTTCTTTGCGAAGTGAATCAGCATCCTTAAAATTCTCAAAATCAATGTCGGAATCTTTTTTAATTAATTCACGCATAGTTTTTCTTGGCCAAGGCGGAGTGAAATCAATCTCCTTAAGCTCACTGTCGCGATTCATGATCTCGATTTTGTAACCGCCGAAGTATTTATCGAGAATGTGGCAAATCATCTCCTCGGTGAATTTCATATTATCTTCATAATTCCAGTAAGCAGCGTAATGCTCCACCATAGTAAAATCTTGTAAGTGCGATGGGTCCATGCCCTCGTTACGGAAGCAGCGAGCTACCTCGAATACCTTTTCAAAGCCGCCTATTATTGCCTCCTTAAGATAAATTTCAGGGGCGATGCGCAAATAAACATCAGTATCCATAGCGTTATGGTGAGTAATGAAGGGCTTGGCGGTTGCACCCGAGGCATTATTACATAAAACGGGCGTCTCGATTTCTATAAATCCTCTACTCCAATAAAATTCTCGCAATGATTTTACGATCGCGCTGCGCAGCTTGAATCGCTCCATTGATTTTTCATTAGTGATCAGATCAAGATAGCGTTCGCGATAAATTAATTCCTCGTCCCTTAGGCCGTGCCATTTTTCCGGCAGAGGTAAAAGCGCCTTGCCTAGGAAAGAAAGTTTTTTTGCGAGAATCGAAATTTCTCCTTTTTTGGTTATGAATATTTCCCCTTCAACGCCCAAGAAATCACCAAGGTCAATAATCTTCGTAAAATAATCAAAGTCTTTTTCACCTAGCTCATTAACATTTAAGACGGCTTGCATTTTTCCTGACCAGTCCTGGAGATGGCAAAAAGCGATTTTGCCCATAATTCTTGAGGTCATGATTCTTCCTGCGCATTTAACTGCTGTTCCTTCCGGAAGATTTTTAGCTTCAGCGAAATCATTAATTTTTTCAAACTTTTCCGGATAAGGGTTTAGACCGCTACTTTTAATCTCTTTAAGACGGGCTAAGCGCATTGTCCTCTCGTCTATTTGATCTGAAACTTGGTCTTTATTAGTCATAAATTTATTCATTTAGCATTTTTTACATTGCTTTAATTTTACTAAAATCGCCCTTTTTTTGCAAGTAAAAAACAGGCTTTTCAGCCTGCTGTTGGTGGGAATTGCCCATTGGGCATTCTAAGTCGGTTTTCTGAATATCTTCCAGCGATGATTTTTATTGGCAGAAATATCGGCCAAGCCAAAAAGACGGCGAAAAAATCAAGAATCATGGCTTTGGGAAGATGATAGTCAATCATCTGGGCCCAGCGAAGAGCAAGATTTTGGCGATTGTTTTTCCTTATCTGTTCCCATTCCCCGTCGCTATGATAAGTTATTATAAATGCACCAATAGTCGCCCCTGTAATTCCATAACCGATAACGGCAAAAAAGTACACTGTCATATCGAATAACAGCCACATGATATAAACCTCCTCGGAGATCTAGCTCCGTTTTTTGCTCTTTGAAGAGCTAGACTTCTTTTTTTCGGCGAAAGCCTGAACCAATTTCTGAACCCCCTCGATAAGAAGCGGTAGGTAGCTCGCGGTCGCTTCCGTTTTCTTCTTAACGACATTCAGGATTTGATCCAGGATATCCAATTTTTTCTTGATGCTTCCGGTCATCTTTTGCATGTCTCTTAGGATCATGGCGAAATAAAAGGCTCCCCAGCCCATAAAGATGCCGACCCAGAGAATGACAAAAGCAAAGGCAAACCAGAAGACGTCTTTAGATGTGACAAGCATGGGATTAAATTATTGATTTAATTAAATAACAAATTTCAAATCACAAACCAATCTAATTAGGAATATTTTGATATTTGTAATTTATTATTTGATGCTTAACGTATGTTTATATTATAACTCTTTTTTAATCCGGCGACAACTTTATCGTGGATAGCTTGAGCTTCCTGAAGAGTTAGAGTTTTTTCATTATCGCGATATTCTATTCTTATCGCCAAGGCTTTTTTGCCTTTTGATATTTTATCCCCTTGATAAGAAGAGAGAAAAGAAACGGATTTGATTATCGGTTCTATTTCGGCAACGGTTTTAGTTATTTCGCCGTATGGGATATTAGCATCAATTTCCATTGATAAATCGAGTTCTATGGCTGGGAATTTAGGAATTGGAGTATAGGTAGGATTATTTTCGCTCATCGCTTCTAAAAGGATTTCAAAATCAATCTCCGCTACAGCTAGATTCGTTTTTAGGCCGAAGTTCTTAATGGTTTGCTTACTAATTAGTCCGATTGAGCCTAGTTTCTTATTTTTATATTTTATGTCGGCGGTTTCATTAGCGCTAAAATAGGTCTTGATCTCAGAAGCTTTTTCAATCCTTATATCTTTAATGTAAATGGAGCTTAAGAGAGCTTCTAAAGCGCCTTTAACCTCGAGGTAGGCGTTTTCTTTCGATTCTCCGGCTATGGCGAAAGCTAAGCTGCTTATTTCTTTCGGCAAGTCGTTATGCTTAGGTAGGTAAACCTTACTTAATTCAAAAACTTTTATTTTCTTAAGGAAGCCGGAATTAGATTCTATAGTTTCAGCAATACTAGGAACTAGACTAGTTCTCATGAACTCAAAATCAAGGTTTAAGGGATTGCTTATTTTGATATGTTTTTCCGGATCAAGGCCCGCTCCCCTAATATTTTTTTCAGAAACGAAAGAGTATGAGTAAAGCTCGCTGAAGCCGAGGCCGACTAAGATATCTTTTATCTTGTCTTCCATTTTAAAGATGTCTTGGTTTAAATAATTAGTCGGGATACTGCCTTGGGGTAAGATGGCCGGTAAATTATGGTAGCCATAGATGCGAGCTATTTCCTCGATAAGGTCATGCTCCCCTTCCATATCTTTTTCCCTAAACCAAGGAACGGTAACTTCAAGGA
>CAZEKG010000001.1:5253-45410 GCA_964512625.1 uncultured Gammaproteobacteria bacterium | reverse complement strand
AGATCTGATTTTGGACGTTACGCTCCAATCCAGCTTCAAGGATTTTACCGTCTTTAACTTCAAACCCGAGCGTTTTAAGGATCTTCTTTATCTTTTCCGAAGATAGGCTGATACCCAATACTTTATTGACGCTCTCTGGATGGAGTTTTATTTTCTTTTCCTTATTTTTGTATGCTTTCTTATCGATTACTTCTGAGGCTATTTTGCCGCCGGCTAATTCCTTAACTAGCTCGATTGCCCTTAATATGGCTTGTTCCGTACCTTCAGGGTTAAGCCCCTTCTCGTACAAATTAGAGCTGTCTGAATGCAAATTTAAGCCCCTAGCCGTCTTTCTAACAGAAACGGAATTGAAGTTGGCTGATTCTAAGACAATATTCCTTGTTTCATGAGAGGCGGCAGTCAATTCCCCGCCCATAACGCCGGCAACGGCAATTGGTCGCTTGTTATCGGCAATGACTAGTTGGCCGGGAACCAGCTCATATTCCTTACCATCAAGAGCTAGGATATTTTCACCGGACTTCGAGTATCTAACGATTATTTTTTGATCGATTAATTTATCATAATCAAAGACATGCATCGGCTGGCCGAGTTCTAAGAGAATGTAGTTAGTAATATCGACTAAGTTATTGATCGGCCTGAGTCCGGAAGCGATTAAGCGCTGCTGCATCCAAAGCGGCGATGGCGCGACTTTTATGCCGGTCATGACAACGGCTTGGTATCTTGGGCAAACATCCCCTTCTTTAACTTCAACGCTGATTTTTTTCGGTTCATGGATTTTTAAACTAGGCTTAGCCGCGTGGTAAAGGAATTTTTCGTCCATAATCGCCGCTGCTTCGCGAGCGATACCGGCTACATTCATAGCATCGGGGCGGTTAGAAGTCACTTCGATATCAAGGATAAAGTCATTAAGTGGCATGACTTTTTCTAGGGGCAGTCCGACTTCAGTATATTCCGGTAAAATGAAAATACCGGCATGATCTTCGCTTATGCCCAATTCCCGAGCTGAACACATCATACCGAAACTTTCAACGCCGCGGAGCTTAGCTTCTTTAATTTCGAAATCCCTGCCTACGCCATCGGCTCCGGTAGGCAGGCCCAACTTACCGCCGACTAAAACGACAGGCACTTTTTGACCCTCTTTTATATTATTGGCGCCGCAGACGATTTGTAACGGTTCTTTATGGCCGACATTAACCTTACAGACATGGAGCTTGTCGGCGTCAGGATGATTTTCGATTTTTAGGATTTCGCCGACTACGACTTTGGAGAAGTTCGGTTTCATTTCCTTGATATGGTCGACCGAAGGCCCGCACAAAGAAATTTCTTTGGCGAATTCAAGCGGCGACTTCTTTAAAGCCACGTATTCTTTCAGCCAGTTGTATGATATGTTTAGGTTCATATTTTAATTAATCGGTTAACTCTTCATGAGAATAAACAACATCAAGCCACTTCTTTTTCAAATCAATATATATATTTTCTAATTCAACTATTTTTCCAATTTCAAATTCTTTACTAGCCGTATGAATTAGTACACCATTAACATAACTATCAAAACACTGATCTAAATAATTATGATACTCTTTATAGGCCAAGAAATAATTATTATGCATCTTTTTAAATTCTTCTTTTTTCATAAAAATTACTATTTTAATATTAGTATAACTAACAAAATTATAATAATAGTGGATACGCTTAACCCCGCGACAAAATTAAATAAACTAATAACTATAGATGCTATAAGTCCAAATATTACAAACATCTTTAATAATTTTAATGTTTTTTTTGAGTATTTATGATTAAGAATTACCTTGACTTTATCAAATATTTTATTTTTTAATTTTTTTAAAAGTAAAACATTATTTAATCCAAAAATTTGCAGAAACCATGACAATCCCCATAAAAATAAAATAGAAGCGATTGATATAACTAAAATATTAAAGAAAGTATCCTCAAAATCAGGGTTCTTAAAGAATACTATGTATGAAAACAGCGCATTTGCAGAAAGAATAAATAAACTAAGTATAAACTTAATAATTAATATTAATTTATTCTTAAAAACGGTCCATTTACTTATTAATATAGTATTGTTATTTTCTAATATATCCATATTTTATTATTATTGTCATTCTCGCGAAGGCGGGAATCCAAGTTAATTTTTAATTTAATTCTGACCCAACCTGGACCCCGGATATTTTAATGGTTACATAAAAATTCCGGGATGACGAATCAAAACTGCTCATTAACTCTCAAATCGTTCCTATATAACAACCTAATATCATCAATATTCAATCCCGCTTTCATCATAAAGCATCGCTCTACTCCCCAGCCGAAGGCGAAACCGCTGTATTCTTTCGGGTCGATATCCCCGGCTTTTAAGACGTTCGGGTGAACCATGCCGGCGCCGCCGATTTCCAGCCAGCCTTCTTTACAGAGCTTGCAGCCTTTACCGCCACAGACGCCGCAGGAAACATCAATCTCGAAGCTCGGCTCGGTAAATTGGAAATGATGAGGCCTTAAGCGAATTGTTCTATCTGGGCCAAAGAATTGCTTGACGAAATAATCAACAACCCCCTTTAAATGGGTTATATTGATATCTTTATCAACGACTAAGCCCTCGAATTGATGGAACATCGGCACATGGGAGACATCGCTTTGCCTTCGGTAGGTTTTTGAGATATTCATCATCCTAATCGGCAATTCATTCTTTTCCATTTCCCGGACTTGGCCGGAAGAAGTGTGAGGCGTCAAGATTCTTTGCCCTAATTTTTTATCGATTGGCTGACGATCGATAAAGAAAGTTTCCCATTCGTCGCGAGCCGGATGATCGCCCGGCATATTTAAAGTTTCAAAAGCGTAATAATCCCATTCGACTTCCGGATAACGCATCCTTTGAAAGCCGATCTTTTCTAAGATCGAAGAGATTTCTCGGATTGCATAAGTAGCTAAATGGAGATGGCCGAGCTCTTGTTTCTTTCCGGGCAGGGTTAAATCAAAAAAGCTTTGATCATTATTATCTACTAGGGCGTCTTTTAGCTTTTCTATTTCTAATAGAATTTCATTTTTAATCGCATTAAGGGCTTGTCCGGCTTCGGCGATTTCCTCTTTTGGAATATCTTTAAGCTCTTTCATTAGGTTGCTTAGCAAGCCATTTTTTCGGCCGAGGAATTTTAATTCCAATTGCTCTAGGGCATTAAGGTCTTTGATTCCTTTAGCTTCGCCCAGGAACTCGTTTTTCAGTTGTGTTATTTTGTTGATCATATGGAGTTATTATAGCCGAAAATACTTAACTTAGTCAATTTTTTAAAAACAAAAACCCCGCCGAAATAGCGGGGTTTTATAGTAAGAGTTTTTAGATCTTGGAGAATTCAACTTCCGAGTAAGCTTGCCTATGTCCGAATTTGGTATGTTCTCGAGTCTTTGGCTTATATTTTATGCCAATAACCTTCCTTGATCGGCCTTGCTTTATAACTTTACCTTTCAATTTTTTAGCCAAGACGGGAGTACCAATCTCAACATTATCGCCATCAGCGGAAAGAAGAACATCGAATTCTACTTCCTGGCCTTCTTCAGCAACTAGCTTTTCAATCTTGAGCTTAGAATTTTCAGTTACCAAGTATTGTTTGCCGCCAGTCTTAATTACAGCTAATTTCATTTTTTTAGAGTTTTATTTCTGATATTTCAATATGCTAATAATAAACCATTTATCAATATTTGTCAATATTACGGCTATCTTGGAGTTAAAAGTTGCGGAATTTGACTTTATCCCCTATTTTTAGGCCATTTTTATCGGAAAAGCCGGCATTAACTTCCAATACCTTGTCGATAAAGACGGGTGGGTTATAAACAGGCGGCTCGCCAGTTAAGGCTGGAGGCAGGTTTTTATCTATTCCAGCCACGATATCGCCGTTAATCCAAATGATATCTATCGGAAATCTCATATCTTTCATCCAAAAACTTGGCTTCTGATAGCCATCAAAAAGGAAAAGCATGCCTTTATTGTATTCTAAAAAAGGCAAGCCGCTTAAGCCCTTGGCCATTGATTCCGGAGTTTTTACGATTTCTAGGAGTAGCTCTTGGCCGGCAATTTCAACTAGGGGGCGTTTCACCAGGAATTTTAAATAGATAAAAGAGCCGGTCATGGAGACGACTATCAAAAGCGGAATAAACCAATTAAGCCAGCTAAACTTTTTCATGGCTTTTTCTTTCTTTGATGTAGATATAGCTTAGTAAAGAAACCATAAAGATAAAAAGGACGACTAAGCCCAAGATTTTCCCCCAGGAACCGTTTAAAATAGCTAGGAGTCCGAAGACAAGGGAAATAAGATAAAGAAAAATGACAGCTTGTTTTTGATTGAAGCCGATTTCTAAGAGTTGATAATGCAGATGTTTTTGATCGGAATGGGAAAACGGCGATTGTTTTTTACTCATTCTTTTTATAATTACCCAACCCACATCAAGCATCGGAATGCCCATGACTAAGATTGTCGTAGCTATTTTTGAGCCGGAAATAATGGATAAGACTCCGAGGATATAGCCTAAAAATAAACTGCCGCCTTCGCCAAGGAAAATTTTAGCCGGGTTCCAATTATAAATTAAAAAGCCTAAGCAAGATCCTAGGATTAAAAGAGCCCAAATACTGGTTGCTGACATAGGAACATCCCAAACCAAGCTAATGATAAAAATACTTAAGCTGGCAATTGAAGCGATACCGGTTAAAAGACCGTCAAGCCCGTCTAAGAGCTTAGTCGTATACATCATAGCCATCAGCCAAATGAAAGTTAAGACTGTACCGATAGCCGGAGCCAAGAAAAGAATATCGCTATTGTTGCCGGTTATGAAATTCGATACGTAGCTTATTTTTATGCCCGAAAAGATGATAATTAAGGTCGCCAAGATCGGAAAGAATATTTGATGATAAGGCTTGAGATTATATTTATCATCAAGGTAACCGCCAAGAATAAGAATTAGACCGCCAAGAAGAACCCATAAAAGATGGCCATCAGAAATAAGAGAGAAATTAGCTAATGAAAAATAATTAAAGATTAAAATCCCAAGACTGGAAACGATAAAAATAGCGGTGCCTCCAAGAAGCGGTATGGGCAGTTTATGGATTTTTCGGCTGCTGGCAACAGGATTGTCCACGACTTTAAGGCGTATAGCCAATTTCATTATTAGCGGCACTAACAAGGCTGCGCCTAAGAAGCTTAGGATTAGGGTAAGAAAATAAGTTATCAAATCCCCGTAAATCATAGCTTGTTGTTTTTAATAGCTTCTCTTATATCCTTCATCAGATTTAAATAGAATTCTAAATTGTTGATAGTGGCTAGTCTCATTCCTAAAGGCTCATTGGTTCGAAACAGATGATGTAAATAAGATTTAGTATATTTTTTCAGTTTGCCGGAGCTGATCGGCGAAAAATCATGCTTGAATTTCGCATTGGAGATATTTATGGTTTCATAAAACTTTCCGCTCAAGGGTTTATTCTTTCTGATATAAAGGCGACCATGGCGCGCTTCTCGAGTTGGAATAACGCAATCAAACATATCTACTCCCCTTTTAACGGCTTGGACTATATTTTCCGGCGTTCCAACCCCCATTAAATAACGCGGCTTTTTTTCCGGCATTAGCGGAGTTAAATAGTCGAGGACCTGATACATTTCTTCATTACTTTCACCAACGGCCAAACCGCCGATAGCATAACCGTCGAAGTCGAGGGGTTTTAATTCTTCTAAGCTTTTTAATCTTAAATCTTTATAAATACCCCCTTGAACAATTGCGAAGTGTAATTGTTCTTTATTTTTTAATTTTTTACTATTTACTATTTTCGCCGCTTCTTTCGCCCATTTTGTAGTCATCTCAACAGCTTTTGAAACTTCTTGGTGGCTGGCATTAGAAGGCGGACAAACATCAAGAATCATAGCAATATCGGAGCCGATTGTCTTTTCAATCTCTAAAACTTTTTTAGGAGTCAGTAGATGCTTAGAGCCGTCGATATGAGAACGGAACTCAACGCCTTCGTCGGTTATTTTCCTAATCTTGGAAAGAGAAAAAACCTGAAAGCCACCACTATCGGTTAAAATCGGGCCGGACCAATCCATGAATTTATGGAGTCCCTTGGCTTTTTTCATGATTTCCATTCCCGGCTGGAGATAGAGATGGTAAGTATTGGAAAGGATTATTTCCGCGCCGAGCTCCTTGACTTCGGCGGTAGTCAGGTTTTTTACTGCCGCTTTAGTGGCAATAGGCATAAAAAACGGCGTTTGGATTTCACCGTTTTTTGTTTTTAAGACGCCTAAGCGCGCTAAAGTTTTTTTTGATTGCTTTTTTATCTTTAGCATGATTTATTTAGTTAAGGATTTTGTGATAACTTTAAGATCTCCTCTTCACTTAAAACTTTGTTAAATATTTTAGCTTGCTTGATTAAGCCCTTGAATTTTTCATTATTAATATTTATAGTCTTACCGATATTTATTTTATCTTTAATATAAAGATTCGGTGTCAAACCAGTAATTGTTTTTATTATTTTACCATTCAAGTAAATTTTAGCTGTTCCTTCCGGAGAATAAGTAAAGGCGTAATGGCACCAGGCATTGTAGCAAGTACTTGAGCTTATAATTCCGTAATCGTTTTTACCTCCGATATTCAAATATAGCCTATCATCTTTTCCGTAATCGCGATAGAGGAACCTGAAACCTTGGGTGGAGGCGTTGCTCTGGGTTGAAATTAAGCCCAAGGAATTATACAAGGATCTATCTTGAGCATTACCAAAGATAGTAACCGTAAAACCTTTAGCGCTCCCCGATTCTAATGTAGTCGTTGATTTGAGATAGCCAGAAGTATTATCAAAAAATAAGCCGTCGTTATTTAAATTGGGGCAGCTTCCTTGACAATAGGCATGATTACCCTTAATCATTTCAGGAAAGTAATTAGAAGTTTTTATATTTAAATTCCATTCAACTAAGACTTCAGGAATTATATCTAGTTTAATTGCCCCAGTCGTAGTTACAGTTTCGTTATTTATGACATTTGCTGTTATTTGGTAAGCGCCGAGATCTAAAGCACCATTGTAAGGTCTTATTTTTCCAGTAAAATCATTATAAAGATAATGATCATATTTATTGATGGTAAAGTTTAGGGCTTGACTGGAAAAAGCCGGTTTAACACTTAAAGCGATTGAATTAGCTTCATTTATAGCTTGATCTAGGCTAACTGGCTGGCCAGGCTGATGTGAAATTAAAATCGGCCAAGAAGTTAATCGAGGATTTGCTAAGAGACTATTTACTTCTTTACCATTAAGATTTTGCCATTCATTAATAGAGAGTAATTTTCTATTTAGACAATCCCATTTGCCGCCTATTAGCTGGCAATAGCCAATCTGAAAAGCTTTAAGAGAGCTGCTGACCGGCAAATAGTAAAGATTCCGGTCGCTTTTTATTGGAATAAGCGATTCTAGCTTGCTAACTCTTAGAAATCGACCGGAAGAACCCTCTGAATATGCTAAAATATTATTCATGATATTGATATTTGAATGCCCGCTACCATATTCTGGTCTGGCTGGAGTGCTGCTAACGAAATCGATTATCTTAATGAGGGCAGTTTCGGAGTTGGAATTGGTTGTGCCTCCAGAAACGATAGTGTTACCATAGATATAAATATTTCTTGAAGGAATTGAATGATTTATACTGCCAGCGGCACCAATTTCAATCCTTGAAGTCGGAGTCTTGTCTGGAGTGAAAATAATATTATTTTTTATAGTAATGTTGTTGGCATCGGCAATATTTAAACAGTTTTGGCAATTAGTCAGAATATTTCTTTCGAAAATAATATTATTAATGTCTTGGAAAGTGCTGTCATTGGGGGCAAGACTGACTAATTGGTAATTATAATTTTTACCTTGACCATTGTGAGCGCAAGTTTCTGAAACTCCTAAGCTAGAACAGGAATTAGGGTCTATCCAACCTAAGAATTTATTATTGGAAATTTGGACGTTATTGGATTTTTGACTAAGTCTTAAAGCGGTTCGACCGTAAGCGGGTCGACTGAAGGTACTGCCAGAAATAACCCCTTTATCAACTTGAGCTAAATAAGCAACATGATTACCGGCCAGATCAAAGGTCGAATTAATGATTGCTAAATTTGATCCGTAATAGTAACCCAAGGTATTGGAGTTGGAATATATAGCATTATTTTTTATTTTACTGTCAAAAACGAATAGCCCGGTCATATCTGTTCCTTTTGAGCCCTGAAGAGTAAAGAAACCATTTTTCGGATCATTGCCCTCAACTCTAAGAAGTAAAATATTACGCGTCCGGCCAGCGTTATAGATTAAGCCTCCAGCACTGACATTTTTAGGAGATCTTAAATTAAAAATTAGGTCTATAAAGGCGATATGCCCAAGATCGTAACCGATCTGATTGATAAGATGATCTGTGCCGGTTCCTGTGTATTGAATAACGGGTTTAGCGCCATTTCCCTCATCGGCTCGGAAGATATAACCATATCCTCCTCTATAGTGAGTAATTCTAGTCGAGGTGCTGATTTCAAAAGTTTGGCCTCGCTTAAAAATTATTTCATCCCCTGGCAAGTAGTTTCTTGGTGTAATACCACTAACATACTGCCAATTTTCCATTTGCTTAAAAGCTTTAGTTGCTGTTTTCCAGGGCCCGCAATTAGAAGTTGTTTCCTTTTCTTTGCATAATCCTGTCCAAGTATCATTACCAAGATTAGCGTCTACCCAAAATTTTCGTCCATCTCTGTCTTTAACTGTTATGTTTATGGAGTTAGTTGTATTTATTTTACCTAGTTTATCAGTTACTTTTAAAGTTGCTATATAATTTCCCGGTTTTTCATATACATGAGCCGCGTTAAAACCTGAGAAAGTATTAGGATTTCCTTGATATGAATTATTATCCCCAAAATCCCAATCGTAAGAGACAATATCTTCTCGAGGAGTTGAGTCTAAACCTTGAAAAAAAATCGGCAAAGGAGCGTAATAATCAGTTAAAGAAGTTCCAGGAAATGATTTGGATTTATCGTAAACTTGACCATTTGATATCCAATTAGGTTCGAAAATAGTAATTTTGGCGGTTGGACCAGAGACTTGAGCTGATAAAACAGTTCCTTGTTGTTGATTTATAACCCAGGCGCTTTGTTCTATTGATCTATTAATTAACCAATAAGTAATCGATATGATTAAAAATGGCAGAATGACGACTAAAACCAACAAAACTTTTTGGTATATTTTTAAGCCGTTAAAAACAAAAGTTTTTTGCATATTTTAATTTAATTACTCAACAACTCCAGAAACTCGGCCGACAACCGGATCATTAAAGCTGGTAGTGACAGCTTTAATACTTTTTGTTATTTCGGCGGAAGTTTCTGAATTAGTGGCGCTTAAAGTCATATCTGAAATCAAGATTAGGACTTTGCCGGCGTCGTTCTCAGTCGGCTTAACAGTTAAATTGAAATCAGCTAAAGAGTCGCCGGAATTTTTTGGTAATTTGCTTATTATCCAACTGATCTTATTATTTCTTGAGTCATAAACCAAATCTCCTAAGTCGTGATTTTCTTTTCCTGTCCATTTAACATTTTTAGGCAGATTGGCTACAATCCTGATATTTTTTGAATTTTGTAGGCTATTAGAAAGAGTGACTTTTATATTGTAAGTCGAGCTTTGACCGATGCTCGGCTGAATTGGTCCGGAACCAAGAGGCATATTGTCTTCATTATAATATCTTACTTCAGCGCCGATATTTAAATCGGAATTAATGGTATTAGTAATGTTCGGAGTTTTAATGCTTTCGGAAGTGGAGTTATTGCCGACATAAAAGGAAGAATCGATATAAGTATCAACGGAATACTTTATTACTTTGTTGTCTTTTAAAGCTGAATTATCCTTTACCTTGACTTGCCAAGAGATGGTCCCCTCTTGCCCGGCGCTTAGCTGGTTTAATTGAGATAAGTCTGATCCTGTCCAAGTAATAGTATTATTGTTTACTTGGGATTTTTTAGGGCCTTCGAGGGTATTCCAATCTAAAATATCGGAATCAAAATTAGCAGTTATTTTTATGTTCTTTAAAGTTTCTTCTCCGGCATTTTTAAAATTCAAAGTGTAAGTCAATAAATCAGAAAAATTGATTGTCTGATTGTCTGATTTGCCGTTGACTATTAATTGAAGGGATAGACTGTTTTTTGCCACTTCCGTCGTAGCCGATCCCTGGCTTTGTAGAATATAATCCCCATTATAATTAAAAAGGCCTCGGACTTTAAAATCGGTAGGTCCGCCGTTGTTGCCGGAGTAACTGCCTTTTAATACTATTTTACCTTCACTAGAGCTAGCGATTTTTGGTAAGCTCCAAATGCTTATATTGTCTTTTTGGGTTTCCGGAGTAGCTGAGCTAAAAACAAATCCTGACGGATAATCGGCTATTATTTGCCAGTTTTCTAAAGTTGAAGTGCTGATGTTTTTATAGTTTATAGTATATTCTACTATTTGGCCGGGAGAAGCTTTTTCTGGTCCGGTAACTGAAAGTTGAAGATTGGAACCAGCCACCTTAGCCTCAGTGATGGTTTCTTGGCGGAATTCCGAGTTCATATTTGCCGGCTTAAAAGAAAAAGAGCCTCTGAAAGTTTGGATTGAGTCCAGTGGCGCAATTATCCTGCCTTTTATTTCTATCTTGGCCGTTTCTCCTTTTTTAATCAGGCTGAAATCCCAAGCGTTTTTTTGTTCGCTGACGCTTTTAGGAGAAGACTCTATTAGCTTGAAATTTTCCGGATAAATTATTTCTAATCGGCCGCTGTATAAGTCAACTTTCTCATTATTGGTTATGGTAACCGTATAAAGGGCATCTTGATCCGAATTTAATGAAATAGGCGGTTCTATTTTTAAAACAACTCGTTGATTAGTAAAAGAATCATTGCCTAAGTTGCCAAAATAAATAAACCCTGCCGCGGAAGCGATTAAGATTACAGCAAAAATAGCCGTTAAGGAATAGAGCATCTTTTTCCAAAAGGGCGTTTGTTGTCTCTCTAGTCTAGTCATATCCGGCAAAGAGCCGTTTCCATTAGTATAAACCCTGGAAAGCTGTTCTTTGACATGATGATTCCTATGGGAGCGTTCACTGAAATACGCTTCCTCATCCATTATCGGATGTTCCCTAAATTGATTTTCTTTTCCTTTCATATTGTTAAGACAGTTTATTTTTGTAATTGAAGAGTGTATGATTGATCCGTTTCGAGTTTAGAGGAAAAACGAAGACTATTGTTATCCCCGGTTATTTTTTCCGGATATTTAGAGGTTACTTTCCAGTTATTAGCGAGATTAATGGTACTGACAAATTGATTAGTGTTGCTTCCTGATTGTTTTTGTACTAATAAGCTGTAGTTGATTTCTTTCTTTGAGTTCATTAAAGCCATTTTTAGCTTATTTAGGCCGGACTCAGAAGCTAACTGGTCGCCGCCGAGCTTAAAGGGTAATTTATAAACGACTATGGCGTCTTGTGACTCTCCTGGGTTTAGATTTAACCAATTAGCGAAGACAGTTTTTCCATTTTCTTCATAAGTTTTTGTTTGACTGGATAAATCGATTTGAGCATTATTCTCAGTTCTTAAGCGGCTGTCCTCCTTTAAAAATTCGCCGTAACTCTTAAACTCCTCATCAAAAGGAGGAATAAAGCCGGCCGCTTTTACGAGCTGACTGCCTTTAGGAACATAAATCCTGATGTAGCTCCTATTTTTTTCCTTAGTGAAATAAGGATCGGTTGGTCCGAAATGATGCCGGCTAATCATAGCTGTATCAGTAATACTGCCGTCTGAGGCGATATCTACGTTATGGAATATTTCCTGATCGATAACGCCATCGGTTTTCCCGCCGGCAATATTAGTTGAAACGACTGCTAAAAAGTCGGAAGGAGCTTCTTTTAAGCGCCCATCCCAGCCATGCGCTTCAACGAATTTTTGCATTTCGCTGTCGGTCATGTAAAGCTGAAGGTCTTTTTCTTCTAATCCTTTATTAACGGTCGTCAAAAGCTTAACCATACCCGTCGGCTCGATCGAAAATAATTTTTCAATAATCTTTGGAGTGGCATCAGAAAGGATTTTTTTCGGTTCTTTTTTATTAGTACTTTCTACTTCGATGCTCTTTTGTAATTCTGTTTCAAAATTGAGCGAGGTCAAGGTTTTTCCGTATTCAGGCATTTCTATCGGGCCGGTTACATTTAAGAGCTCGCCTAGCCAAGCTGAATTTATGGCTATGACGCCGTCGACTGAAGGTCCGCCGCTTTTATTGTAAAACCAAGTAATCGCCTTAGCCGAGGTCGGCCAATCAGGCCACCAATTAGAATCTTGCAGTTCCCAAGTATCATTAACTAAAAGCATCGGTTCCGGCGCTTTAATTAATTCTTTCAATCCCGCTCTAAGATCATATGATCCGCCTTTAGGTATTTCGATATTTTTTATCTTGCCGTTTTCAATATCAACAAGGGCGTAACTACCGATAAAGCCGCCGGTCGCTCTTAATTCGTTATCGTTTTGAAAAACTATTAAGTATCTTTTTAAACTTTTATCGGCTAAGGCGGTAAGGGCGAAATTAGAAATTTCTTTTGATTGTTTAAGACTGGAAACGAAAATCGGCAAAGCTTTTTTTATCGAATTAAAAGCCTCTCGCTTGTCTAATGGTAGATGTTTTAAGTCAACCTTATCGGCGTTATCATTAGCGGCGATAATTTCCGGCAAGGCTTTATCTAAGACGCTTTGCATCGCCTTTATCTTATCGAGCCAGCCATTTTCATCGCCGTTCAAAGAAAGGATATTGGCTCCGGCCATTAGTATTTCTCCTGCTGAAGAGAGGTTTTCTCCTAATTCGATAAGATTTACGCCGCTTTTATAAGAGTTACTAGTAGGAACTGATTCAGCTAAAAATGTTAGGAATGATTTAATGCCTTTGAGCTGGTTTTCGGCGGAAATAAAATTCTTATTAGCTTCTGAAAATCCGGCTTGAGCGCCAGCAAAATCAAAGGAAATAAGCTTATTCTTAGCCTCGTCTAAGTTATTAATTGCTAGGTCGGCTTCACCTAAGACCCGGCCCTTAGTTTCGTTTATTCTCGACCAGTAGTCATTTAATTTTAATGGCAAAACGACAAGCATCGCGATAACAGTAAAAGAGATTGATAGCTTTAAAAAATAAGGCCAAAAAATAGGCTTTAAATCTTCTCCTAGACTAGTTTTATAATCGTAAGAGGCAATCTTCTCTTTTTTCTTTTTAATCTTTTTTATTTCGTTGAATGAGATCGCCTTGGTCGGAAATAATTCGGCAGTATGGTATTTTTCGTTTTCATAAAAAGCGATCGGAGAATTATTAAAGTTCGACGGACGGATGTCTATGGAAGTTACGGATTCACTAAAGACTAACTGGCCGGCAGTATGATTTTCAAGATGATAACTTTCATCTTTAACTAATGAAGAAATATTCTTGGCCGCTGTTTTTGAGAAATGAAAAGCGTTAAAAATTAAGTTTGCAGCTTTAATTAAGCTATTATAAATAAAAATAGCTAAATTAATGAAAGAAATCTCATACCATGGCCAATCTTTCTCGATTTTTTCTAATCTTTCGTCCCTTTCTATCGGCAGTTTTGTTTCTAATTTTCCTCCTTTCAGGGAGTTTTTCGCTTGCCATGTTTTTGAGAATATTCTTTTGAAATAGTTTAAAATCTCGCTTTTTTCAATATCTAAGAGGTCAAATAAGTATAATTTTTGTCCAAAACGATAAAAAGGATCATCTAATTCAACTAATTCCGCCTTTTTAAGCTTCGGTTTTATTTTTTCAATTTGTTTTTTTTCAGCTAAATTAAGAACATGGGGCGAGAAATAAACATCTAGAGCGCTTTCGCCTATGGAGATGTTAAAAGGGGCTTGAATTTTACCGACAACATTTATTCTTAGTTCATTTTGAGTGAATTGACTTAAATCAAGAGGTTTTTCGAAATCAAACATGACTAAGCTGGAATTCCGCTTAGCAGTAAGTTTCCTGGCGATTTTATTCAAATCCAAAGAGGCGGGAGCTTTCTTTACCGCCTTTCTTTTAATCTTTTTTATCACCTTCTTCATTTTTGGATTTTTTTAGAAAAACTTATCCAATCCGATAATTTTTTATGATCTAATTATAACATAAAATAGAACAATGAAACAAGTTAAAGAATTACATTTGGGGATAAGTTTTTCTAGTCTTTCTTGTAATTGGCATGAATGGTTTCCGCCATTTTCCGCCAAGAGAAATTTTTGAGATTTTCTTTTGCATTTTCAATTAATTTTTCCCGAAGATCCTCATTCTCTAGGGCTAAACTTATCTTTTCAGCCATATCAAGATAACTTTCTGGCTTAAAGTATAAGGCGCTATCACCTAAGATTTCCGGCAAGCAAGAGGAATTAGAGGCAACGACCGGCGTACCGTAGGTTTGGGCTTCTAAAGGCGGGAGTCCGAAGCCCTCAATTAAGCTTGGGAAAACATATAACTTCGCTTTTAAATAGATTAAAGGCAGGTCACTATCTTCAATGAAGCCGGGTAAAATTATTTTTTTCATTAGCTCCCCTTCCGGACTTATCTCTTTAATATAACTAATCAGTCTTTCATGAAAAATAGTATTTTTTCCGCCCAAAACAAGTTTTAGTTCTTTAAACTTATCTTTATTGGTGAGTTCATTAAAAGCCAAACATAAATTCTCCAGGTTTTTATGAGGATAGGCTGAACCGATATATAAAAGGTAATCGCCCTCAATACCGTATTTAGAAAGATCATTATTTTCGCTGAGCTTTTCCGGCAAATCAGATAAATCAACTCCTTCGTAAGCGACTGTTATTTTTTCTTTTTTAATTTTGAATTGCTCAATAATATCCTGCTTGCTAAATTCCGAAACAGTGATTATTTTTTTTGCTCCCTTAACAGCTTTTCTAATGGTCATTTGATAGATAATCAGCTTAAGCCGATAAAGCCAGGGGCTTAAAGTAGTGGCTCGGCTTTCCGGATAATGAGAAATTATTAAATCATGAATAGTAACTAAGAATTTACCAGGATAAAGCAAAGGGACATTAAAATGAGGGAAATGCATTAAATCGATGGAATTCTTTAGGATTAAAAATGGGAAAAGAACTTGTTCCTGCCAACCGTAAACCCTAAAATCAGCGGAAACTTTTTTAAAATTAGGATTGCTTGGCTGATATAAATCATAACTGTCCCGATCCAGGAAAATAAAATATTCGTTTGTCTTATCGATAATCTCGAGATTTTTGATTAATTTTTCCACATAGCGTCCGATTCCCCTGCTTTGAGGACCGTATAGCCGAGCGTCAATGCCGATTTTCATATTTATTTTAATGAGTTAATTATTTGATAGGTTTTTTCGGCGCATTTTTCCCAAGTAAACTGTTTAACTTGATTAAGGCCTTTCTCCCTTAAGATCAATCTTAATTTTTCATTATTTAGCAATTCTTCCATAGCCGATTTCAATTCTTGCCAATTATAAGGGTTAATCATAATCCCAGCTTCGCCGATAACTTCAGGCAGTGAAGACCTATTACCGGCAATAACCGGGCAGCCGCAAGCCATAGCTTCAATAACCGGCAAACCGAAGCCCTCATAGTAAGAAGGATAAATAAGAGCTTTGGCTCCGCCATAGAGCGCCGGCTTATCTTTTTCCTCGATATAGCCAATAACTCTTGATTTCTTTGAGGACTTAACTGCTTCGATAACCTCTTGGCTTTTCCAACCTGATCCGCCGGCAATAATAAAATTAATATCCTGTTCTAAAGACTCTACCGCCTTAATAGCGGAAATGATATTCTTGCGCGGCTCAATAGTTCCGACATGTAAAAAATAATTTTCTGGAAGCTGGTATTTATCTTTAACTTTTTTTATCTCTTCCAAGCCTATATCTGAACGAAAGTCATTATTGACGCCAAGATGGCAAACGGCTATTTTTTCCGGCTTTATCTTTAGGATTTTTATAATATCTTCTTTGGTGCTTTTTGAGTCGGTAATAATCTTATCGGCGCGATTAATGATACCTGAATTGATTATTAATTTATGCCATAAAAGGATCTTAGGGGTAAAAAATTCCGGGTAAATAAGGAAAGAAAGGTCATGAATAACGAGAATCAGCTTTGTTTTCTTAGTTAGGGAGACAAAATTAAGATTAGGCATGAAAAAAATATCCGGATCACCTATTAATTTATCTATTTTCGGCTGATTTAAGGAGTATAGTGATAAGTTTAAAAGCTTATTAGGTATTTTATATGAATATTCATCGGAATCCCCAACCTTCAATTTCGGCATTTTTTTCACTCTTGAAGAGTTATAAAAAAAACTATACTCATTTTCCTTATCAAGGCTGATTAAATTTTCCAATAAATTTTTCGCATACCAGCCGACGCCAGAATACTCGCCATTCATTAGACAGCGGCCGTCAACTCCTATTTTCATAAAGACTGTGATTATGAGTATGGTCGTTTTTCGGAAGATTGCTTAAGAAGTCCTTGATATTGGTTTTAAAATTTTCTGTCGAAAAGGTTAGGGCATATTCGCGAATGATTTTAGGGTCATATCTTTCTTCTTTAAAGCGAATAATTCTATCAGCCAATTCTTCCCACCATTGCTCTTCAAAAAATTCTCCTGTCACACCTTCTTTAACGGTTTCTATTGCTCCGCCGCCTCTATAAGCTATAACGGGACGACCTGAAGCCATGGCCTCGATAGCGGTAATGCCGAAGTCTTCTTCTTGAGGATTGATATAAGCGAGGCAATCGGAAAAAAGGCGGCTTTTCATCTCATCTGAAACTTTGCCGACAAATTCAATATTGTTTTTAGCGATCTTTTTCAGGTTTTTCATCTCAGGACCGACGCCGAAAACTTTTAAGGGAATGCCTAAGCGCGAGAAAGCTTTAACGGCCAAATCAATCCGTTTATAAGGTACGAGCCTTCCGCCGGCTAAGAAATATTTTTTCGGCTTATCGGAGATATGGAATTTTTCAACCTCTACCGGCGGATAAATTACAGAGCTTCCTCTTTTATAATATTTGTTGATGCGATTTTCAACGGCTTTAGAGGTCGTAATATAATGATCAACCCGCTCGGAAGCTAAGCGATCCCAAATTCTTAGCCGCTTCAAGATTAATGGCAGAAATATTTTTATAATCGGGTTGACTCTTAATTCCTGTAAGTAAGAATGGGTATCGTTCCAAAGATAGCGAGTCGGAGTATAACAATAACAAACATGGACGGAATTAGGATTAGTTATTACCCCCTTAGCGAAGGAAGAAGCGCTCGAAATCACTAAGTCGTAATTCATTAGATCGTGGCTCTCCGTAGCTAGCGGCATCAAAGATATCCACCATTGGTATTTTCTTACTCCTAGCGGCATTCTTTGGAGGAATGAGGTGACGATTTTACTCTTATCAGTTAAGAAATTGATTTTTTTATGATCATAAACTAAAACAAAAACAGGCGCTTCCGGGAAAATTTCCTGGAGCGCTTTTAAAACCTTTTCCGCACCCCCATCTTGGACTAAATAATCGTGTACTAGAGCTATTTTCATGCCCTAATCTTAACTAATTAGCTCGGTTTTGGCAAATAAAAAAAGCAAGTTCGCTAAGCGGTTCTTAGCTAGTCTTGCTTATAATGAGGCATAATAGTGGCGCTGCGATAACTGTCGAAACCGCTTGGACTGCCAATAAGGCGATAGCAATCGGCGCTATTAGCGCCAATATTAACAAGCCATGAAATCCATTCACTCCGCTTTCCTCCTTTTTAAAACTGCCCAAGGAGTCTTGAATAAGATCATAAGATCTAACTTCAAGCTCCAATTTTCCATATACCAAACATCGAGCTTAACTTCCTCATCGAAGTTAAGGTCGCTACGCCCGGAAACCTGAGCCATACCAGTCATTCCCGGCTTTATGGTTAAAACGCGTCTATGAAAATTTTCATATTTTTTTACTTCTTCTATTTCGTGAGGTCTTGGCCCTACCAGGCTCATTTTACCGATCAATACGTTGAATAATTCTGGCAACTCATCTATACTAAATCGTCTGATCAGTTTTCCAACTCGGGTAATCCTAGGATCATTTTCGAATTTCATCATAGGACTGCCATCGCGGAGGTTCTTTTGACCCTTAAGAAATTTAGGGTCGTAGCGCAGTTTATGGGCATCTTTGACCATCGATCGGAATTTAAAATAAGTGAAAGGCTTACCTTGTTCGCCAATCCGCTTGTAAGAGAATAATAAAGGCCCTCTCGAGTCTATTTTTATAGCTAAAGCTACTAATATGAGGATGGGAGAAATTAGAATAATGATGATTAAGCTGGCTAAGAAGTCGAAAGTTCTTTTATATATTTTACCCCAGCCGTCGAGATTGGTTTTCTTCAATTCAACGATAGGCATGCCGGAAATATTGTTGATTTCAAAATGGTTAATAGGAAATTCAAAAATATCAGCCACATATTTCAAGGCCACATGATTGATATAGCTAAAATCATTAAGGCGATTTAATTCTTTTGAAGAAAGATTACCGGTCGCGACCAGGATCTCATCAAACTTATCTTGGGCGATCATTTTTTCCAAAACTTTCTCAGTCTTATCGCTAAAGTCGCGATGTTTATTAACGACTGAGTAACCGGCTTTAATATTGCTTTTAAAATTAGATATCACTTGCTCGGCGAGTTCGCTATCGCCAATAATAATAACTCGATGCAAGCCAAGATTCATCTTATAAAGGTTGTGTTGAAAATACCTAACTAAACCTCGTCCGAAAATTACCAGGATAATGCTTAGAATCCAGCCGGCTAAAATAATAAAACGGGAATCAAAAAGATTACGACTGAAGAAAAAGAGAAACATTAAAATCATAACCGCCGTCGAACAGCCGAGGACTATCTTAAAAATCTCATCAATCGTCCTTCTTGTGCTTCTCATAGAGTAAAGTCCAGCAACGGCAAAACTGAAAATCCAAATAATCGCTATCAGCCATAAGAAGCTTAAGAACTCCTTGAAAGGCAAATCAAAAATAATCGGCCTGACTTGCCTAATCGGCTCCCAATAACGGAGCGTGTAAGAAATAATGCCGGCCAAGATGACCATTAAATAGTCGATGGGAACAAGGCTGGCTGAGATAGCGATTTCTGATTTCTTCATGATTATATTATAGAAGATTTTTAGGTTATTGACAAAGCGTAAATTAAAAAGAAGCTACTACTCCTTCGCCATGTTGGCTAATAAGTTCGTAGCTTCATTACTGCTTCTTGCGCATATGGTGCAAATCACTTCATCGTGGTGCACCCGGTACTTCCCCTCTCCTTTAAGCAGGGCTCTCCGGCAAACCAGACATATTTCCCCCGTTTCGATAGATGATGGCGGTCTTAAGGGTGTCGAATTGTTTGTCGCAGAAATGGTTGAAAGCGACATTTTCCCTTTCTCCTTCCTCTGGTTATGGTTGCCGGTATCCCCCGTTATTCTTTAATAATTTATGAATAACCCTGAAATCTACTAAATAAATGTAAAAGTGTCAAATAGTTATCCACAGTATTAATGTCTAAAAAAGGTTTAATTTTAAGTAAAGTTGACAAAAAACAGTATTTTTACTATTATTCTATTGTTCAGGTAAGCTGGATGACCGCTCCGTTTCGACGGGGAGGAAAGTCCGAACACTCTTGCATCTTTTGATGCATGTCATGGTAGTGGGTAACGCCCACCCGATCCGTTGCAAGGCGGATTGAGGACCAGTTCCACAGAGACAATACTAACCCGCTTAGGCGGGTAAAAGGTGAAAAGTGTATCGAGGTTTTAATTTGGGCGCGAGATATCTCCTCAAATTACGGCTACGGTACTCGGGCTCTAGCGATAGTGAACCCGTGGTAAACTCTACCTGGTGCAATCCCAAACATAGTAGGGAGCTTGACGGTGCTAGCAATAGCATTCGCAGACAGATGGTCGTCGTCAGTCATAGACTGATACAGAATTCGGCTTATAGGCTTGCCTGGACATAAAAAAACTCATTACAATAATGAGTTTTTTTATTTTTTTAAGGCTCGCAAAATTAATTAACAATAAAATCAATCGGTAACATATTCCTTCAAGTACTTGCCGGTTTCGCTATACTTATTCCTCATAACTTCCTCCGGAGTTCCTTCGGCTACGATTTCCCCTCCCCCTTCTCCCCCGTTAGGGCCAAGATCAATAAGATAATCAGAAGCATGAATGATATGCATGTTATGCTCAATAACCATAACGCTATTGCCTCGATCAATAAGCTTATTAATAACCTTAAGAAGTAATTCGATATCATGATAATGAAGTCCGACTGACGGCTCATCTAAGAGGTAGAGAGTTCTACTGCCTAGGCGATGGGTTAATTCCCTAGCTAATTTTATTCTTTGAGCTTCGCCGCCTGATAAGGTTGTTGCGCTTTGGCCGAGCTGTAAATAACCTAAGCCAACCTCTTGCAAAACTTTAAGCTTATCTGTTATTTGATAAACACCGTCAAAAAAGCCGACGGCCTCGTCTATAGTCATCTCTAGGACTTCCGCAATATTTTTCCCTTTGTATTTAATTTGTAAGGTTTCGCGATTAAACCGCTTGCCATGACAAACCTCGCATTCAACTAAAACAGCCGGTAAGAAGTGCATTTCAATCAGGTTATGTCCTGCGCCCTCACAAGACTCACATCGCCCGCCCTTAACATTAAAAGAAAAACGAGAGATACTATAGACGCGCTCCCTTGATTCGGGCAACATGGCAAAGAATTCCCTAATCGGAGTAAAAATACCGGTATAAGTCGCCGGATTAGAGCGTGGTGTCCGACCAATCGGCGATTGATCAACGATAACCGCTTTACTAATATAATCCGTACCGATTATTTTATTAACTTTTTCCAGGTCTTTCCTAAAACCGCTTTTTATCTTTACTAAATTTTCATATAAAACATCATAAAGCAAGGAAGATTTACCACTGCCCGAGACACCAGTTATGCAAACTAATTTCCTTAAAGGTAAATCGACATTGATTTTCTTAAGATTATTAGCTCTAGCGCCGAGAATTTTTATCTTTTCGGTATCTTTATAGCGGCGCTGAGAAGCGGTCTCTATTTTTCGCTCACCTCTTAGATATTCTAAAGTTAGAGAAGTTTGTTTCGAGTTTTTAGACAATAATTCCTTAGTCGGGCCGATAGCGACAACTTCGCCGCCGTTTTTTCCGGCTAAAGGTCCGAGATCAACGAAAAAATCGGATTCTTTAATCGTTCTTTCATCATGCTCAACAATAATAATGCTGTTATTTTGCTTTTTTAAGGTTTTTAAAGTCTTGATTAACCTCTCGGTATCGCGCTCATGAAGGCCGATAGTCGGTTCATCAAGAACATAAAGGGTATGGGAAAGCTTTGAGCCGATTTGGGAGCTGAGCCTGATTCTTTGGGCTTCACCGCCGGAAAGTGTTTCCGCTTCCCGATCAAGAGAAATGTAATCAAGTCCGACTTGAAGCAAGAAGTTTAAGCGATCGCTGATTTCAATAACGACATTCTCGGCTATGACTCTTTGGCGGTCGGGCATGGTTTCAAAATAATCCTGAAAAAAATCATACGCCTTATTTATGGCAAGAGCGCAAACCTCGGCGATATTCTTATTATTAATCCTGACTGAAAGCGCTTCCGGCCTCAATCTTTGGCCATGGCAATCTGAACAAGGTTCGGAATTAAGTTCGTAGCGGTTTTTTTCTTCCCCGACTTCTTCGCCGCTCTCATCATAAATCTTTTTATGATCCCAAGATTCTATTTTCCCTAGGCCATGACATTTTTGACAAGCGCCATGAGGACTATTGAAAGAAAATAATCGCGGCTCGACTTCCGGAAAGGCAAAGCTGTCGTTAGGGCAAGTCCAATTGGCTGAAAGTAGGAATTCCTCTTTAAGTTCTTTTATCCCGTTCTTCTTTTTAATTTCTTTTTCTCCGAAAGCTGCGGTAACTAAACCCTTGCTATAGTTAAGGGAGTTTTCAACCGCTTCCGTTAAACGGCTTTCATCGCTGATCATGACTTTATCGATTATGATATCGATCGAATGTTTCTTATTCTTCGCTAATTCTACTTTCTCATGAAGCGAATGCCACTTACCGTCAATTCTAACTTCCGAATAGCCTAAAGATAAATAATCATAAAGCAGTTGATAATATTCGCCTTTGCGGTCATGGACGACTGGTGAGAGGATGGTGACATATTCTTCTTTAGCGTCTTTAGCGCGATTAGTAATAATATCGATTATCTCATCAAGGCTGAGTTTTTGGATCTTAGTCCTGCAAAGCGGGCAATAAACTTCTCCCAATCTAGCGTAAAGGACTCTTAGATAATCATAAATCTCGGTCAAGGTTCCGACCGTAGAGCGAGGGTTGTGGCTTAAGGCTTTTTGATCAATGGCAATCGAAGGAGCGAGGCCGACTATTTCATCTACATCAGCTCGCTTCATTTGGCCGAGGAATTGCCTGGCATAAGGGCTTAAAGATTCAATGTAGCGCCTTTGACCTTCAGCAAAAATAGTATCAAAAGCCAGGGAAGACTTCCCACTTCCCGAAACGCCG
Organism: uncultured Gammaproteobacteria bacterium; assembly: GCA_964512625.1. Lineage (GTDB taxonomy): Bacteria > Patescibacteriota > Patescibacteriia > 2-01-FULL-39-33 > 2-01-FULL-39-33 > CAZEKG01. Next base: position 22,806 of record CAZEKG010000001.1, on the reverse strand, counting down.
GTAAAAACGACGATTTGATTATGAGGCAACTCAAGGCTGACATTCTTAAGGTTATGAACGCGAGCGCCTTTGATTATTATTTTCTCTTCTTGGTTTTTCATTTTTTGCTGATTTTATTGGCTTGACTGGTCTCGATGGTTATGGTATACCTAGCTTGGATATATGGATATAGTAGGATAATTATACGCTTTATTATCGTATTATTCAATTAATCCTCAAATAAGAACATTTTCAATAAAATATAAAATTTTTTTAGGAGGAAATCGTAAATCCTCCCTACGCTAACCGTCAACATGAACATGGAGGGAAAGACATGAGATTTCGAATCATTAGTACTCCACCAGGGCAGGCTCCTGAATGGGTCAGGGAGCAATGGATAGGGCTGGAACTGCCGATGAGCGACAATCAGGCGGCAGGCATCCAGCTTGGCGTAAAGGGTGGCAAACCGGAAAACCAAGGCGGCTTTATCGTTGATGGCAAGGTAGCTGTCGACCTTCTCGCAGAAAAAGGCGAGGAGGCGCTCGAAGCCGCCAAATGGTGGCGCGAGAATTTGCCAGCAGTCCTAAATGGACGCCTCGTCTTCCTTCGAGAGGTTTGTGAAGCGATTGAATAAGTCAAGCACTTTTATCCAAGCGAGCGACGCAGTTATATACTGCGTCGCCTCTTACTAAAAACATTTTATATTGTTTCTTGCTCTAAAAAATACTATAATAAGCTTATCGAAAAGCTATTTCTCTATTTGTATAATAAGCAAATTGAACTATTTAATCATCATGTTTTACAAAATAAACTAAATTTTTATGCTTCCAAAACCCTATAAAAACGCAATAATATATGAGGACAAAAAAATTTATGCTTGTTTAGCCAATGAACCTATTGCGAAGGGTCATACCGTTGTTGTTTGGAAAGATAAGGTTACGGACCTACATTTACTCTCCAAAAAAAACTATAAATATTTAATGGAAAGAATAAATGAAATTAGGAATGCAATGTTAAAAGCGTTAGCGGTCGAAAAAGTCTACTTATTATACATGGATGAAGTGAAACAAGTTCATTGGCATCTAGTGCCTCGATATAGTAAAATGGGTTTTGGAAATCTACTACAAAAACCTGGGAAAATAAAAGATTTTTCACTTGATGATAAAATCCGGAAACACTTAAATATAAAAATTTAATTTACATCCGATAACACAACATATCTGGTTTCACTACACTCCACTACAAAAACGATTAAAATAACCAATCTTAACCAACAATATACTATGGACCTACAAGAACTAATAGAGTTTATAGATAAAGAAAATATCAGACTAAAAGATCATTACCATGACCACGACACAGAAAAGGAAAAGCTGATCCTTTATCGCGCCGTGAAGCTAGGAGAAGAATTCGGCGAGCTTTGTAATGAGATATTGATTACTAACTCTTCACAAAGAAAAGAAAAGATGGTCAATGCCAAAAGCAATCTCGAAGATGAATTCGCAGATGTCTTATTCACCTCTTTATTGCTAGCCAGACTTATGGACGTAGATGTAGAAAAATCTATCAGAACTAAGATAGAAAAAATAAATAAAAGATACGAGAAAATAGATTTGGAAGAAATTAATTAATCCATTAATATACAACTAGTTTCCTGTGATGAATTTGAAAAAATTGAACTGAGAGCAGGTACCATAATGGAAGTGCATAATTTTCCAGAAGCCAAAAAACCAGTTTATAAAATAACAGTATAAGAAGATTATTGGGGTTATTAATTTTCCTGAAAAACAAATAGGTCTATTCATTTCAGAATTTCTTTGCACTGGATTTTATCGCGATGACAGATTAGTCGTCCTAGAGATTCCAGACAAAGAAACCCCTAATGGCAGTAAATTAGGATGATGATATAAAATTATGAATGTAGAAGACTATCTAAAATTAAAAAACATAGTTTATATTGTCCACGAACACCCCGCAGTCTATACTTGTGAGGAAGCAGAAAAGCATTGCAGCGATATCCCTGGTTTGGCTTGTAAAAATTTATTCTTAAGAGGCAAGAAAAGCGGCCAATACTTCCTAATCATCCTACCGGCTGAAAAAAGAGCCGAGCTGAAAAGGATAGAACTGCTAATAGAAGAAAAAATAACCTTCGCTAGCCCCGATGATCTTATGGAGAAATTAGGATTAGAGCCAGGGTCAGTCTCCCCTTTCGGCTTGATTAATGACTCAGAACATGAAATAATAGTCCTGATTGACCAAGACGTTTATAGCAGTGAAATTGTAGGTTTTCATCCAAATCGCAATACCGCCACTTTGGAATTATCACGCGATATGTTCCATAATTTCTTAGAGAGCCTGGAAAATAAAATATTAGTAGTTGATTTATAATTCTTGATCACAGCAAACCCGTTAGAGTAGCTAAAGATTAAAAAGATAAAATAAAAAAGCTTCCTACTGATACAGCAAGAAGCTAAACATAGCTATATGTGTGCCGTTTTTAGCACCAACCTCGTCGGATTGCATAAAGAACCCAGAGATCGTATTGATTAGGCTCACCAAATCCAATGCCTACGCTAGCCCAGGAACCAGCCCATTTTTGAATCCGCCAAGCGTAAATAGCTCCCCTCAGCCACCGCATTATTGGCAAACGGAATAAGAAAGGGGCTTTTCTAGGCAACTCCCATTTGTACCTCTCCTTGTCCTTCTTCCAACGCACCTCTGATTCATCAGGAATTTTTTTCCTCATTTCTATACTCCTTCTAATTACATACAAGACACTTCACTCGCGCCACTTTGTATTCGCAACTAGTGGCGATCAAAGTCCTATGCTTTTAGCACTAGAAAATACACTAACAAATTTGTCCTTAAAATGCAACTCAACCTATCTGGGAATAAGATTTACTTTCTATCCTCCCCTTCCGCATCAAGGAAATTCTCAATCTTTTTCCTAACAGTTTCCGGATCGATGTTATGTTTCTTATTGTAAGCTAACTGCAGCTTTCGCCGTCTTTCAACTTCCTTAACCGCGCGTTTTATCGAACCAGTTATCCTATCGGCATAAAGAATTACTTTACCCTTAACATTTCTGGCTGCGCGTCCCATAGTCTGCATCAAAGAAGTTTCGCTGCGCAAAAAGCCTTCACGATCAGCGTCTAAAATAGCAACTAAAGTTACCTCCGGTAGGTCTAAGCCTTCCCTTAAAAGATTGACGCCAATCAGGATATCAAACTCGCCTTGGCGAAAATTCATTAGAATTTCCGTACGATCAAAAGTTTTAGTATCGGAATGGACGAAATTAGACTTAATCCCCTGCTTAATTAAATAGCTATGGAGATCCTCGGCCATCTTCTTGGTTAAGGTATTGATAATCACTCGCTCGCCTAACGCAATGACTTTTTTCGATTCAGCGATAATATCATCAATTTGGCTATAATTCTTCTTGTGATCAAATACCGGACGGATTTCTATTTCCGGATCAATTAAGCCGGTCGGCCTAATTACCTGCTCCGCGACTTGAGAGCTATTTTTAACTTCAAAATCGCCCGGAGTAGCGGAAGTAAAAATGGCTTGGCCGATTCTAGCCTCAAACTCCTCAAACCTCAGAGGGCGGTTATCTAAAGCTGAAGGCAAGCGCCAGCCATACTTCGCTAAGGTTTCTTTTCGACTTCTATCACCGGCATACATGCCCCTGATCTGTGGTATGGCAACATGCGACTCATCAATAATCGTTAAGAAATCAGGGCGACCATTCTTCCAAGGAAAATAAGCTAGGAGCGTGTCTGGCGATTCTCCGGAGAGCTTGCCGGTTAAGTGACGGGAATAATTCTCAATGCCATGGCAATAACCGAGCGTCGAAAGCATTTCCATATCATAGCGAGTCCTTCTTTCCAATCTCTCCGCTTCCAAATATAATTTTTTCTTCTTAAAATATTTCAATTGGTCGGCCAGCTCCCGTTTTATGTCGTTAACTGCTTGTTCGATTTGCGGTTTATTGGAGATAAAATGCTTTGGCGGGAAAATGACGATTTCGTTAAGCGTTTCCATAGTCTTCATCGTCAACTGATCTTCCAACTCTATTAGTTTAATTCTTTGATTTTCTATGATTATGCGATAAATTGAGCTTTCCGAAGCCGGCATAATCTCAAAAATATCCCCTCTTAACCTGAATTGACCGCGCTTGAGCTGGCCGTTAGTCCTTTCGAATTGGATCTTAATTAACTGACTTAATAAATCCTTACGCACAATTGGCTGGTCGATATTCAGGCGAAGAGACGACTCAAGATAATTAACTGGCAAGCCGAGATTATAAATACAAGAAACCGAAGCAACAACGATAACATCACGGCGAGTCGAAAGCGCCATTGTCGCTTGATGGCGGAGCCGATCTATTTCCTGATTGATCATCGCCTCTTTATCGATATAGGTATCGGTCGAGGGCATATAAGCTTCTGGCTGATAATAATCATAATACGAAACGAAATAATTGACGGAATTATCGGGAAAAAAATTCTTATACTCACGATAAAGCTGAGCGGCCAAAGCCTTATTCGGCGCCATAATGAGAGTCGGCTTATTAATCTTTTCAATCACATTAGCCATAGTAAAAGTCTTGCCCGATCCGGTTACGCCAAGAAGAGTTTGATAGCGATAGTCATTTTTAAGGCCTTCAAGCAACCTTAAAATAGCTTCCGGTTGATCGCCGGAAGGCTTGAAATCGGAAACTAGTTTGAATTTATCTTTTGTCATTTTTAATTACCTATTATCGCCATTGCCGTTAAGCACGCCCCGCTCTAAGCGGGAAAGTAGTTTTTCAAGATTGCTTTGAGCGATTTCTTCGAAGGACAATCCAAATTCAGTCGCCAATTGGGAAAGATACCATAAAACATCACCCAACTCTTTTTTGATTTCTTGTACCCTTTCTTCGCTAGCCAAACCGTTATTATCCCTTAATATCTTCTTCACTTTTTCAGCTACCTCTCCGGCTTCTCCGGCCAAGCCTAAAGTCGGATAAATGAAATTATTATCAGCATTAGGATATTTTGCCGTTTGTCTTGATTTTGTTTGATATTCTTCAAAAGTCATAGATGGTTTTTATTTAGTTAATTACCAGCTGCCGCCACCTCCGCCGCCAAACCCGCCGCCAGAGCCTCCAGAAAAGCCACTGGAGCCACTTGAAGCCGTTGAACTGATCGTCGAATTAGCTTGGGATTTAAAGGAGTTGATTTCATTGACGAAATTAGCCGAATTGAAGGCGCTGTATGCTGAAACGCTATTATACCAGGTTGGCTGATTATTGTATATACCTTCGAATTGACGCGCCCATTGCTTCTCCACTTTTAAAACCATAGCATAAGGCAGTAGCTTATCGAAAAGCTCAGGATTTTTTTCCGGGGCGTTATGATATTCAATCCGATCCTTCTCAGCGACTGTCAAATACATTTTTAAGCCGAGGATATGTTCTTTAGCTAAAACGCCGAACTTGCCTCTTGAAGGCATGAAAAAACTGAAGATGAAGACGATAGCGCCTGAAAAAGCGAAAGAGATTATATAAACTAATCCGAATTGAGCCAAGACGAAACCTAAGAAAAATAAAAATAGGGCTATCATGGCATAAGAAATCCTGATACTATTGGGATTGCTATAAAAATAACCCTTACTGATTAAAGACTTATATATTTCCTTTTTCGCTTTTTCTACCTTATTATAGAAATTATCTTTCAGGTCTGACAATTTAATTTCTATCTTATCTTTTTCAAATAAGTTATTAAGAATAGCGGTTTGATATCCTTTTAGCATTTCATCGGAGCCTCGTAATTTATTTAAAATGTAGTCGGTCTTTTTACTTATTAAGCCTGGCAACTCGACCCGGGTAATTTTTAAATAGCCGTTTACCGCTAAATAAATAATCTCAGCCGTAACATCTAAGTTATCCGCTTTTTCATCAATAATCGTTCCGACTTCAGCCGGCATCAGCCCTTTAGGAGCTTCGAATTGAGGCACTATCGTTATATCGCCTAAAGGATCTTTACCGAATTTCATCCAAAGGAAAAGCATACCGATTAAAATAAAAATCGGCAAAGCCATGACATAGTTATTTTTTAAAAACAGCCATAGCTTCTCGTTTGTTGTCGGCTCAACGATCAGTCCTTTGGGCAAAGAAACTACGATTGTAAAATAATCGGTTGAGGCTAGGCTAGATAAAGGAGGCAGCCTGAAAATGGCGGTCGCCGTTTCGGCTGTCTTACTTATCGAACTAAGGCAAGGCGTTTTTGAATCCAATGGTCCGATATAGCAAGTAGCTTTAACATCATCAGTCTCGCTACTAGCGGGCGCGCTAATAATCGCCCCGGCCTTGCTTATTGGTACAATCCAATCATTACCGACAACATTCCAATACAACTCATCATGATCATCAAAATAATTAATAGCTCCGCTAACTTTATAACTGATGACATAAGTTTTCTTGCCGGAAATTAAAAGATCGGGGTCGCCTATCTTAAGTCTTAAATTCCTTCCCAGTCTTTCGGAGGTAAATGGATAATCCTCCCCTTTTTCATTTTTGATGGAAATATTGGAAATCTTTATCTCTCTTTGGCCGAGATTAGTTTGATAGCTGACCGGAATATCTCGAAAAATGCCGTGCTTTTCCGATAAGGAAAAATCATAGCTTATTTTCTCCGTAACCTCGATACTGGCATCTTTGTTAATACTAATAAGAGATGAAAAATCGTCTATTTGCTCAACCGCTAAGACGTTTTTCGGTAAGAATAAAATAACAAACAAAAAAGATAATAATAAAAAAGGGAGTATTTTTTTCATTGCTTTAATTTATTTTATATCATCTTAATTTTACTCTTATTCCACATTATCAGCAAGAAAATAACACTTTAATTTCTCTATGGATAATTATCTAATTTAACTTATTAAAAAGGCTTGATTAATTGATTAATATATGTTATACTGTAGTTGCTTAAGTTAAATTACTATAAATTATGCCTAAAACTAAAAGAGATCCAAAAGTAAAAGTACCGAAATTAAAATGGAAAGCTAAGAAAGGAAGCAAGATCGAGAGAGGTTTTGCCAAAGGAAAATATAAGTTAAACCCCTAGGATCATTTCGCGGCCATTTGGCCGTGTTTGTTCGGGGATCGTCTAATGGTAGGACTCCAGGTTTTGGTCCTGGCTATCTAGGTTCGAATCCTGGTCCCCGAGATGATTAAAAAAACTGGCTTTACGACCAGTTTTTTTATTTTATAAAACTAAATTAAACTTTCATATACTTATTAAGAGCGACAATAGCGCTAATAAAGCCAAGAATTATAACTCCGATAAATTGTAAGCCAAAAATCATGAAAAAATTCTCATTGAAATAACTGACTAAATTAACCGGGGAACCGCCAAAATAAACCGAGAGCCTCTTTTCAGCAAAGGATAATAAGGGATAAGTTACCGCCATCGCCAAGAAAAAGGCTACTAAACCAGAAAAGACCGTTTCAATAATAAAAGGAGCTCGGACGAACCAATTCCCCGCTCCAACGAGCTTCATGATGGCAATTTCGTTCTGGTGGGTAAAAATAGCGATTCTAACGGTATTATAAACGATTAAAAGTGAGATGATGATAAAGATAATACAAACGATCAAGCCGAATTTATTGATAAAATTAGAAACCACATTAATCCGATTAATAAAATCAGAATTATCATCAAAGCTTCGGCTAGCGATTAAATCAGAATAAGTCGGACTCTCGACAATATTTAAAATTCCCGGATAATCCCCAAGATCCTTAGCCTTAATAATTAGTGAGGCATACATAGGATTGCGATCTATAGCTTTCAAGCTTTCTAGAATACTAGGATCGTTATTTGACCAACTTTTAAAGCTATTGAGATTTTCTTCCGGCGATTTATAGGTTACAGACTTGACTTGAGGCAAAGATTGAAGATAGGTCTTAATCTCGATAATCCGACTTTCTTTAATATTTTCCTTAAAGCGGACTGAAACATCAATTTTATCCTTAACAGCTACTACCGCCGCGGAAGTTACCGCTTTTATACTGACTAAAAAGTTTATAGAAAGAATGGAAAGGAAAATGATGAAAATCGTGGCCATAGAAAGCCAGAAATTGCGCCAAAAAGATTGCGCGGCAAACTTTATACTCCTATTGATACTGATTAGAATCATATTAGATGATATATTTTCCTACTTTTTGATCTTGAACCATTTCTCCCCTATCAAGAGTTATAACCCTCTTCTTAAGGGAATTAACGATATCCTTGTTATGAGTAACAAGAACTACGGTTGTTCCGAACTCATTTATTTTTAATAATAAATCGATGATGTCTTTGGTATTTAAGGTATCGAGATTACCAGTCGGTTCATCAGCTAAAAGGATCTTAGGCCTATGGATTAAGGCTCTAGCTATAGCTACACGCTGTTTTTCACCGCCGGAAAGCTGCTGCGGATAACGATCGGCTTTATCGCTCAAATCGACAATCTCCAAGACTTGAGGCACGACTTCTTTTATCCGACTGCTAGGAGCACCCGAAACCTGGAGAGCGAAAGCGACATTTTCCGAAATAGTTTTTTTTTGGAGAAGTTTAAAATCCTGGAAAACAACCCCGATCTGCCTTCTTAAGGTTGGGACTTCTTTCGGCTTAATCTTAGTAATATCCCAGCCACCAATAATAACCTTACCCTCCGTCGGATTTGTTTCGGCGATCATCATTCTTATCAGAGTAGTTTTTCCCGAACCGGATTGGCCGACAATAGAAACGAACTCTCCTGGCTCGATATGAAGAGTAACATCGCTGACAGCCACGCAATTTTTTTGGAATTCTTTTGAAACCTTGATTAAATCGATCATTAGCTGTTGATTAAATCTTTTTATTAAGTGCTAAGTCAAGCTCAGGAGAGGTTGAAGCTTCGATAAAAGGCATAACCTTAACGATAGTCACTCCTTCCCGATAGTTCGATATCTGATTAAAAGCCTCTTTTGATAAATCAATGATGCGCTCTTTGCACGGACCGCTTAAACGTTGTTCTTTAGCCGTCCAATCAGCGCATTTTTTCGGTCCGTAATCCTTGACAGTTACAATAACCTCTTTGTTGTTAGCCGGATTAATTACTTTAAGCTTAGTTCCTTTCGGAAAAATAGTACTGGCTGCCATTAATTCTTTCTTATACTTCGGATGAACATACCAAGAAGCTAGACCAACCATTTCCTGACCATTAAATAAAGTAAAAGTTATATCCGAACAATCATTGATCTCAAAATTGAATTCCTTATTCTTTTCGTCATTAACGACATTTTCCATCTTCTTAAAGCTGTAATCCTTCCAATCATAGTAATATAGCTCCTGATTATAAGCGCTTTCGTTGTATTTCACAGTGACTTTCGCCCTACCTAAACAAACTCCGTCGCTTGAGGGAAAAGCTCTTACGAAATAAAGGTCGGTAGAAGGATTTTGGCCTTCTTTAAGGGTAAAATAATCCTTAATCTCGTCCTTAGTCGCAGTCATAGACAGTTTCGTCTTAACTCTTACCGATTCATCACCTTCGAAGTTAACTACCACCTTTATTTTCCCATCATCGGTTTGGATCGGCAGGCCAGAAGATAAACCGTTAAAGAAAAAAGCATTTTCCGCATTAGCCGCTTTAGCGATACAAACAGCTAGTAAAAATATCAATATGCCACCAGCGATTTTATAGTTAGAAATAAAGGTTTTTTTCATCTTAATTTAGATATTGATTAATTTCGTGATTCGTTCTATATTATATCACGGGGGAAGTCCTGAAGCAACATTAATCAATTTCTTTATTGCGGGATTAGTTAAGCGGTTTAACGTTGCCTTCCCAAGGCAGAAAGACGGGTTCGACTCCCGTATCCCGCTAAGTTCCGCCGAAGTAGCTCAATGGTAGAGCAACGGTATCGTAAACCGTAGGTTGGAGGTTCGAGTCCTCTCTTCGGCTCACTAAAAATCAAACTTACTTCACATATTTCTTAATGGAAGCCTTATCCATTAACGACTTAATGTATAAATCAATATCTACTTTGATTAGGATTTGCCTCGCATGAACGGTAACTTTACCGCTTGCCTTATCGCTAAGTTGGCTCTCTACTTTAAGGATATGGTAGCCATACTTATTCCTTAATAGCTTATTAGAAACGGTATTGTTCGGCAGTGAAAAAATAACCTGCTCGATTTGAGGCTCTAACTCACCTTTACTGATCCAGCCGAGATCGCCGCCGATATTGACTCCGGCCTCGTCTTGAGTATATTGCTTAGCTAACTGAGAAAAATCAATCCCCGTCTTTAAAGCTAAATCCAGTATGGCATTGGCTTTATTTTTTGCCTCAATAACAATCGGCGAAGATTCCTGCTCGATAATCAGCCCTTGAAGCTTATCCCTTTCTAAAAGCGGCAACAGTATTTTTTGTTTAAACTGATCAAGATTTAAATTATAAAGTCTAGAAACAGTCTTTACCGCCTCTTCTTTTCCGCCGACTTGGGCATATATCTCTTCAATCGCTTTATTGAGCTCCTGATCGGAAACGCTAGCGTTATTCTTTTTTAATTCCTCCCTAATTAGAAGAATAGCCGCTTCTCTCGAGAAGATATTGTTTAAAGCCTCTGATTGCGAGATATTAGCTCCTTCACGATTAGCTTCTATAGCGGTCTTAAGTAGTTTAGAATCAGTTAAATACTCAGCTAAAGGTATTTTAATATTATTTACCTTGCCGGCTGATAAATTAAGCGTTTTAGCAATAAAAACGGCGTAAGAGTTATTAAGTCCATACTTGTATATTAAAACCGAAGATACGGCTAAAATAAGGCCTAGAATAATCACCAAAGAAGCTACGACTCCAATAATACTTTTAACTGGATTACCTCTTTTATTCCTATTAACTGCTGACTTTGAAAAATCCGCTTCCGGCCACTTGATATTATTAAAATCTTCTTTTACCTTCTTTTTATTCAACGAAGCGACTGGAGCCGGCTTACTAATCGGCGCCGAGAAGCTTTTCGATTTATTAGCGGGAATAAAAAGATTTTCGTACTCGATCTTATTTTTCTCTCCGGCCTTAGTCTTAGGAGTGATAGTTGCGGGCTTAGAAAACCTGACCGAAGCAACAGTCTTTCCGGCAGACAGTTTTACGCCGCCGGACTTAGCGGCTTTTTTCGGGCTACTGACGCTTTTATTCTTTACCGCCGCTGAATTTTCTATTTCATCTAGAACGGCTTTTTTCATTTTTGCCTTTCTTTCACTCGTCAAAGAATTTTTTATTGCCATATGATTGATAATTTATTTTTTAAAGAAATAATCAAGCCATTTTTGAGGATTGGAAACGGCGATATTTTCTATATCATTTTTTATAAAATCCATTTCTCCTTCCGGCGTACTGACGATGCCGGTTTGGCCAGACGATCCGTTCTTCCTTATTATTAAAACTGATTTCTCTCCGGGTTTTTGCAAGCCCAATTTCAACCTCGCTTCCCTCTCAAGGACTAAACTTTGATCCCAGGAATTAATCAATTCTCCCGATCTCTCATTCTCTAACTTCAGCTGGGCAATCTGATTTTCGTATTTCTCTATCTCCTTATTTATAACTCGGCGATTTATCGTTTCCCTAACGATGCCAAAAATAAAAAAAAGGAGAAGGACACCGGATATAATTACAACAGTTTTAGGATTAAATAATTTCCTTTTATTGCCGCCGATTATTTTTTCATTCATTGTATGCATTATAACACAAAATAATTTAATCAGAAATCAATTGCCGGAATTTTTCTTCGCCAAGCTTCTTCTTTATCTTATGCAGCATTATTTCCGCCTGGCTTTTTCGACTGAAGAATTCGCTGAACATCTCATATTGCTCCGAAATAAGATTAAGCGCCAATTGACAGTTCTTCAAGGGGCCGAATTTCCAACCGACTTCCCGGTTATTGAATTCCAAGCTTATATCTCCTAAGCCGAGAATAGAATACATTAAGCCCTTTCTTAAACACTTGGCTTCGCCAATACTCTTTAAAATCATAGTTTCCGAGTCAGCCTTAAAAAAACCGGCTCTCTCACTCTTTATCAATCTATAGTTAGTAACGATCAGCGAAGTATTATTGCGGCAAATAAAAATCCTAATGAGCCAAATAAGAGCGAATAACTCAATGATAATAAAACCGGCGATAGTCCATAATCCAAAAACCATCAAGGGGTAAAGAAAAAAATAAGGGACAATTAAAAATAAAAGAGAGAAAATAAGCTGCCAAGCATAAGAGTAAAGCGATCGGCTGAAAATCGCCGCTATTTTTTCTCCGTTCTTAAGCTCAAGCTTCGATTGTTTTTTTTCATTAATCGATCCCATGCTATTTCTTAGCTATTTTTATAGTATTGAAAATGACTTTTACCATTTCAATAATGAAAATCTTAGACAGCCCCAGGACGCATATTAGAAGCCATTCCCAAGAGCCAAGAGAAACGGTTTTAAAAACGCTTTGAAGCGGCGGCCAATAAACAGCGACTAGTAATAAGACTAAGGACAAGCCGGTAAAAAATATCAGCGAAGGATTGCGGAATAAATTAATTTCAATTATCGATTGCCTTAGACTGCGGATGCTAAAAACATAAAAAAGAGCGTCAAGAGCTAAAGCGGCGAAAAGAATCGTTCTTAAATAAGTTATTTCCGCTCCGGCCGAGTATAAAACCCAAAAGACTAAGAATAATAATAAATCGCTAAAGATGCCGACAATGAAAATTAAAGCTTTAACTTCCCAATCAAGAATATTAGTCTTCCTTGGCCTCGGTTTATCGTCCATAATATTTTTTTCAGCCGGCTCAACTGTCAATCCTAGGTTAGGGAATCCATCAGAGATCAAATTAATCCAAAGAATTTGTAAAGCGGTAACCGGTAAAGGCAAGGATAGGATCAAACTGCCGATAATCAGGATCATTTCGGAAAATACATGGATTAAAAGATAAAGGACAACTTTCTTTATGTTATCATAGATCATTCTTCCCTGTTTTATGGAATCAATAATAACCCTGAAATTATTATCCAGGAGAATCATATCAGCTGTTTCTTTCGTCACATCAGCGCTATCTCCTAAAGCGATGCCAATATCGGCCGCCTTAAGCGCGGGAGCATCATTAATACCGTCGCCAGTCATAGCTACCACTTCCCCTTTCCTTTGCCAAGCCTGGACTATTCTAAGCTTGTGTCTTGGCTCGACTCTAGCATAAACATCAATCTCTTTAAGCCTTAAGTCAAGCTGCTTATCATCCATCTTATCGAGCTCACTGCCCTCTATTATATTACCCATGACTTTCAAGCCCAGCTCTTTAAATATGGCTTCGGCGGTATTTTTATGATCCCCAGTCAAAATTATCGGCCTTATCCCAGCTTGATGACATAAATGCATGACTTCTTTAGCTTCCGGACGTAACGGGTCTTTAATGGCAATAAAACCTAAGAAAACCAAATCTTTTAATTCCTTATCTATATCTTTGAATTTTTTACCTGTTTTATAAGCTAAAGCTAAGACTCTTAACCCTTTTTTAGCTAATTGTTCATAATTTTTTCTTAAAAAAACCATGTCCTCTTTAGTCATCTTCTTCTTTTTACCCTTAACCATGACTTGACCACAATAAGCCAGGATTTTTTCCGGAGCGCCCTTAGCGAAAATATGAAAATGCTTATCCGATTTATGCTCATGAATCGTCGCCATATATTTCTTTTCGGAATCAAAAGGAACTTCCTGGATCTTAATATAATCCTTTTCTAAAACTTCTTTATCGAAGCCAGCAGAAAGCGCGGAAATAAGAATGGCCTTTTCAGTCGGATCGCCAATAACTCTCATTTCTTCAAGAGCATCTTGGGGATTTTCTATTTCGGCACTACTGCACAATAGAGATATTTTAGAAATAAGATCCCTTGTTTTTTCTATTTTAGTCAACTCCAAATCCTTTTCCACTTCATATTCCCGATCGGCGGTAATAATTTTATATACCATCATCTTACCTTCAGTTAAAGTACCCGTCTTATCAGTACAAATAACTGAAGTGCTGCCGATAGTTTCCGCTGCAACCAACTTCCTAACCAGTGCCTTCTTCTTTAAACTGGCTTGCATACCTAAAGCCAAAATAATAGTTACGGAAACTAAAAGCCCCTCGGGAATGGCCGCAACTGCTAAAGCAACTGAGGTAATAAACATTTCTGTCGGATCTTTACCTAAGAGTAGCCCACTACCAAAAACCAATATACATAAGAAAACGACTAAAAAGGTCAGGCTTTTACTAAAACCCCTGAGCTGAAGCTGAAGAGGAGTAATTTCTTCTTCAGTTTCAGAAATCATCTTAGAGATCTTACCGATTTCCGTCTTATTGCCAGTTGCACAAACCACCGCTCTCCCCCAACCGCGTGAAATAACCGTTCCCATATAGACCATATTCTTTCTATCGCCGATAGTCGCCCCTTTATCCGTCACTCCTATAATTTTCTCTATCGGCGCCGATTCGCCGGTTAAATTAGCCTCTACGGTTTGAAGTCCGTCTATTTCAATAAGCCTAGCATCAGCAGGGACCTTATCTCCAGCTTTAATTTCGATTATATCTCCAGGAACAATTTCTTTAATATCAATCTGGACTAATCGACCATCCCTAAAGACCTTTGCTTGTTGCCGAATTATTTTTCTCAACTTAGCGATAGCATCATCAGCTTTCTTTTCCTGCCAAAAGCCGAAAGCCGTATTGACGAAAACTACGATAAAAATAACCGAAGAATCCATAACATGGCCTAAAAATAAGGAAATAGAGCCGGCAACAACCATAACATAAACCAACGGCGATTTTATTTGATTGATAAGTAAAGTGAGATTAGATTTTTTAACCTTGTCGGCAATTTCATTCTTGCCGAAATAATCAGCAGACTCCCCGGCTTTTTTAGAGCTTAAGCCCCTTAAGTCCGTCTTAAGTAAACTAAAAACCTTCTTGACACTCAAGGCATGCCAAGAAACTTCTTCCATTACAATTTTTTCTTCTATTTTTTTAGTCAAAATATTTTATTAATTGACTATATTATAACACAAAATAAGCAAATATAAAAAGCCCATTAAGGGCTTTTAAAAAATATTAGACTGCTTGATCTATAGCTTCATTAACTAATCGGTCCGCCTCTTTATTATCCTCTCGAAAAACATGTTTAAAAGTAACTTTTTTGAAATTAGCCATAAGATTCCAAACCTTAACGAATTGAATAGCTAAATCCTTATCCTTAACTCGGTATTCTCGATTTAATTGTTTGACTACCAATTCGGAATCTAAACGGCAATCGACTTCGGTCGCTCCCAGCTCCTTCGCCTTTTCAAGTGCCATGACTAGCGCCTGATATTCGGCCTGATTATTAGTCGTTTTTCCAATATACTTCTTAAAATAATGGGTAGTTTCATCAAATTTTATAACGACGCCAATCCCCGCCGGGCCTGGATTGCCTCGAGCACCTCCGTCCGTATAAATAATCGCTTTCATATATTTTTTTATTTCTATTCGCTTAATTTTAAATCCACTATCTTTAACTGCAACTCCCGATTGCCGTTCCATTCATTGATATCCAACTCAAAAACGATATCAATCAAGTCTCCAATATCAAGTTTAGCACACCAATCTCCGAAGGAAAAGCCGATTAACTTATGAATGTGCTTTAAATTATCATCCTGAGAGACCTGGACCTTAAGATGCTTGCCGTCATTACCGACTGTTTGGACATTTTCAATCCTTAATTGCCTAGCGGCGAATAACGGCTTTAAATTACCTTCGCCAAAAGGCTCAAACCTGCTTAAATCGTCCCATAAATCCCAATTTATCTCCAACAACTTAACCTCGGTCTCAATATTCAACGCTGGATCAAGATCGATATTTTTTAATTTCTTTTCCGTTAGGCGCTCCATTTTATTCTTAAACTTCTTAAAATTATCATCACCGATAATTGTTAAGCCGCAAGCTTGGCTATGACCGCCATAACGACTTAAGAGGCCAGCATTTTCTTTTAAGGCTTCCGTAATATTAAAAACCGGGATACTTCGACCCGAGCCAACATATTTCTCTCCTTCCTTAGAAAAAACTAAGGCCGGCCGATTATATTTATCACTTATTCTCCCGGCAACTAAACCAACTACCCCGGCCAACCAATTTTCTCCGACTGCAAAAAGGATTTTCGCCTTTTCCGCTTCCGCCTCAACTTGAGCAAAAGCTTGTTTTTGGACATTTTCCGTTATCTGTTGTCGTTTTTTATTATTTTCTTCAAGTTTATTAGCGTCTTTTTCCGCTTCCTCGTCATCAAGGCTTTTTAAAAGATTAAAAGCAGCACTAGCATGATTGATTCGCCCAGCTGCATTAAGTCGCGGCACAATCCGCCAACCGACATACTGGGAATCTATCCGGCCAGAATGGTTATTGATCTTATCGATTATTTTTTTAAGACCGAGATGGCGCGTTTTCTCAAGGACTTTCAAACCGTAATAAGCGAAGATGCGATTTTCTTTATGAAGAATGACAATATCGCCGATAGTCGCTATCGCTACTAAATCAAGTAGCCATTTTTCAAAACCGGCTGGCAGTTTTATGGGACTTAATTTTTCCTGGCGCATAATTAAGGCCTGGACGAACTTAAAAACTACCCCTGCCCCACAAAGATACGGAAAAGGATAGCCGCAAGATTTGACTGCCGGATTGATTATGGCATAAGCTGGCGGCAATTCTAACGGCTCTTGATGATGATCTAAAACAATGACCTCGACCCCATGATCTTTAAGATAAGCTATCTCATCTTTATTAGAAATACCACAATCAACAGTAATTAGCAAAGCCACTTTTTGATCTATAATACGTTTAGCAACCGCCATATTGAGACCATAACCTTCGGTCTCTCGAAAAGGAATATAAACCTCCGGATCCGCGCCGAAAGCTTTTATAGCTTTATATAAAACCGCCGAAGAACAAACGCCGTCAGCATCGTAATCGCCGTAAATATGAATCTTGCCGCCGCCGGTTAAAACAGAAAAAAACTTCTTAACCGCTTTTTCCATATCCTTAAATAAAAAAGGATCCAATAAATGACTTTCATAATCAGGGTACAAAAAATCGTTCATCGCCTTTTCATCCTTTAACTCCCTATTATAAAGCAATTGTAAAGTCACCCTATTAAGC
Organism: uncultured Gammaproteobacteria bacterium; assembly: GCA_964512625.1. GTDB lineage: Bacteria > Patescibacteriota > Patescibacteriia > 2-01-FULL-39-33 > 2-01-FULL-39-33 > CAZEKG01. The sequence goes on along the minus strand of CAZEKG010000001.1, from coordinate 5,631 downwards.
TCGGGAAAGCGCTTAATAAAGTCCTCAGTAACAACTTCTTTAACGAGCCATCTTAAGGCCATTATTTTACAGTTAGATTAAGATTGACAAACAACGAAAAAGACTGCTAATATTCAAGATATGAAAAAGAAAAAATTACAAAAAATAGCCTGGATCATTATTGTTTCACTAGTAACTATTTCCATGGTTCTATTCAGTATCGCTCCGCTCTTTTACTAGGAATAACCGAGATAGCTCGGCTGAACTGAAATAGGAGTAAAGAAATGACGAAAATCTCGAGGACGGAAAGCGGCTTCCTGGCTTTTTTCATCAAACACAGCTATTGGCTGGCCATTTTCTTCTTCGGCTTCAGCTGCGGTATGGGAGCCGGATTCGTCT
>CAZEKG010000001.1:0-5243 GCA_964512625.1 uncultured Gammaproteobacteria bacterium | reverse complement strand
ACCAGCAAACAGGATTGCCGAAAGAACTTGTCTTGGCGGTCGCTGCCGCCCTAGCCCTAACAGGAGTCAAAGCTATTCGTACATAGGCTGTCGAAAATTTTCGGCAGTTTTTTATTTTAGCTTTATTTTTTCAAGACTGCCATAAAGACTTCTGTCGGAATATCAACCTTGCCGATACTCATCATTTTCTTTTTTCCTTTCTTTTGCTTTTCAAGCAGTTTAGCTCTACGAGTCCAATCGCCGCCATACAATTTAGCAGTGACATCCTTTCTTAGGGCCGAAATCCTTTCTCCGGCAATAACCTTACCACCTATACTAGCCTGGATTTTAACGACGAACTGCTGGCGAGGCAGACTTTCCTTAAGTACCTCAACGACTCTTCTTCCGACTTGATTTACTGAATCTTTATAAGTTAAAACGGATAAAGCCTCTATTTTTTCCTCAGCCACATAAATATCCATCTTAACTATCTCAGCTTTACTATTGCGTGAAAAATCATAGCTCATTGAAGCGTAGCCGGAACTGACTGACTTCAGCTTATCATAAAAATCTACGATTAACTGAGTCAAAGGAATCTCATAATGCAAAATAGCCAAATCATCATCGAGATATTCCGTATTAAAATAAATACCCCTCTTTTCCGTCGCTAATTGCATAACAGCGCCCAAATAGCTCTTTGGGGTAAAAATATCCGTTTTCATTATCGGCTCTTCGATTGATTCTATAAAAGTCGGATCGGGAAAAGATGTCGAGCTATAAATCATCGCTTCATGCCCGTCTTTAAAATAAACCTTATAAGCGACGCTCGGAATAGTTACAATCAGCTCCAAATTGAATTCGCGATTAATCCTTTCCTGAAATATTTCCAAATGTAATAAACCTAAAAAGCCACATCTAAAACCTAAGCCCAGCGCTTGGGAATTTTCCGGCTCATAGCTTAGCGCCGCATCATTCAATTTCAATTTTTCAATCGCATCCCTAAGCCGGTTGAAATCGCTGCCGTCTTTACAAAAAACGCCGGCGTAAACCATTGGCTTAGCCTCTTTAAAGCCGGGTAGCGGCTCAACATTTTGCCCGGAAAGAGTTATGGTATCGCCAACCTGGCAAAGAGAAACATCCCGAAGCCCGGTTACGATATAGCCTATTTCGCCGGAAGCGATCGCCGGAGATTTAACATAGCGAGGATTGAAATAACCGACTTCCAAAGCATTAGCCCAAGTCCCTTTAGCTACGAATTTTAAATCATCGCCGTTTTTAACCTGTCCTTCAAAAATCCTGATATAAGCTATTACTCCCCGATATTCATCATAGATAGAATCAAAAATCAAAGCTCTTAAAGTCTTATTCTCAATAATTTTCGGCGGCGGGACTTTTTCGATAACCGCATCAAGAAGCGCTTCCACTCCTTCTCCGGTTTTTCCTGAAACATGATAAATCTCATCTTGGCGGCAACCGAGCAAGTTAACTATCTCCTCGGAAACTCTTTTAATCTCCGCATTAGGCAAATCTATCTTATTAAGAACCGGGATGATAGTTAAGTTTTGCTCCATCGCTAAGTATAAGTTGGCGAGAGTTTGAGCTTGAATGCCTTGAGTAGCATCCACTAAAAGTAAAGCGCCCTCAACCGCTAAAAGGCTTCGAGAAACTTCATAAGTGAAATCAACATGCCCAGGAGTATCTATTAAATTCAATTCATGGCCTTTATGCCTGATTCTAACGGGCTGAAGCTTAATAGTTATGCCCCTTTCCCGCTCAATATCCATTTGGTCTAAAAGCTGTTCTTTCATCTCTCTTTTACTAACAGTTCCCGTAAATTCCAAAAGACGGTCAGCCAAGGTTGACTTACCGTGATCAATATGGGCAATTATACAGAAATTCCTTATTTTTTCAGCCATTGACTAAATTTAGTTAATCCAGTTAAGATAACAGTGGTATTTTATCAGTTTGTTCATTCAAAATCAACCCAAGGACTATTCTGTCTTTGGAGCGAATAAGGGGTCGATAACAGCGGAGGGAGAATGGTATGGAAAAGGTCAGGATTGTAATTATCGCGATTATTGTTTTCCTGCTCACTGGCTGCGTCACGAATCGCCAAAACCCGGAGAAAACCGCAACTTCAGTCATCGTTATTGATGAAGAAAATGGTCTCCTGGGAAGCGAGAGCGTCTATACGAACTCGCAAACGCTGGAATCTCGCTGGAATCCGGAAAAGGGCTCGATGATCATATTTGACCGTCCATGCCCTAATTGGAACCTGCTACTGACTAAGTCATCGCGAGCCGTCAATCCGGAAGTGCGCCTCTTGATCAGTAATAAGACCTACGAAAAGCTGCAACAAGCCTTTGAAAAAAAGTGCCGCGGCAAAAGTCTTCGCCAGGAAGGCTTCCCAGCTCCCCATTGGATTCTTACGCTGACCGACGATAATGGGGATCAGCTTTTCGAAAGCTCAACCTACGAGATGCCGTTAGACTTTTACTTCGAGGTTTGCGATCAGTACCGCAAATGCGCCGAAACCGATGCGCGGAAAGGGAATCAGCCATGAGAAAGCTTGCGCTTCTACTATCAGTCGCTATTTTCGCCCTCTCCTGCTTTACGGCTGTGGCTGAAGAAAAAAGATGCTCTTCCCTGATTCCTGAATTGGAAGAGTACCTAAAGACTAAGCCGGCCGTTTTCTCCGACTCCTTCAAGTACGTCGAGAACGGCGAAACTCTCAGCGTCTTCATCGAAGTAAAGGATGAAAAACTGGAATTGACCGTTGAAATCAAGAATAAGAGCGGCCTCTTCCAGGGCAACACCTACAACCTCCTCCTAACCGAGCGAGGAAAGCCAAACGGCGGGACGATTGATTTCCAAGCCCCCGAAGAAGGCTGGATCCAATTCAAGAAGCGAGGCCCCATCGAATCGGTCTTCGTTAAGAAAAAAGCCTTCATTAAGAAGCCCTTCCCAGAAAAGATAGGGAAAGACTTCGCTCGAATTTATGAGCTTTGCGGAGAGCTGCTCAATCCTTTGAAGCGCCACAAGTCTTGTGAGAAGTTCCGAGAATTGAGAGAAATCTGCGAGCCTCTAGCTAAAGAAAGGCTGGAGCTGACCGAGAAAGAAATGGAAACAGGCTAACTCCCCCTAAAAAGGGAGTTTTTATTTTGCCATTTTTCCTTTTATTTCTTCGGCGATTTTTTCGGAAAATGGCCTAGCATAATTATAATTCAAATGAGGCATATTATCGACAAAAGATTCTTTATCTTTAAAGACATGATAACCTGAGCCGATAATACTCACATTACTATATGCATTAGGCAATAAATCAAGATGGGCGACACAATCATTATAAAAAGGAGTCAAATTAGACCGCCTATAAACCGGCTCGTAGAGTATAGGCTTGACTATAAAAACCTCCATACCTAAATCATCTGCTAAAACCAAAATTTTCTTAAAATAAAAACCGCCGACGCCCTCTAAGCTAAAATCACTTACTGAATTTTTTAACATACCCTCCAAATTAAAATCTAAAACTTCGGGTAAGTAATCCGGCCAAAAAATATTGCCATTATTTTTAATATCATCTTGAATTTTATCCACTTGGAATCTTTTTAGATCTTCTTTAAAATTAAAAAAATTAAAATTATGACTAACTAAATTAACTAAGTTGCTCCTATTAAAAAGACTGCCTTCATATCTCTTACTCGGTAAGATTCTAATCCAAACCGGAAATAAATAATTAAAAGAAGTTAAATCCCTTAAAGATTCTAACAACGACTCCTTAAGATAAACCATTCCAATCATGTCTAAGGTTTTATTATTGATTTTTCCCATACCATAAGAATCGCAAGTCGCCATGACAACTAGTATTTTAGGTGGCTTATTATTTCTTAAATAATCCCTTAAAATAAAATATTGACCAATAAAGCTGACTGAATAAGCCAGAGAAAAATTATAAAAATCCTCGCCCAGTATTTGAGATAAAATCCCAGCACTGACGGAAGTTTGACCAGAACTATCCCCAATAATAAGACCACTAAAATCTTGGCCGCTTTTTCCAGCTACCACTTTCTTATACTGAAAATTAATAGCCACGCCATTAAAGGGCGCTTTAAAAACAAAAAATAAGGTTTCTAAAATAATCACTAAAAGTAAAACCAAAGAAAGACTAATAAATTTCAATTTATTATTTTTTAATTTCTTATAGCTTTTTTTAAAAAATACTTTCATTCCATTAGTAGTTACTTTTTTTCTAATTCAATCTTCATATCCTTAGCCACATTATTAGAAAAATTAAGTCCATAGAAAAAAATCAAATGATTGCTATTATCTATGAAAGACGCCTGATCCTTAAAAATATTATAATTTCCGCTGATTAAGGCTATATTGTCATTTTTAATAGACAATGATTCGAGATAATTATAGCAATCAGCGTAAAAAGCCGAGCGCTCCGGACTATTATATAAAGGCTCATAAAAAATAGGCCGGATTATAAAAATTTTAATTCCGCGATCATCAGCTAAGGCTATGATTTTTTTTAAATAATAATCATTGAATCCGTTAGAGATGAAATTATTATTCGCTTTATCTTTTTCTTTACTAATAAAATCCATAAAAAGATCAGGGTAATGATAAAAACTAAAGATATTGCCTTTATTAAAAACCAGATCCCGAATATTCATATTTTCAACTTCATAACTATTAAGATAAAAACCCCAGAGATTGAAATTAAATTTCAGCAGCTGCTTAAGATTATTCAAGTTAAATATTTCCCGGCCATAACTATTGCTCGGCAATAATCTAAACCATAAAGGGAATAAATATGAGAAATCTTGCCGGCTTTTTAAGGACTCTCTAAGGGATTCTCTTAAATAAGCTATAGCCAATATATCAAGACTCCTATTTTTAACCCTTTTAAGTGAGTAAGAATCGCAACTCGCCATAATAACTAAAGCTTCCGGTGGCTTATGGTTATTTAAATAATCCCTTAAAATAAAATATTGGCCTAAAAAAGTGACCAATCCGTTTAGAGAAAAATTATAAACTTCTTTCCCTAAAACATTAGCTAGAATAAATCCGTTAAGAGAAATTTGGGCTACGGAATCGCCAAGAATCAGAACCTCATAATCGTTATTAGAGGACCTGGCAATCCCCTTCTTAAATTCAAAATCCCTGGCGCCGTCAAAAGGCAGCCTAAGATTCATAAAAGATAATTCGCAAACAATAAAAACGGCAAGAAATAAGATTAGAGCTAAAACCCTTTTCCT